>NZ_NPEA01000002.1:0-300000 GCF_002812205.1 Leptospira neocaledonica
CCTAAGCACAGACACCGATCAGAAACCTTCCATCTTCATGGGATTCGGTTGTGATATGGGAGAGAACAACTGTGGGGGAGGGGCTGCTAATAAACTTGGACTCGGCGGCTCTTTAACCATCAATGCAGATGGAACAGTCGACCTAGGTGCTGATATTTTAGGAAACCAAGCTTTGGGAATTTCTTTCGATTCTAATAGTAACTCTTGGGGACCGGTTACTGCAAATACGAACTTCGGTAATGATTATACCATTATGACGGCTCAAAATCTGGCTGATAAAGCCAAGAAAGAAGCTCAAATGAAGGTTGCTGGAACCTATGGAGATGTATTAAAAGATCCTAATTTGATTGCGAATAGCGATAGTTTAAAGGCAATTGCGGATAGTTACGGTGTAAAACCGGAAAATCTTCCTGAAGTGATTCAGAATCTTTCTGATACAGTTCGCAATCCGGATGCAGATCCGAATTTACGACAATCGGCTCTCGCTTCCTTGAATGAAATGATGGGTGCAGTTCACAACGAAGCTTATGTGAACGGGAACAAAGGCCTTAAAGATGCGATTAAAAATTCTCCAGCTGTTGCAGCGGTAGATACACAAGGGAAAGATCAGCATGGTTCTGCTGACGATGGTTTTATTAGTCAAATTGGTGACCAAGCTAAGATCTATTTAAACCAAATCGCAGGAAATGCCTTCGGTGATTTTGCTTATATAAATGATAAAGGCGAGGTAGTCTTTAGAAGCTGTTTTGTCGCTGGAACTTTAGTTTGGACCAAAGATGGGCAAAGACCGATCGAGACCATTCAGGTGGGTGATATTGTTCTTTCTTGGGATGAAGAAACTAGCCAGAACGAATATAGGACTGTAACTGAAACTTTCGTAAACCCGACTACTACCATTCTGAAAATTACTTATACAGACGGTACTTCGATAGAAACTACTTGGAATCACCCATTCTATTTACAACAAGGCCTATGGGTGAATGCTAAAGATTTAATGCAGGGCGACTTGTCGGTTACAGCCGAAGGTAAAACCGCAACCATTGCTTCAGTAGTGGAAATTATTCGGAATGATACCGTTTATAACTTCGAGGTAGAAGAAAACCACACTTACTTTGTTTCGAAAGCCGGAGTACTAGTTCATAATTATCAAAAAGAAGGAAGTGAACGTTACCAGCGCATTATCTCAATTATAGAAAACGTTACATTAGCCGGCTCAGACAAAGACAAAATTATGACCATGATATCTGATGGTTCCATTGGCCAAGGAGTAATTGATGCTGCTGATAAACTAATCTTAAAAAATAAATTAGGCAAATTGGGAACCGCGTTAGGTGTTTTAGATAATTTAGCCTCAGCGGGTATGGCTGGAATAACATTGGGCGAAGCAATGACAAGCGCAAGCATGGCCCAAACTCTTTATACAGATATGACCGAGCAATTGAAGGCAGACGGAGTAATTGAGCGAGACGCAAGGCTTGATTCTAGAAATAAGGCTCTTGCCGAAGTTAATAGATTAACAAATCAATTGCAATATGCCAGGACAGAAGCTGAAGCAAGGTCAATTATGGCTGATATTCGCAACAGCAAAATGACTGCTCAATATCATCAGTCACTTGCTGATGCAGCTGGTAATCGCGTCGAGTATATAAATAAACTGTCTACGGCTGTTCAAAACTATGATTTCGAAAGTTTTGAAAAAGGTATGAAAGTCTATATCAACGAGGTGTATAATAATCCTGATTGTGTGGGGGCGGCTTGCGATCGAGGCCAAGGAAGAGCCATTGATGCCGAATTACGTGCTATAAAGAATTTCCATACTGTATTAACGGCAAATCGTTTGGCAAATACTGGATTGAATTTATTTGGAGCCATACCAGGAAATAAAATGTCTTACATTAATAACTTTATGGTGAAAACAGTTAACGGTTATTACACATCCAATGTTATCAATGACAATTGGGACGTAACAGCTGCGTATCGATTGTATAAAAATCTTCGTAATATAAGGATTAACCAATCACCTTACAGTGATCTCTATGAATAGTATCTATTTCAATTTCCATAGAATCATATTATTTTTAATAATTCTCTTTACCCTTTCTAAAGAGGTTTTTCCTAAAAATAACAATGAAATTTACTGTGGCAGCGGCGTTAAGACAATGTATAGCTCCGCAAGCTCTAAATATACTTTACTAGAAGAGGTTGTATCGGCCTCGGAAAAGAAGGTATTATTATGTGATTCTTCATCAAAACTTACTGAAGTAGGCTCTCTTCCTTTTTCTGATTCGCTTGTGGACGGACAGTTCATAATATCCGGCAATAAGCTGAGAAGCTTTAATATAGTTAACGGAAAATTGATCGATATTATAGATTTGTTTGAATGTAAAGCTGGCTTAAAATTATCGATAGTAGCTAGCGGCCCACAGGATGAGATATTAGTTGTATGTGGCATTGAAGGTGAGAATGGCTTTCTTTCCGAAGTTTTGATTTTAAATATAAAATCTGGTAAGGCGCAAGTTAAAAAAGCCATTGCAAGAATGGAGGAAATATACAAGGTCAAATACAGTTCCGGTAAGTATTGGATCCAATATATAGATCGGGTTAGCGATTTTGAAAATACGATAGTACTCTCTCGCAAAGATAAAGGCTTATCTGTCTTTATAAGGGATATAGATGCAATTGGTGATACAATCTTCATTCTTTACGGAGATAACAAACTTCAAAGTTCAGATAAAAAAGGTAAAAATAAAAAGGAACAGCTGTTGCAATTCGATAAAAATTTTCCTGAGAAAATAATCGGCTTCGTGAACATATATCCCATTATTTTATATAATAATTCAGAATCTTTTGAAGTGCGAGACGGTAGATTAATAAATAAAGGAAAATTTTCTCGTTTTATAAGTTTTGCTAATTTTACATATAAAATATAAAGTAATTTAGATATAATTTATTTTTCTTTTGAATCCCAACGGAGCATTAGTAAATAATAGTTTTATTATGTATGCTGAAGGCCAAATACTAAAACTTCAGCTCACTTATCCGTAACCAACGGCATCCCATCATAAGTATAAAAAGTCGGCTCCTTTGACTTAGGATAGCGAAAATAAAATACCCTCCCCATACTCTCGTTAGGTCTTAGGTCAAAAGTTTCGTATGGCTTTTTGAAAAGAAAAAGTTGTTTCGGATCGAATGATATAAATTCTATATGAGATGCCATATTCATAAGTAACCCGGAGGAATCATCTTCGCCGGAAAACATTTCTGTTCCATGAACTTGTTTATATTTCGGCGATAAAGAAAATAGTATTGGGCTCACCTTTGCATTTGCATCGGAAGGGTTTTCGAAGTTTGCCGTTACTTTTATAAAATTTTCTTCCGGGTTTTCTGGATATATGATTCTTATTCTTGGTGGACCGCCTCCACCTGTGAGTTGCATTCTAAAAGAATCAACCCTTTGCAAAGAGGTAATCCTTGCCTGAATTGTCTTTGTCCCAAAATCTAAATTTTTAACCTTTACGATTTTATAATCTGATTGGACGGGTCCTTGGAGTTTTACTATTTGAGGTGATGCTTCTCTAAGCTCACGAACTACTTTCATTATATTGGTAGCAACCATAGATTCTTTTTCGGATGTCCAAAAGAAAGGTAGAAAAAGCCAACCTTGCCAAATTTGTCTGTACACAGTTTCTTTTTCTATTTCAGGTAATGCGATTTCTTCCCCATTTCTATCGTATAAGTTTGCTTTTAAGCGAAAATCTTGAGATTCGAGGCCTGGTAGCAAGAACAAGGTAAAAATAGAAGAATAAAGAGACCAATGTCGTCTATGTGCAAAATGAGAAACGCGTAATACTAAAACGTTCTTCAATTGGCCTTCAAGTTTTGAATATCCGTCAATCTGATGAAAACCGATAAGCTTTATTCCAGAATTAGGATGTATCCTTTTTTCGATATTTTCTTTAACCGTAAGTATACTTTCATTTATATTTAACGAATTGTCAGTTTCATAAATAATAATAATTCCTAACTGAGAAAGATCTGGTTTGTTTTCCGAAATGATACCTTCTCTATCTAATTTTTGAGAATTTCTTAAAATAACAATAGAGCATTTTTGGATAAAGAAAAAGAAAATGAATAATACGAATACAAAGTGTTTAGGAATTTTCATAGGTCGGCTACAATAATCGGCGATTGTTTACACAGAGGAATATTTCGGATATTTATCGAAAAGTTCCAATCAAAAAAGGTTCCCAAAAATTCGATGTTGATGCCAATCCAAGATTTTTTTCGATAGAAGAAAGTTATCCCCAGGGTATACAAGTGTATATACCGATTGGTATACTCTTGCCTAAAAATCTTAGAAACTTATTTCCAAATCGATTTTCTCCGAAATTTTGAAAAAAACCATGTCTCTCGATGTTAATTATTATCGTATAATAGAATATGAGATTCTCGTTCAGACATTTCGTTTATATCCTACTGTTCGTGCTATCTTTTGTAGTGAGCTCGAATTGTGAGGGCGATTTGTACGAGATCCAAGATCCTTCCTTAGGAATGGTAAAAGATGCCGCCTATTATGTGGAGATCCATAAATTGGCGGATACTCGTGATTTGAGAATTTTTGCCGAACCTTCTGATCACAATGTATATGCTCATTTCAATTTGAAAGTTTCTCCTGAACTTTTTCTAAAACAAGGTTGGAAAAAAGGGAATCAGGTCGACGAAAGTTTTTGGAAGGAAGAATTAGCTTGGGATATTTTTCATTTTGGATTGGAAGCTCCGATTGAACTTGCAGATGCAAAAGTTTATATTAGAGAAGATTTGTCGGGGAATTTTTCAGGCAATATAGAGGTACTTGTTTTAACCGGTAACGGAAACGAAGGTTATCTGGTTTGTAAACAATTCACTTCGGATTCTAAATCTTACTTAAGCAATTTTAGTTTTTAGGCTTTTCCTGAGAGCCAGCCGGTTCCTTAAAGTTAATCTCGAATAGATCGTAATGTGACTCTCTGACACCAGTTACAAAAGCAACAGAGACCCCCAGATAATATTTACCGGTATACTTCATCGCTTTCCAAGCGTATTCCGCCATTTCCTCGGAAGTTATGGAGAATGGATGTATTCTTCCTTTAGACTCGTCCATATAAAGGCCTTCGTAGGTCCCTACAATTGTTCCTTTATATTCTAAACTCAGGATTCTTCCCATCACAGAGAAGTTTCTTTTTCCTCCAGTCTTTCGAGTTACCATCTTATCGATCGGCTGAGAAGTATCATGGGCCTGGACCCAAACAGTAATTCGCCCACTGGGATCTTTAATTGGTGTGCTATGAGGTATTATATTTTCTTGATATTGTGCGCCGATTAGTTCTATACTACTGGAAAGAGCAATAGGCTGTATCCTATGGATTCTGAACTGGATGACTATCGTTTGATTCAGATTTTTCATCAGAAAATTCACTACATCTGCATTTTCAGGGCGCACGCTGATATTAGCTTTTTTGCGCATTGGCCTATAACATTCGTCCCTTACCTCGTCACATTCTTCTGCCGGATCGTAGGTAAGAACTTCGATCACACCTTCGTAAGATTCGTAAACGATTCCTCGGCTCTCGAATTGGATTAATTTTGCGACCGTCCAGCCTTCCGAATAGGTTCCGAGCGCAAAAGCGGGGAGATGGAAGAATAAAACCGAAATATATAGAAAGACGGAATATTTTCTGAGGGTCATAAATCTCTATTGGACGAGGTTTTTGGGCTCTTACTACCTATCGGCATTCGCAGAATCCGAGGTCCAAGTATTTTATTCATGTAAGGCGATCTAAAGCAAAATATCGAAATTTTTTCTTTCCAAATTATCACAATCTGATTTCAAAATAATTTGGAATTAAAGGACTCAAAAGGCTCGGATGAGTTTCCACTTATAAGTTCCATTTTTTCAACGTTTTTTAGAGTTATTCTGCCAATTCTTCCTGATTTCAAGATCGTATTTTTCTGGACATACCTTCCTACACATTCGGCAATAGATTAGAGAAATTATTGTCTCTATTTGTTTATAATATCATAACTTATATTGGATTCCCTTTCTAGGAATTTCAACATAATAAGGATTCGAGATTGGGCTCAGGTTATTATCGTTTTATTTTTATCTTATGTGTTTTGGCGGGATTCCTTCCCCAGTTGAATTGTGGAGGAGGGGGAGGGACATCATTACTTCCGATTTTACCTTCTGCCTCGGGTATCAAAGGTTTACATGTATCCGATTCGGAAGGTAAAAGATATTCCTCCGGTTCTACACTTTCCTTAGGTTCAGTTTTAGTTACTTCTTCATCTTCTAATACTTTGAAGATTGAAAATAATGGGAGCTTTACCGTTACTCTGACGGGTAATCCGGACGCGGTCTCTAAAAGTGGAATACATTCTTCTCAATATGTGATCGATTCCCAACCTTCGAGCACCAGTTTAGCGGATGGGGATTCTAGCTCTTTTCAGATCAGTTTTCAACCTAGTTCTGCAGGCGTAAAATCTGCGTACTTGATCATCAATTCGGATGACCCGAATATTGGTACTTATATTTTATATTTGAAAGGGACCGGAACGGAAGCACCTGCTCCCGCAATCCAGGTTTCGGAAAGTGGTTTTAATTTTATCCCGAATGCCCAAACAAATTTTTATGCTTCATCCGGTGAGACTTCTTCAAAAACGATTACTGTTAAAAATAACGGAGATCAAGATTTAGTAATTTCTAATATTTCCTTAAGTGGAACTGATGCTGGCTCATTCGGTGAGAATGGTTCAGCCGTTACGATCTCACCTAAGAAAACTTACGTATTTACGATATCTTTCAGTCCACTTTCTGTTACTACATTTTCCGCTTCGATCTCCATCGATAGCAATGATCCTAATATTTCGAGTTATGCTCTTGGTCTTTCCGGAGTAGGAACTTCTGGAAATGTTCCTGGGATTTCAGTAACGTATTCTGATAATAATAATATCACGAGAGATATTACAAGCGGCACCGGATTTTCTTATTCCTTCGGAAGCGTTTTTCCTGGAGCCGTATCCGCTAGTAGAACAATTACGATTCGTAATTTAGGAAGTTCTAATTTAGATCTATCCGGTACTCCTGTGTCTTTAAGCGGAACTGATCCAGGAGAATTTACGGTGGTTCAGCCTTCTGTTACAAGCCTTGCTCCGAATGCTTCTGCTACATTTTTGATTAAATTTAGCCCGACTAGTTTGGGCTCCAAGTCTGCTACGATTACTTTAACAACGAGTAACGGAAACGGTGGGAATGCTTCTAGTTCTGTTCTGGGCGTTTCAGGAGCGGGTGGAAGAAGGGATATTATCGTAACTTGGGCACATTCTAAAGAGCATGCGGTTCATATGGCTTCGGGTGCTTACAGGGTATGTTATAAAAAAGACTCCGATTTTAGCGCAGAAGGAGCCGGAGTAACCTGCGATGCAGATATTGTATACGCAGGAGATCCTTATACTCCGAATTATAAAACAATTACCGTAAGTTCTGCCGGGACCTGGTATATTCGGGTAAAATCTTTTTCTCAATTTAACCCGACTACTGGATCGGCATTCTCTAAAGCGATCCAAGCAAAAGTAAGTTCTCCAGGATATTAAAGAAATCTTATGAAAAATAAATTCATTCTATTCACTCTCATTTTTTCAATTTTGTCTATAGGTTATCTATTTGCCGAGAAGGAGACAAAAGTAGTCCCTACCTTGTCTAAACTTTTGGATCCAGTGGGGAATACTGATAATAAAAAGTATTATAAAAGAGATTCTAAAATAAAATTCAAATCTTCAGAGATTCTAGTTAAGTTCAAAGACAACGCAGGTGATTCAGTTAAATCTTACGCAGTTAGTTCTTTTAACGGAAAATTATTGAACGATCTAGGTGAGACAGGGATTTCTCAAGTAGAATTAAGAGAAGGCCAGACTGTAGAAGAGGCAGTCGCTGAATATGCAACTCATCCTGACGTAGAATACGTTCAGCCGAATTATATTTATCATGCAAGCCTTGCTCCAAACGATCCAATTTATAATCAGTTATGGGGAATGAACAATACAGGGCAGAGCGTTATAACTTTTACTTACCTCACAAATAATCCTGGAACAAGCAATAGTGACATGAGAATGGAAAGTGCTTGGGATGTGAGCACAGATTGTTCGAACACAATTGTAGCAGTCGTAGATTCTGGAGTGAATTATAATCACGTCGATCTAAATGCAAATATGTGGAGCTCAGCTTCTTGTGTTTCAGATAAGGGAGTTTCTTTAGGCGCATGTTCTAATGGCTGGGATTATGCAGACAACGATTCTAATCCGATGGACTTGAATGGTCACGGGACTCACGTGGCAGGTACGATTGGAGCAAAAGGAAATAACGGTATCGGAGTTGCTGGAGTTTGTTGGACTGCAAAAATTATGGCAGTTCGAGTTCTGGACCAATCGGGTTCAGGTGATACCGCCACCATCATTAAAGGGATTAATTTCGCTGTTCGGAACGGTGCGAAGGTTTTAAATTTAAGCCTGGGTGGTCCGGATTACGATTCCGCGATGCGTTCTGCGATGGCAAATGCAGGTAGTAAGTACGATGCGTTATTCGTGGTTGCCGCCGGAAATGAAAGTAACGATTTAAAATCAGACAATTCTTATCCATGCGAATATGATGAAGCAAATATTTTGTGCGTGGCTGCTTTGGACCAGAAGTTCCAGTTAGCAAGTTTTTCTAATTATGATACTTCTAAAAAGAGAGTGGATATAGGTGCTCCTGGCACAAATATTCGCAGTACTTGGGCAGGAGCGGAAGCGACTTCTTCTTTAGCTTTTGCTAGCTGGCAAACTATAAATATATCGGGAACTTCCTGGGGTTTGGCGAATTGTCCTCCTTCCGTTCTTTACTTATCCATTAGTTGTAGCACTGCACTTGCAGGTACCTCAAGTTTTGGATACTCGTCCAATACGTATTCTGTGCTTTATGCTCCGATCCCAATTTTTTCAGGTGCAGAAGCTGTTACTGCGAGAATGAATTTATATCTAGATACCGAGGCCGGTTATGATGGGCTCAATTTATACGCTTCCAATTCTTCTACTCCTTCGGTTATATTCAGTTCTTTTAATAAAGTAGGAAGTCTTTCCGGAGAACGTAATGGATCGATACTTTCAAACTTCGAAGTGCCGGCGACTAATTGTGCCGGCTCTTCCACTTGTTATTTCGGCTTTGAATTCGTTTCCGATTCCACTATAAATAAAGCTGGGGTAGCTCTTACTCTTTTTAATCTGATTACTTTAGATATTAATGATACAGCTCAATACAATACGATCAATGGAACTTCTATGGCTACTCCCCATGTGGCCGGCATAGCCGCGTTATTGAGATCTTTTAATCCTAAGTTTACTTATTCGGATACGATTAAAGCAATTATTGCAGGCGGTACTGCTACCAGTTCTCTGCAAAACAATACTAAGTATGGAAAGGCTGCAAATGGAAATGGAGCGATCCGGAATTTAGAAGCACCTACGGATCTAAGTGTAGATGTTCCTTAAATCCTTTTTGAAAACGATTTGGGTTTTCGTTTTTATATCGCTGAGTGTTTTCTCTATATTTTCTCAGGGATTTCCTAAGAATCCCCCTTCTGAAAAAGGTAAATATGTGAAGCCCGGTCGGATTGTTCCTAACGAATATATTTTCAAGTTGGTTTCTGGAACTAGTTCGGAGAAGATCAAGGAGTTAGTTCCAAATTCTACAATTCTGAATATAGAAACCATTATGGAAGATACGTACAAGGTTACGTATAAGTCTGACCCCGGTTTAAATCTTTTAAAGGCGGCTTCTTCAAAGTCTAACTTTGTAGAATCAGTTCAACATAATTTAGTATACAAAGCTTTCTAAATATTAGATCTATAAAATACTTTATAAAAAAATAATTCTATTTTCCTGAAAATCCCATCTTGATCCATTGTGCGATTTGGTTTAAGGCATTTTTTGCTTCGGGAACACTTCTTCCTAAATTAAAAAAACCATGAATCAAAGTTTCGTATGTTTTGATTTCCAGTTTTACTTTTGCTTTCCGAAGAAGGTCGGCATATGCTAATCCCTCGTCCTGTAGAGGATCAAATCCCGCGATCAACATATAAGTTTTAGGCGTATGTGAAAAATTCGTTTGTTGAAAAGGTGTGACTCTTGGATCCTTCCAATCTTTTGAATTTGGCACACTATGATATTTGAAATAACGAAGTAGATCTATAGTAAGAGCATATCCATTAGCGAATTCTTCTACACTCTTTCTTTCTTGGGTTAGATCGATCCAAGGATAGATGAGCATTTGAAATTGTGGAAGATTAAGTTTTTCTTTTTTGGCCCGAGTGGAAATAGAGACTGCCAAATTTCCTCCCGCAGAATCACCGCCTACTGCTATCTTTTTCGGATCAATTCCGAGTGCCTTTCCATTCTCTTTAACCCATTTATAAGCTGAGTAAGCATCTTCCCAAGAAGAAGGGTAAATATGTTCAGGGCCTAATCTATAATCGACTGCGAGTATTGCATGACCCGAAGTTTTTGCTAAGTACCTCAGAGGTGGGTCGTGGGACTCCAAATCACCGATTACGAATCCTCCTCCATGAAAATATAGTAAACAAGGTTCTAAATCTTTGGTTATATTAGAAGAATATAATCTTATCTTGATCCTAGACCCTGTTCCTGGAATAGAAAAGTTTTCGACTCTGGCGAGTTCTTCCTTCTCTAAATCAAAAAAACTCATTATATTTTTGAAAAGTTCCCTCGCTTTGGGAGGGGGAAGGTTCTCCGGTTTCGGTTTTATTTTGGCTAAAAGTAGCGCAGTTCGAACCTTCGGATCTAAGGTTCTTCCTCTTTTGATATCCCTTCCAAATACCCTAAGTACTGAATCTGGAAGAGAAAGTAAGGTTCTGGCCGCTAGAGCTTCAAACTTTTGCCAGAGCACTTTTTTTCCTTGGTTCCGATTTTACATTAGAAGAGCTTTGTTTCCCGGATTGTTTGTATTTTGCTTTGGATGGAACAGGTAATGTTTGCAGACTTTTAGAGGCTCTCTTTTTACCTGCTTTTAGTTCCTTCTGCATATAGTATAAAAAGTCCTCGTAATCCACTTGCATCGTGTGTCTGGCAGAAGTTACGTATCTTTTCTTCATTCTTTTTTCGTAATCTTGGATCTGCTTTCGCATTTCTGCAACTGTAGGCAGGCTATAATTTCCAGTCAGATATTCTGCCAGCCATTTTCCTTGGAATTCCGCAAGAGGCATGATGGCTCCTAAAGGCTGGTATAATCCCACAAAAAATAGATTATTTAGATCCGGTTTGAAAGTCCTATGAAATAGAGGAAGATGATTCTCGGGCGCGGAGATAAATTCAGGTTTGAAGAATGGAAACTTAACGTTATATCCGGTGCAATAAATGATCGCATCAATTTCTTCTTCGGAGCCATCGGCAAACTTTACTTTGTTCCCGTTGTATTCTTGGATTACAGGTTTGTATTTGATATCTCCTCTTCCAAGGCGTACTAAAATATCTTGGGAAATGGTTGGGTGAGCTTCTCCAGGTTTATGATCCGGCTTAGGAAGGCCAAAGTCTTCCATCTTTCCTACTCCGATCTTTAACATAGTTCCGAAGAGAAATTGTTTTAACCAGAAAGGTGTTCCAGGAGGAAGTAACTCTGTTTGTTTGTCTAATGGTTTTCCGAAAAGATAATTCGGGATCACCCAAGCACCTCTCCTAGAACTTAAGAAAACTTTTTTTGCAACTCCGGGACGACTTAACTCCACAGAAATATCCATGGCGCTGTTTCCCATACCTAATACGATTACTTTTTTACCGACCAATTGAAGGGGATGTTCAGGATCCACATAGTCGTGAGAATGTATTATTTTTCCGTTAAATTTACCAGGGAAGCCAGGCTCAGGCCAACGCGGAGACCAATGATGGCCGTTTGCTACAATGACAGCATCGTAAAATATTTTCTCTCCCTTTTCGCTAGTAACTAAATAAGTTCCGTCGTCTTGAGGTTCTATTTTTGCGACACCATTTTTGAATTTTATATTTTTACGAAGTCCGAAGTGCTCCACATAATCCACGAAATATTTTTGTATAGGTTCATGATTCGGATAATCCGCATACCAATCCGGCATAGGATAATCTCTGTATTCCATTCTATCTCTATGAGTATTGATATGTAGTGATTTATAAATATTACTCAGACCGTTGTCGTTTTTATATCTCCAGTTACCTCCTACATCGCTTCCTTTTTCGTAGCAGTCGTAAGGGATTCCTTTGTCCTGAAGTGATTTACAAACAGTGATTCCACTAGAGCCAGCGCCAATAACGCAGACTTTCGGCAACTCTTGCATATAGTGCTCCGATTTTTTTATGAGAATTATAAAACGAATTAGTAGTAGAAGTTTTTCGAACGCATAGTCAAGTCCGAAAATGGATTGAGTTAATAAATCGATATGTTTAGGTCGGACTTATGAAGACAGAAGAGAAAACAAACGTTCATTTTGATTACGACTATATCATAGTAGGTTCCGGGTTTGGTGGAAGTGTTTCTGCCATGAGATTAAGCCAAAAAGGGTATTCTGTCTTAGTGATCGAATCCGGAAAAAGATGGACTGCAAAAGAATTTCCTAAAACGAATTGGTCGGTTCATAAATATTTATGGATGCCTAGATTAGGTTTTTACGGGATCCAAAGATTGAATCTTTTAAAAGACTTTTTTCTAGTCAGCGGTGCGGGAGTTGGCGGAGGCTCTTTAGTGTATGCAAACACACTTTACGTTCCTTCGGATAAAACATTAAATCATCCTACGTATAAAAAGATTGGTGGTAAGGATGGAATGCTTCCTTTTTACAAGGTAGCTTCCAGAATGTTAGGAGTAGTTCAAAATCCTCACTTAGACGGATCGGATGCCGTCTTAAAAGAAATCGCACAAGAAATGGGAAGAGGAGAAACTTTTTCTGCAACTCCAGTTGGAGTATTCTTCGGAGAAAAGCCGGGACAAACAGTAAAAGATCCGTATTTCCTGGGCGAAGGTCCCGAAAGAACTACCTGCAATCTTTGCGGAGGATGTATGGTAGGATGCCGTTTTAATTCTAAAAACACATTAGATAAAAATTATCTATTCTTTGCGGAAAAATTGGGAGCGAAAGTCCTTCCTGAAACGAAGGTAACGGATTTAGTTCCGTTAAATGAAAGAGGAGAAACCGATCCGAATGCGAGCGGCGAATTCGGTTACCAACTTTCTACTCGATCTACTACCGGTTGGTTCGGAACTCCTAAAAGAAAATTTAAAGCCAAATCTGTAGTACTTTCTGCGGCAGTGATGGGAACAGTAGGATTACTTTTACGCTCCAGGGAAGCAGGAAATATGAAACGACTCTCCACTCGTCTGGGAGATGAGGTTCGTACGAATAGTGAAACAGTTTTAGGAGTTACTAAGTTTGGAAAGGATGTGGATTTTTCTAGAGGAGTTGCGATTACTTCTTCCATTCATCCGGACGAACATACTCATATAGAACCTGTGCGTTATTCCAAAGGTTCCGACTTTTTTGGAACTCTTGCGAGCGTATTGACTGATGGCGGTGGTTTCTTTCCTAGACCTTTTAAATATTTTTTTACAATGTTCACTCAGCCAATTTATTTTTTGAAAGCATCTTGGCCTTTCGGCTTTGCTAAAAATTCTCTTATTCTTCTAGTCATGCAAACCTTGGATAATAAAGTAAAGCTGGTTAGAAAAAGAAGAATGTCCTGGCCTTTCGAGAAGTCCATGACTTCAGCTATCAGTTCAGGCGAGAAGGTGCCTTCTTATATTCCGATCGCAAACCAGACCGCAAGAAAGATCGCGAAAAAGATAGGAGGAATTCCTAGAAGTTCTTTAAACGATGTCCTCCTGAATGCTCCTATCACTGGGCATATTATGGGCGGTTGTGTAATGGGTTCGGATCCGGAAGAAGGTGTGATCGATTTCGAGAATAAAGTCTACGGTTATAAAAACCTAAGGGTTTGTGATAGCTCAATGATCCCTGTAAATTTAGGAGTGAACCCTTCTCTTTCAATTACTGCTATGACGGAAAGAGCGATGTCCATGATCCCTCCAAAAAAAAACAAGGCGGTCTCTAGTTTCGAGTTCGAGAAAGAATTTGGGATCGCATCAGTGGTCTTTCCTAAAATTTGATCTGAAAACGATAGACCTCGGCCCTATTAATGGAAATTCTCTCCGAATCGGGCATCACCGATCCGGAGAGAATTTTGGGCTTATTAAAAGAAAGTTTAAAGGATTTTTTTCAAACCAAAAAGGATTGGATCTCTTTTGCAGGAGTGCTCCTTCTATTTTTAATTTTCTGGTCTTATAATTATTCCTCTCGATTTGTTCCACTTTTCACGCAGGCTTTAAAAGATAATCAGATCGGTTTAAGTCTTTTTTACTTTTTATTCTTCGCTGCAGGAGCTTTGGTTATCTACCCGATATCTCTTGCAGTTTATGGAAAGTTAAACGAGTTCAAACCTTCGGTTCCTTTGATCCTAGGATTTGTAACCGTTCTTGCGATTGTTTGTTCAGCAAGGATTCGAGACTCAGAACTGTTTAATTGGGTTCCTTCTGCTTCCGTAGGGATTGCAATGCTTACGGTGAACTACCTCGGGACAATTCTTGCATACACTGCATTACCTTTGGTTTGGATCATTCTCCGCAAAAATTCTTCGGACAGATTTTTAGGTTTAAATAAATCCCCAAAGTTGGAAGAAGTATTCTTTTTACTAGGATTGATGCTCCCGGTAATTGCGATCGCATCTTTCTCTCTTTCTTTCCTTTCCGTATATCCACGATTTGCAGGAAGAATGTCCGATGGTTATTTGATCTATCCACCTGCTTTGTGGATCATTCTATTCGAGATTTCCTATGCGGCAGACTTTGCTGTTTTGGAAACTTTCTTTAGAGGATTTATGGTTTTTCCTCTGGCGTCGAGAGCGGGGAGTAAACCTGCAGTTTTAGCTATGGCATTCATGTATGGTCTGCTACATTTTACCAAACCCCAATTCGAAGCATTAGGTTCTTTTTTTGGAGGTTTTATTTTAGGAATGATCTCTTATCGGACCAAATCGGTATATGCAGGAATTTTGATACATATAGGGATTGCGTTGGCAATGGAGCTTGCAGCCACTTTACAATTTTTGTATTTTATGGACTAAATATTCTCCGGCTCGGTTGAACCGGAGAATTGGAAATTTCAGATACGAATCGTGTATCCGATATTGTAGAAGAAGATCACATGAACTATATGTTGCTGTTGGTAATGGTCAACCAAAGCCCTTTTTACCGCAGGATCATCCGATAAGGAAGAGATATAGTCGATGATAAGCTCATTCTTATATCCGTAAGCTTTAGAAGGATCGATCGTTAATCCGTCGTTAGCATTACTATCAGGATATACACCTATATTCGGAGTATAAGTTGCGTTATCTACCAAGGCGGGCGTGGCTCTATACATCATATTCGCAGCGAAGAAAAACTTTCCATAATCGAATTGGAGTCTAGGACTAATATCGCTGATCCCTTTTTTTCGATCGGTATTATCGTTCACTTCCGCATAACCTACCACTAAGCTAGGAGTAATCCTGAAAGTTTCTCCTTTAAAAAATTCATGAGAAACGGTTAAACGATAGTTATGAGTTCCTTGGAAAGTCCCACCGTAATCGTTTAACATTTTATTATTAATCGAGAACTGAGGATTCAACCATTCCCAAAAAGGAGCCTTCCATCCGATCACCCAATATCCTCTCATTACATAAGCTGGATCGTTTTGGTTGATGAATAAAAATCCAGCAGAGAATGTTCCTAATCTAGTCTCATGATCATACATCGCTCTAGTGAACAGATAATCGTAAAGGCCGTTCTTTTCTTTTCTGGTTTTTACTTCATTTGGATCGAACTGTAAGGTTCCGGTTGCAATAGACTTATCCAACAGATACGTTTGATCGGGACCTCCCGGTGTGGATTGTAATCTCAGGTCCGTATCGGTATTACTCCTATCTACTAGCGGATTCATCATGGTGAGCCCAAGCTTAAACGGTTTAGGCAAACCTAATACTTCCATACTAGTAGTTAGAAAATAGGCCTCATAATAATCTTTATAAGAGGTTCCGTTCCTTCTCGCTTGTCTTTCTCCGAATAGATCGGAACCTTGAAAGGCTCCGTCATTAGAGAAAGATTGAGAAAGTAGAATTGAATGTTCTGGAAGTGTATCCTTAGGAGAAGGTGCCTTGACCGCTCCCGTTGGAACACTTTCGTCGGAAGCAAATTCCGGCACTGTGTCAGGAGCATCTTCCGTTATTTGTTTTATTTTATCCTTTCGGATTCTGTATATGACTCCGTCCGGATCGACCACCTCTATCTCGGTTTCCGTTTCTTTTTGTACGGAAACTTTTTTGAAAATACGACCCGCGTTCATTTGGATCGTTACTGCTAAAATTGTTTCGAGAGGGAAAGTGAGGATCAGTAGGAGGATTGAGGAAATACCTAAAATTCTTCCCATATGACCATTATCCGAAATTGGGTGAGTTCCTTCAATTCACATACATTTGTAATCATTTATTTACTAATCTATTTGCTGATGTATAACATTCTTTATTTTCACAAAGAACGCGAACTTTTCCCAAGTTTATAAGTCCCACGAAGATTTGATCTTTAAACTAATTTGCTTTTTTTGACGGATCAAAATTCGGTTTTCAGTAAGGGCTCAAAGATGTATGTATGGAGAAAGGGCTTCTTTCGGGCAAAAATATGATCCAACTCAATCGACCTTCTCTATTCAAAAATTCTAATTTTTATTCGGGCGAATGGAAAACTTTTTCCAAAGTTATACCTGTATTCGATCCCGCAACTGGGCAAAAAATTGGCGAAGTACCCGACCTTCCCAGGGAAGAAGTGAGAAAGGCTTTGGAATTTGCGGAGAAGTCCCAAAAAAATTGGGCCAAGACGATTCCAAAACAGAGAGCCAGATTTCTTAGGAACTGGGCGGATCTAATGATCCAAAACAAAGAAGACCTCGCAAAAATTATGACTTGGGAACAAGGAAAACCTTTGGCGGAATCGAGAGGCGAGATAGATTACGCAGCTTCTTATTTGGAATGGTTTTCGGAAGAGGCAAAACGAGCGTACGGAGATCTGATCCCCACTCATAGAAAAGAAGTCCGATTGATGGCTTGGAAAGAACCTGTGGGGGTCACTGGGATTTTAACTCCTTGGAATTTTCCTTCTTCCATGATTACTCGGAAGATAGGACCGGCACTTGCAGCTGGATGCGTTGTTATCTCTAAACCTTCCGAATTAACTCCTTATTCCGCAATCGCGTTAGCTGTTCTTGCAGAAGAAGCCGGAATCCCTTCGGGAGTTTTCCAGGTGGTTACGGGGCAACCTGAGCCGATCGCAAATGAATTTTTAGAAAATAAGATTGTTCGTAAGATTAGTTTTACGGGTTCCACAAGAGTGGGAAAAATCCTTTTGGAAAAATCTGCGAGTCAAGTAAAAAGAATTTCCTTAGAATTAGGAGGAAACGCTCCTTTTATAGTATTCGCTGACGCTAACATAAAAGAAGCAATACGAGGGGGAATCGCATCAAAATTTCGTAATGCAGGTCAGACCTGTGTTTGTACGAATAGATTCTTAGTAGAGGAAAAAGTCGCAGAAGAATTTGCTTACGGTTTAGCGGAAGAAGTTTCCAAATTTAAAGTAGGCAACGGTTTTGAAGATGGAGTTAATATTGGTCCTTTGATCCATTCTGCCGCAGTTAAAAAAGTGGACTCACATTTAAAAGACGCAATCGAAAAAGGAGGAAAACTTTTGATCGGAGGTAAACCTCATTCTCTGGGAGGAAACTTTTACGAACCGAGCGTTCTCTCGGGAATCTCCGAAAAATCATTATGTTTTCAAGAGGAGACCTTCGGTCCTCTTGCACCAATCAAAAGTTTTAAAACGGAAGAAGAAGCATTACAAATTGCAAATTCAAGTGATGTAGGTTTGGCATCTTATGTGTATACAAACGATCCCGCACGGATTTGGAGAATTTCAGAAGCCTTGGAAGCCGGGATGGTTTCTGTAAATGAAGGTATTTTATCTACCGAACAAGTGCCTTTTGGCGGAGTAAAAGAGTCCGGCATGGGCAGAGAAGGCTCCAAATACGGAATCGAAGAGTATCAGGAAATAAAATATGTCTGTTGGGGCGGGCAATATTAACTGGTAAAAACTTCGAATTCGCATTGTTAGTTTTGTAAAAAAATTTTCGTCTTCTGAGTTCGGACTTCTTTTCGCATTTTCCTTGACGAAGCGGTCCTTCGGATCAATTTCTTAGGCTGCTCTTTTTATGGACCCTTTTTATTTTAATTTCTATTTTTTCGGATCCTTACTCGCTTCATTATTCTCTTTGTATGTATCCTTTTTCTTTCTGACCATCAAGGACAGAAGTAGGGCTGCATTTCATCTAGGCCTTTCGAGTTTATCCACCACCATATTTCATTTTGGATATTTAGTGGCGTTCTGTTCTCCTGAAGAGTGGACAATCTTTCACAGATGGATCGTGATCCCTTTTCCTATGGTGGGTTATACTCAGCTTTTTATCTTTTTCTTCTATTTCCCTACTCCTAAAAGAGAAAAGTTAGGACTCATTTTGTATTCGGTCTTGTATGCGGGAGTTATCACTTTAGCGATCTTCTATATTATTCTTTCCTTAAAGTCCACTCGAAGTTTCGTGATGGGGAGCCATTATTGGGATTTTGAAACTCATTTATTCTATAAAATTTTCTCTCTTATAGTTTTTCTTTATAACTTCATCTTTTTGATTGCAGCGATTTGGAGAGCGATCGTAGAAAAAGGGGGAGAGAGAAGGTCCGTCATTTATATCACGGTCGCATATCTGACCATCACACTAATACCAGGTATTACGAATGCTTTAAGTAGAGAAGGGACAGTTTCTAGAGCGGTTTATCAGCAAACAGCAGACATTCTTCTTGTAGCCGGTTTATTCTTAATACTTATCGTTTATGTAAACGCGACCAAAGAAAGAACCACGATCTTGAGTAGGATTGTGGGAGTCAGTATGGCCACTTTTCTTCTCGCATTCCAGCTGGTAGGATTTGCCATATTAAATGGATACGATTCTTCTTTCGATTTGATTAAAAAAGAAGAAGCTAAACTTGTCGTTTTACAAGGAGAAAGCCCAAACGGATTCGCATATCTGACTTCTTTCGATCCGAATGAAAATAGTTTTCGAACTGAGAGAGGTTTTAAGGATCCGAGATTTGATTCAGAAGATAGACTAGAGATCCGGTTCTTTTATATTTCTAAAAATCTTACAAGTTTAGGAAGCCTCCCTGCTAAAGTTAGATGGGAAAAATCCAAAACAATTTTGGAAAATTCTCCTAAAGAATTTTATGCGTACCAAGAAGGGCTAAAACAATTTTTAGAATCGAAAGCGACTGATTCGGTTTCGGACGAAGATATTCGCGATTTTTTCAGACATCTTAACAAAAGACTAAAAGTAGTACGAAGTAAATATTCTCATTTGGCTTCTAAGTCGGACGCCCCTGCAATTTATAAAATTTTAAAATCAGAAGAAGTGGGTCTTTCCGGAATTTTAGAAAAAGTAAGAGTGAATACCGAAGCGGATCTTAAGGCGGATATATCCGAGTCCGATTTGGATAAAACGGTCCTTCTTCCTTTATCTCCGATCCGGGAAGTGGGCGAAAGGATTTATAGAGGAACAAAATACTATAAAGTAGGAGATGAAAAGCCTCAGTACTACGTTTCGTATTTGGTAGTGCACCCTATTAATGGAAACGTGTACGAAGTAGGTTTCACATATAAATCCTTCCGTGCCTTTATACATGAACCTGCATTAATTTTAGTCGTATGTTTACTTGCGATCATGCTAGTGATCAGTATAGGATTCAGATTTTTCTTCCAAAACGCTCTTATTAAACCTATGGACGAAGTAGTAATAGGTTTAACTGAAGTAAATTCCGGAAACTTGGATTATAGACTTGAACCAAGGGTAGAAGACGAGATCGGATTTATTGCCAGATCTTTTAATAGAATGGCAAGGTCTATCCAATCTGCCCGCAAAAGATTAGAACAATATGCTAATGAGCTAGAAGAAAAAGTGAAAGAGAGAACCAAGGAATTGGAACAAACCTTGGGAGAAGTGCAAGAGCTCAAACAACAACAGGACGGAGACTATTTCTTAACCTCTCTTTTGATCAAACCTTTAGGTGCGAACAAAGCAGTCCATGAAAACGTAAAGGTAGACTTCCTACTAGAACAAAAGAAAAAATTCACATTCAGAAGATATCACGATGAGATCGGCGGGGACTTAAATATATCCAATCATATCGATTTGAATGGTAGATCTTATACAGTGTTCTTGAATGCGGATGCTATGGGCAAATCCATGCAAGGAGCGGGGGGAGCATTGGTCTTAGGATCGGTTTTCGAATCGATCATAGAAAGAACTAGGTTAGTAGATATTATGAAAAACCAATCTCCAGAACGTTGGCTAAAGAACGCATTTACGGAGTTACATAAGGTTTTTGAAAGTTTTGACGGGTCTATGTTAGTTTCTTCTGTAATGGGGCTCGTTGACGATGAAGTTGGTATTTTATATTTTATTAATGCAGAACATCCTTGGACAGTATTATACAGAGATGGAATTGCGAGTTTTATAGAAGACGAGCTGATGTTCCGAAAACTCGGAACTACAGGAATGGAAGGTCGTATTTATATTAAAACATTCCAATTAGAGCCTGGAGATGTGATCATTGCAGGCTCTGACGGTAGGGACGATATTCTAATTGGGACAGATCAAGATGGGGGAAGGATTATCAACGATGACGAAAAACTTTTCCTTAGACTTGTGGAAGACGGTAAAGGGCATTTAAATGGAATTTATGATTGTATCGTTGGAAAAGGTCCTCTTACTGACGACCTTTCTTTGATCCGACTTTCTTTTAAAGAAGCGGATTCGGAACAAAAACTTCACGATGAACAGAAACAAAAAATAAAAGACCTACTTCATAAAGCTAAGGAAACTTCTCAAAACAAAGACGTGGCAGAAGCCATTACTTATTTGGAAGAAGCGGAGACATTGGACAGTCGTATCCCTGAAGTGAAAAAAAACTTCGTAAAGTTATTCTTAAAACTCAAGGATTATACCAAAGCAGCACATTACGCAGAAGACTATCTCAACCTTAAGCCTGTAGATAAGGAAATTTTATACGTAGCTTCTTTCTCCGCAAGAAAGGCGGGACAATTAAAAAAGGCTCTAGACTTCGGGGAAAGATTAAGACTGAGAGAACCGGATCATTTTAAGAACCTTATGAACCTGGCTCAGGTATATATCGCTTTAAAAAATTATGAAAGAGCAATGTATATGATCCAATCTGCTCTACATTTAGAGCCTGAAAACGAGGCTGTACTCAGGATTAGAGACGTTCTTAGGAAAAATTGGAATCCGAAAGACCAGTAAATTTCTCCCGCTTTTACGGAACCCTCGTCACTTTTTGATATATAAATTCTTTAGATATTTAGTATAAATGTGAGTTTTTGCTCACTTTATAAAAAATGTATCGATTCTCTCAGGTTTCGATCTGAACATAGGGCATTCTTTCTATAAAACCAAAATGTACTTCGGAGGTCGTTAATGGACAACGAACGGACTACTGAAAAAATAGCGGCTCTCGGTCCTTTAACTATCGGAAGGATACGGATCGGACTGGTTTTCTTATTTTTAGCCTCATTGGCAGCTTCTTGGGAGCAAAGTACCTTTGAACAGAATATGGCTTACTTGGGCGGGACGATCTCGATGGCGATTGTTTCGTTTGTGAATTTATTATATTCTTTTCGAAGAGGAACAATTCCTAAACAAATCGGAATGTATTCAGTTCTTTCCGATATAATAATTCTTGCATGTGTGATGTTCTTTGCCGCGTCCACAGAAAAGAATATGTCTTCCGGAATAATAAGACAGATCATATTATATGCGATTAACGTAATATTTATTGTATATTCCGGATTACTTCTTAGCCCGAAATTCGTAATTTTAGCCGGATTTGTATCTGCTGTCTCTCAAGGCATCGTCATATTGAATTGTTATCTTCACGGTGTTGTATTTTCGGAAGAACCTTTAGAAGTACTTTCTCCAGGATTCGCTTCGATTTCCGAACAAATACTGAAATTGATCTTCCTTATCGTGATCTCGTTTATAGTAAAAAGTGTGATTAATATTTTCTCACTTTTGCGAGGCGCGGAAGAGGAAAAATTAGCCACGATCATAATTTCCGGAAATGAATTGAAAAAGAGTAAAGGAAAAATGGATTCTGCAGCCGTTTCTTTAAGGGAAAAGTCTAGGTCTTTACGGAATTTTTCTAACGAATTTTTCGATGTAATTAACAATCATGCAGCATCGTTCGATGAAATAGGGAGTACGCTCGGTGAATTTTTATCCCAGATAGAGAGTGCTGCCGCAACTGTAAAAGATCAATTCGGGAGAATAGAACAATTAGTGAGTAAAAGCCAAAGTCTCAGATCTATGATCGATAAGATTGCAGATTATTCTTCTGAACTAAATGAACGCATTCACTCCGTTCAAGGTACAAGCAAAGAAGTTACTAAATTTGTTTCCGGTCTTTCCGACTCTTTAGAATCTCTGGGGGAGTCGTTTCGATCTGTCGGAGAAGTTACGGAAATTATGGCTGAAGTTGCAGACCGTACTAATTTACTTTCTTTGAATGCTTCTATAGAAGCCGCGAGAGCAGGAGCTGCAGGTAAAGGTTTCGCAGTCGTTGCTACGGAAGTTTCGAAGCTTGCAGAAAGTAGCGGTCAGAACGCCGCTCGAATCTCAAAGATTATCGGAGAATCTAATAAGTATGTTGCTAACGGAAGAAATACCGCTTCAGTCACGACAGAGAAAGTAAGGGACCAAGAGAATCAGTTTACGGCTTTTATGGCAAGATTTAACGAGTTAAATGTACTTTTGGAAAATCAGATTAAGATAAACGACGAATTTCTTTCCAGTTTATCAGAATTGCGAAAACTTTCCGCTGGAATAGAGACTTCTTCCAATGAACAAAATACAGGAGCTTCCATGATCATGGTAGCAATATCGGAGTTGCAAAGTTCAATGGATTCTTTATTAAGAAAAAGCGAACTTTTATCAGACACGATTAGGGTTTTGGAAGAAGAAGCAGAGCTTCTCGCGATGGAAAATTGATATATTGTGATATATCGAATAAGCCGCTGAAATCTATTTCGGTTTTTTAAACCATTGCGTTAACTTTCTTTTGCAATAAATTTTCCACGAATAAATTGTGAAAAAGGATCGATTTATTCACCCTTTTGCCGTCTTGGATATTAAAGAATAAAAATATTCTTAAGGCGGGTTTTTCTAATATGGCGACACGTTCCGAAACGGAGAAAATTCTCGCTCAAGGTCCGGTAACGATCAATCGAATACGATTCGGACTAACATTGCTCTACTTTGCCTCTATCGCAATGGGATACAAAAGAAGTACCCTATTCCAAAACTCGCTCTATATTCTTGGCACCTCGGCTATGGTGATATACGTCACCTACTCATTTCTCAAAACTAGGTTTGGGAGCGGAGTGTCTCCTTTTTTAGGAAAAGTCTTTATAGTAACCGACGTTGTAGTCCTTTGTTTGGTAATGATCGGTGCGACTACCGAGGATGCTAAACTTGCTTCGAATGTTATCAAGCAGGTTGTACTCTATACAATTAACGTTATTTATATCGTGTATGCGGGGCTTCTTCTCTCTCCTCGATTCGTATATTTGACCGGATTTTTAACCATCATTTGTCAAAGTTTAGTAACCGTGAACGCTGCTAATACCGGAGTTATCTTTACTGAGGATAGTATCGTTTCCATTACTCCCGGTTATGCTGCTATGTCGGAACAGATTACTAAGATGTTATTCTTAATGACCACCGCATTCATCGTTGTTGCGGTGATTAAAATTTTTCTGCAGTTAAAGAGTGTAGAAGAGGAAAAATCCCAAGCCATCGAAAAATCCAAAGAAGATCTTGAGCAGGGTAGGGTCAGAATGACCGAATCCGCAGTTTCTTTGAGAGAGAATTCCAAAAAATTAAAAGATTTCTCCGATGATTTTTCTGAGGTAATCAGTAATCATGCCGCTTCTTTCGAGGAGATCAGTTCTACTATGGAAGAATTTTTAGCACAGACGGAACAATCTGCGGAAACAGTAAAAGACCAATTTACAAAGATAGAAGGTTTATTAGGAGAAAGTAGAAATCTCAACACTTTGATCGATCGTATTTCCGGGCATTCCAGTGATCTGAATCGGAATATGGATATAGTCTTGGATGCAGGAAAAGCGGTAAGCGAATTCGTGGATGGTCTTAGAACTTCTTTAGAATCTTTGGGGAGTTCTTTCCGCTCAGTTGGAGAAGTAAACCAGATCATGTCGGATGTCGCTGATAGAACAAACCTTCTTTCTTTGAACGCATCTATTGAAGCGGCGAGAGCGGGGGTCGCAGGAAGAGGATTTGCGGTGGTCGCTACGGAGGTTTCAAAACTTGCAGAAAGTAGTTCCGAAAACGCAGATCGTATTTCTAAAATTATAAACGAAAGTACAAAGTATGTCCAAGACGGACAAAAATCTGCTCATACTGCGAATGAAAAAGTGAAGGAACAAGATACTTTGTTCACAAACTTTTTAGATAGTTTTAAACAATTAAATCAATTATTGAACGAACAAAAAATAGTGAACGAACGTTTTTTGAACAGTCTTTCAGTTTTAAGAAATTTATCTTCTGATATTGAAACAGCTTCTAAAGAACAGTCGTTAGGAGCCAATGCAATCATGACGTCTGTATCTTCTTTGCAAAGTTCTATGGATTCTTTGTTGAATAAGAGCGAAATGTTGGCGGAAACCATCAAAATTTTGGAAACTGAAGCCCAAACATTGGCTTCGAAAGGATAGTTATCCTTCCGATAAAATTTCCGAACTAGTTTGTATAGAAAAATCTTGAATTCTAAGCACTAGGGATTAGAAAAGTCGCTCCATGGTTTATTTTAACTCATGGGCGATCTCTTCGCTCATCTGTTCCATTTTCACCTTTATTATTTTCGCTTTTTTAGCTGCGTTAAAAAAGAAGGCGAACTATACGAGCGCGTTCTCTTATCTTTTCCTTTTCGTTTTTTTGATTAACTTCGGGTTCTTCTTCTCTGCGATTCTTCCTTTTCCGGAAGCGTCTTATCATAGACTAGTTACAGGACCGGCGGCTGTATTCGGTACGATTTTCCTTTGTATATTTGCGTACTTATATCCTAGAAATGATCATCCTAAGGAAGCAAAGTATGTGATTGGATCATTACTCGGGATTTCTTCAATTACGATCTCTTATTCATATTATCAGATATTTACGAATAAGCCGTTATTCGATTTTACGGGACAAATATACAATTACCAACAAAAGGTGGGCAATCTGCTTGCGGTTTCCTTACTCGCTTTCCTTCTTGTCATGATACTTATCCAGGTCCGAAAAATTATCAGAGCGGATAAGGAAGAAAGAAAAGCTTTAGTGCAGATGTCCCTAGGAATGGATGTCACCTACTTAGTTCCAGTGGTTTCCAATCTTTTGTTTAGATCGGGTGTAATCACTTTTAACGCGTTCCAACAATTGTACGTTGGTTTTATGATCTTAGGATATTTTACTCTAACTATATTATTTATTAATAATACTGTAGATAAAACTTCTTTTATGACCAAAATTATCGGAATTACTGTGGCGACCTGTTTAGTTTTTGCTCAGGCATTTTCTACAGTCGTAAATCTAAAAAACGAGTCCTTATTCGATGAGATTAGTATTAAGGAAGCGCAAACCTTTTTGAATACAGGAAAATCGGAAGGTTCTTCGATTGCATACGCTGT
The DNA here is from genome assembly GCF_002812205.1 of Leptospira neocaledonica. Taxonomy (NCBI): domain Bacteria; kingdom Pseudomonadati; phylum Spirochaetota; class Leptospiria; order Leptospirales; family Leptospiraceae; genus Leptospira; species Leptospira neocaledonica. The sequence continues at coordinate 25,995 of NZ_NPEA01000002.1, forward strand.
TTCTTTAGGAGATTCTTCTAATAAACCGAAGGTTTTGATAAAATCTGCTGGTTTAGAACCGAATTTGAATCTGGCCCAGAAGGAAATTTTAGAAAATAAAAAGTCCGGTAATTTCCTGAAAAGAACTCCCATCACTAATCTTCCAAAAACAAGTTCCGAAGATTACGTACCTTCTCCCAATGATCTATTCTATTCATATTATCTTAGGGACGAGGTAGGGGAAAGAACTCTGCTCGTTGCTTTTCCATATTTGCATTATAGAAAGTTTTTGGATGAAACAAATAGCTGGTTAGTGTTCTTAACTCTTTCACTTGTATTTGTAATCTTAGTTTTGTTTCCGTTCTTCTTCAATCGAAGTTTAGTGCGACCTTTGAATACTTTGATCCGAGGAGTGGGAGAAGTAAATTTAGGAAATCTTACGATACGAATTCCCGTACTCGTACAGGATGAAATTGGATATCTTTCCGAATCTTTTAATAAGATGGTGGGAAGCATACTAGAAGGAAGAACAAAGTTAGAAGAATACGCGGACACCTTGGAAGAAAAGGTGGATGCTCGCACAAAAGAAGTGACTGAAAAAATGGAAGAGATCCAGTCGCTTAAGGTGCAGCAAGATGGAGATTATTTTTTAACTTCTCTTTTGAGTAAACCTTTGATGACGAATTGGAATCGCTCCTCTTCGGTTACGACTAACTTCTATATCGAACAAAAGAAAAAATTCGTTTTTAAGAATAAAGAATCCGAGATAGGCGGCGATATTTGTATCAGCGGAAACCTTTTATTCGGTTCTGAAAAGGAAAGATGGTCCGTCTTCCTAAACGGGGACGCGATGGGAAAATCCATGCAAGGTGCAGGAGGGGCCATCGTTCTTGGAACGGCTATGAACAATATCATGGCAAGATCCGCAAGCCAGGGGAAAGTCCTGAATATTTCTCCGGAAGATTGGGTGAGAGAAGCTTACCGAGAGTTAGATGATATTTTTAGAACCTTCGACGGTGTGATGATGGCTTCTGCCATTCTCGGACTAATCAACGAAAGAACCGGAAAGATGTTTTATTTTAATGCCGAACATCCGTGGGCAGTACTTCTCCGGGATGGAAAAGCTTCTTTTTTAGAAAGAGAATTAACTTTACGTAAACTAGGCTCTCCTTCCGAAATGAGCTTTCGAATTTTGGAATTCGATCTTAGGCCCGGGGATATTCTTTACGTAGGTTCGGATGGAAGAGACGATATCAATCTAACCGAAGACGGAGTAAATTGGAATATGAACTCCGATGAGAACATGTTTCTGAAAACCGTAGAGGATTCCAAAGGTGATCTGGATCATTTAGTGGATCGTATCCATAGTTTAGGTGCATTATCTGACGACCTTTCTTTGATACGCATCGGGTTTCATGAAAAACTTTCTCCAAATATTACGGAATCCAAAGCCGGCATACCTGAGTCTGTATTAAGAAAATATACCGAAGCCAAAGCGTTATTGCAACAGAGGGAGATTGGAACTGCAGTTGTATTATTGGAAGAAGCATTACATTCTGTTCCTTCTTTCAAAGCAGCCGCGAGATTATTGGGACAAGTGTATTATGACCGAAAAGAATATGACCCTTCTTCTCGTTGGTTTGAAAAATATTTAGAGTTCGATTCGGATTCTCCGAATATCTGGTTCTTACTTTCCGTATGTTATAAACATTTAAAAGAATATGCAAAGTCTAGCCACGCAGCGGAGAAGGTCCGTAGTTCCCAACCTCATCGTCTCGCGAACCTAATCAATCTAACGGATAATTACAGGCTATTAGGTCGTTTCGACGAGGCACGTTCGGTCCTTGAAGCTGCAGAGTCCATAGATGGAGAAAGTCCAGGAGTCAGAAAGCTAGACGAACTCCTGAAATCGAAGGGCTACTAAAACAAATTTAGATTGTGGAATCGGCCATTTCACAATGTTTTGTAAAAACGACCTTTAGAAATCGGTTCGACTCCCGTTTTCAAAGCGGCTGCCCGTCCTCCGAGCTACAAAAATTCGAGATCTAGCCTTAGGCATTAAGTCTCATTCCAAAGCGCAGGGTATCTAAAGGTTTCAAAGGTAGAATTCGAGGTACCATACAATGGCCAATTTATACTACGATAAAGACACGGATCTTTCCGTATTAAAAGGAAAGACCATCGCCGTAATCGGATACGGAAGCCAAGGTCACGCACAAGCTCAGAACATGAAAGATTCCGGGCTGAAAGTTATCATCGGTCTGAAAGAAGGATCCAAATCCAAAAAAGAAGCGGAAGAAGCAGGTTTTGAAGTATTCTCCGTTTCCGAAGCCGCTAAAAAAGCGGACATTATTCAAATCCTAGCTCCGGACGAAATCCAAGCTGATATTTATAAAGCGGATATCGAGCCGAATCTAAAAGACGGAGACGCATTAGTTTTCTCTCATGGATTCAATATCCATTTCGAATTCATCCAACCTCCTAAAACCGTAGACGTTTACATGGTAGCTCCAAAAGGACCAGGACATTTGGTTCGTAGAGTATATGTAGAAGGCGGTGGAGTTCCTTGTTTGATCGCTGTAAACCAAGATGCAACTGGAACAGCAAAACAAAGGGCACTAGCTCACGCAGCTGGAGTAGGTGGAGGAAGAGCAGGAATCCTAGAAACTTCTTTTAGAGAAGAGACTGAAACGGATCTTTTCGGAGAACAAGTAGTTCTTTGTGGTGGTCTTTCCAACCTAATCATGGCTGGATTCGAAACTCTTACCGAAGCAGGTTACGATCCTGAGATCGCTTACTTCGAGTGTTTACACGAAGTTAAATTGATCACCGACCTGATCTACGAAGGTGGATTGGCTCGTATGCGTTATTCCATTTCTGGAACTGCGGAATACGGAGACTACGTTTCCGGACCTCGCATCATTGATGCAGGTGTTAAAGCTCGTATGAAGGACGTTCTGAACGATATCCAAAAAGCAAACGGTTCTAAGTTTGCAAAAGCTTGGATCGCAGAAACCAAAGCGGGTTATCCTGAGTTCAATAAGATGAGAGAGAAAAACGCAGGACATCCTATCGAGGATGTAGGTAAAAAATTACGCAGCATGATGAAATGGCTGAGTAAATAATAAAATCCTAATACTGGATATTAAAAGGCCGGAATTTTCCGGCCTTTTTTATTTAACCGCCTTAACATATTTTTCTCACCCCTTATGTAACTAAAAAAATCCCTAAAAATTAATGGTTGTTCGAAAACCCGGCGGAAAGCCCCGAATCATCTTGGAAATTTCTTGCCCGAAACTCTAAAATCGTTCTAAGTTTGGAAAAAAAATCGGAAAACCTCAGGTCATACGTCCTGTACTCGCTCTAGGAAGGTATCTATCTTTAGGGCAAAAAAATAATGACAAAGCCTAGCTTTTTGCTATTTTGAGACACCCAAGCCAGGAGGCTCTGATTGAAATCCTTAATTTCCATAATCGGAATTTCCCTCTTTTTGTTTTCCACCGATGTGTTCGCGCAGAAAAGGTTAGGCCTTATCTTCGGATCCAACTATAAAGGAAACAAAGCCGGAATTCCTGAGTTAAATCTTTGTGAGGCGGATGCCAAATATCTACACGATGAGATCAAGCGTGTAGGAAAATTCGACGAGATCAAAATTGTTTTGGGTAAAGATGTAACCAAAGACAATATTCAGAAAGAAATTAAGGCTCTTGCTTCTAAAGCAAAAGCGGATGATACAGTATTTCTTTATTTCTCCGGTCACGGCGCTTTTCAAAGGGATGAAAAAGCTAAAAACGGAATGAGAAACCTGATCATCTGTTATGATAGGCCTCACCTTTCCGACGATGAGTTGAACGATTATCTAGAAGCTATTAAATCTCCTAAAACAGTTTTCGTTTTCGATTGCTGTTTCTCCGGAGGGATTGCTAAAAAAGGAAAGGCAACCAGAGGTTCTGCGAACGTTCCAATTCCGGAAGGAAGTGATGGAACAGTTAAACAAGACTCTCAGGACTTTTTCTTCCAAGACAAGGCGATCATTTCCAGTGCGGATGATAACCAAACTGCAATCGAAGTAGGCGGAACAATCAATCATGGGATCTTTACGTATAATTTCGGAAAGGCCCTTTCTAGTGGAGACTTAAACCAGGACAATGTGATCACTGCCCTCGAAGCATTCTTTGCTTCTAAAGACGAAACAGTCAATATGGCTAAAAAGTACGATCACGAACAAGTGCCTCAGATTTCGGGTAACGCGTCGGGTATCTTCTTAGCGGGAGAAAAAAAACCTGATCCTCCAAAACCTGTCGAGCCTGTAAAACCTCCTGTAAATCCTACTCCAGTTCCGGATGTTCAACCTCCTAAGCCTGAGCCTGAAACTCCTGTTGTTACTAACGAAGAGCCTCCAGTTGTTCCTACTAATCTAAAAGGTGATCTGGTAATCAAAACAACAATTATCCAAGATAGAGCATATGCCGTGTCTGACCTTCCTCCGGAGATCCGTATAACCTCTGGTAAGAAGAGAGTGGGAAATCGTTCTATCAGAGTACTCATCGACGATAAGGAAGTGGATAAGACGATCGCGACCGAATCTTCCAATTATTGGGGCGCGACTAAGAGAATGGGAAAACTAACCCCAGGCGCGACTTATACCTTAACTGTCAAAGGGGTACCTGCCGGAGTTCATAAGGTAACCATCCAAGCGGATGATTACCCCGAAGTTCAAAAAACCCAGGCAGTTCTTCCTAATAAAAGAAACGATCTGGAAGTTGTGACTTCTATGACAGGTTATGGAGCGATCCGAGGAAAAGTATTTTACAGAACCTTGGATAACCCTGTGATCAATCAGCCGATCTTTATGCCTACTGTTACAAGCGTAACAGGTATCAATAAACTAAATACTGATCAAAATGGTAACTTCTGGTTTACAAACTTGAAACCGGGAGAGTACGAGATCAAGGCTACCTTTGCAGAAGATCTGAATTTGAATAATGCTGATATTAAGGTGAGAGAGGGAGAAGTAACGGAAGTGGATATTATCCTGAACGTGAAACTTCCTTCAACTAAGACTAAATATTAAAAAATTAGAATATTTATTTTCAGGAGAGCCTCTCGAGAATTCGAGGGGCTTTTTTGTTCCTGGTTTGGGTTTTAATCTTTTTGGAAACTATTCCATTGTTTGGAATTGATTCTTCTTTTGCGAATTTCGACTAGGATTTTCATTTGTCTTCTATCCAACAAATTTCCTGCCTTTAAACCGAACTCCGGTAAAGCGGTATCATTTGTAAGGTTTGCAAAGGTTTTTCCGATTTTTGCGAAGGAACTCCGTAGATCCGGATCCATTTCGGGATATATCATAAATCGCCTCCGTGCGACCCCATTCGGGAAAAAAGGGAGAAAGTTCCGGGTTTTCCATCCTTGGAAAGGAAGCTTTCTCCCAAACTGTACTTCGGGACTTTGCGAAAATACTTGAGATATTTTTTTTCTTGTACGAAAAGAAAGTGCGCAGTAAATTTGGTAAAATGCAGATCCGTCTGGAAAATAGGACTGGCAAAAGATCGGGAAGATTCGTCGTATACGAGTACGGCACGGATCTATTCGGTTACGTCTATGTGGACAAATTTTTGGGCCGCGATAGAGGCAAAATGGTTTCCAGATGGTTAATGCAAGATGTCGGTTCTTTGGTCCGCCTTTTGGACCATGAAATATACAAAAGAGAGACCGAAAACTACGAGAACGTCACTTTAGCGGTATGAACGCCCTAAACAGGGTCCGTCGACTTGGATCCGAAATTTCCCGCCTTGGCAGGATTATCCAAAAGGAAGAATCTGCCCTTTCTCTTTTATCCACTTTTAGAATACTTTCCTTTTTATTTTTTATTTCCTGGATCATGGGAGTTTATCTCGTTCGTACTCTTTCTGATCTATATTATTTACCCTCGATCCTTATCTTAGCAGTCTTCTATCGATTACTTTCTGCGTACCAAAAAAGGAGGGAGAAGATCCGAAGATTAAATGTCTGGTCTGATTTTCTGACAGCTCAGATCTCCCGGATCCAATTGGATGGAAAACATTATCCAAAATCCAAGAGGGAATATTATAAAAATCTTGTATTAGAGACTGGACTTCCCTCATGGACCAAGGATCTGGATTTTTTAGGGGAGAAGGGGATCTTCTCTAGAATAGACACAACAGTTATACAAAAGGGAACTTCCAAATTTTTAGAATACTTTTTAGAAACTCCTGAAGAATCCAAAGTAATCGCAAGACAATCCGCGGTGTTTGGTCTTTCAAGAAGAGAAAGGGTACTACAAAAATTACTCAGACAATTTAGGTTGTACGAGGCTTCTTTTCCGGCTAGAAGAGAAGGAGAAGAAGAAAAACTTCCTTCTTACATCCCCAAGATCGGGAATTTACAACCGGAACGTTCCGAAAAGAATAAGATAGATTTTCCATTTAATTTATTTGAAGAAGAACCGAATGATTTTTGGAAATTTTCTTTTGGAAATGTAGCCGGAGTTCTTAGAGTTCTATTTCCTGTTTGGTTAGTTCTTGTTTGGGTTTTAGTATTAGGAAGTTTTTTATTCGGACAAACCTGGGGATTCGGAATATTCATCCTGCATTCCGCCTTTTTCGGATCGTACAGAAATAGATCTTTAAAGATGTTACAACCTATCGCAGAAGACTCTGAAACATTGGAGGAATTAGGAAAACTTCTGCTCTATATCCGTTCTTCAAATCTATCCGGAACAAAAGGAGAAGTTTTTCTTTCCAATTGGAAAAAGAAGGAATTAAAAAACTCTTGGAAACAATTTCTTAAAATTTCCAATCTTGCTGCTTATACACAGTCTCCTCTAGCTCATGCTTTTTTGAATATTTTATTTTTCTTCGATCTTTGGATCTGGAGAAGGTACACATCTTGGTGGAATAAGGATGGAGCCTCCCTAAAAGCATCTATGTCGGATCTTGCTGAGTTGGATTCTTTGCTTCCACTTGCAAACTTGAGCTGGATAGAACCAGATTTTACATTTCCTAGATTAGAAAAATCGAATGTAACAATCCATGCAAAGGATTTGGTTCATCCATTGATCCCTTCCGAAAAAAGGGTGTCGAATGATCTGGAGCCTATGCAACCAGGGAAACTTCTTCTTTTGACCGGATCGAATATGTCCGGAAAAACCACTTACTTAAGAGCGTTGGGAATTTCCGGAATATTTGCAATGGCAGGGGGACCGGTACCTGCTTCCGAATTTATAACTCCTATCTTAGAAGTACATTCCAGTATCCGAAACGAAGACTCTGTAGAAGAAGGGATCTCTTTCTTTTATGCAGAAGTCAGACGTTTGGGAAGAATATTACAAGATGTTAAAAATTCCGCAAAAGGCAGATTAGTCTTGTTAGATGAGATTCTAAAGGGTACGAATTCTAGAGAAAGGACAATCGCCTGTAAAGGGATCTTAAAAAAGTTAAGGCAGTACGGAGTGTTTGGGATCATTACCACTCATGATCTGGAATTGGCCGACTTGCCTGAGCTTTCTTTGTTTCATTTCAGAGAAGAAATCGAGAACGGCAAAATGACTTTCGATTATAAGATCAGATCAGGAATAGTCCAGTCCAGTAACGCCCTGGAAGTTTTAAGATTAGAAGGTTTGGACTTGGACTAAAATCCGACTTTGGTTGGCAGCCGGTATCTCTCTTTTTTGTCTTGCCCGACAGGCTCTTTAAAATTCTAATCAATTGGAAAAGATGAAACGTTTACCAAGCAATCTTAAATTGATCGGCGGATACGCCATCTACTTTGTTCTCATTCTAATTCTTTATAAAGCGGCTTTTCTTTGGGTGTATTCCTATAGATTAGAAGGCGCAGAAACCAAGGATATTTTATGGGCGATCTTGGTAGGACTTAGGTTCGATATTTCAGTCATTGGAATGATCTTAGGGCCATTCGCTTTTCTTTCTTGCCTTCCATATTTAAATCGTTTTAAGTTTTTTAATTTTTTCTGGGGATATTTTCCGATTCTGATCAGCGTTTGGATGCTTTCGCATTTAATCGCGGATATAGTTTATTTCGAGAATGCCAATAAACATATAGGATATGAAGGTTTTGTATTTATAGGAAAGGATATGGGGGTGATCTTAAAGTCAGCCTTTGAACAGAATCCTTTTTTGGCTGTAGTGGCTTCTCTTTTAATTTTGGTGTTTTTGCCACTATCTACTTATTTTTTCTTAAAATTTAATCCATACAAACACGAACCTGAATCTTGGAAAAGGGATAGTATTCTATCATTCGTTGTTTTGATAATTGTTGTTTTTGCGATCCGAGGAGGAATTCAAGAAACTCCTTTAAGAGCGAGTAATGCGATTGTTTCAGGACATTCCTTTGTAAATAATATTGCATTGAATGGTGTATTCACTTCTATCATGGATTTGAAAAGCCAGTCCATTCCGAATTATCTGAAGTTGGAAACCAAGGAATCGGTTCGTATCGTCAGAGAAGAGATTTCTTATGAGGGTGCGGAATTTATCGGAAAAAAATATCCTTTATTAAGAAAACAGAAACAAACCAATAACGGAAAACCTCCGAATATTGTTTTAATTCTTCTGGAAAACTGGACCGGAAAATTTATAGATCCGATCAGTGATGGAAAAGTTTTCGGAAAAGAACTCACTCCTAATTTTAATAAACTTTTAAGAAAAGGAAGATTTTATACCAGGTTTTTTGCCTCAGGTGGAAGAACTACTAACGGTATGATGTCTATCCTGACCGGTCTGCCCGATCGACCTGGATTGACTGTGGTAAGGACTCACCAAGTGTTGGGAAATTTTTCCGGGATAGGAAATATTTTTAAGCGTATGGGATACGACACCTTCTTCGTAACCGGTGGAGATCTAAGTTTTGATAATAAAGCTACTCTAATGCCTCATTGGGGATTCGATTCTGTTCTAGGCGAAAAAGAAATATCTAAGTTGAACAGATTTAAGATTGGAGCCTGGGGTTATGACGACGCGGATGTACTTCAGGTACTGCATGAAAAAATTTCGGAATCCAAAAAACCTTTTTTGGGAGTTTCTTTAACCTTATCCACACATTATCCGTACCGTGCCCCGGATCCTAAGTTCAGGATCTTTAAAGAAGACGAAAGAGACTTCGAATATCTGAATGTGTATCATTATGCGGATTGGGCAGTTAGGGATTTTATGGACCGGGCCGAAAAATCCAAATATTTCGATAATACAATCTTTATATTCGTGGCTGACCATACTCATCATCGTTATTTGGATTATTATGAAGATAGAAATATTCCGTTTTTAATATATTCTCCCGGAAAAATATTACCTGCAATCGATGAGAGAGATGCTTCTCAATTGGATGTGATTCCTACGATATTGAGCCTTGTAGGAAAAGAGGCATACTTCTCTGCTATGGGAAGAAATTTGTTAGCTCCTAAAAAGACAGAGTCCGCGTACTTTGCTTACGGAAATCTGATCGGTTGGATCGAGTCGGATTTATTCTATATCCATTTCGTGGATGGAAATCGTAATTTAAAATATTCCGCAAAAGGTCCACGGGAAGAAGTAAATCTTTGCGATACTCAACCTAAGATTTGCGAGTCACATTTCAATAAGGCAAGAGCGTTTTTGAATCTAAGCCATGAATTGATGAATCAGAATTTGGTATTTCCGACTAAGGAAGAATTGGAAAGAAAAGAATATTAATTATTTTTCTTTTTGTTTTTTGTCCGAGTCCGAACTGCTTCCGCCGAATAGACCGGTAACACCATCCCAAAGGTCTCGGACATATTCTCCAATCACGGACCCTGCCACACCACCTGCGTAAGGTCCACCTAAAGGGATGAGATAAGGTCCTAACAATGTCATACCTGTATACACGCTACCGAGCCAAATAGGATCCACATAGGGTATACTTTTTCCGAATGTTCCGGCATAGATAATTGGAATATGTAAACCTTTACCGATGTATTTTCCACCTAAACGAAGATGGAGTCTCATATCAATTTTCTGATCGAAACCAACGGTTCCTTTTCCATCCACATCCATTCCGCTGTTCTCGATTTCCAGCTTCATGTTGGGGAAATACATTTCGTTACCTGAAATTTTTACATCGGATTTAAGAGATACAAATTTCAATTCTCTTCCATCTACACCCTTGAACGCGATAATTTTACCTAGGGTGTTTAGAACTGGAACCATGAAGTTTGCGTAACCGACTAACTCTCCGTTTTTGATCGTGATATTTCCGATTCCTTTCATGTTTGCGAAAAGTTCCGTCACTGAATCCCTGGAATGATTTCTGATCTGTGTTTCAAAGGAGAACCAGCTAGATAGTTCTCCTTCCATAATTTTTTCGGACAAGTAAGGAAGAAGAACCTTATCCACTTGGAGTCTATGCGCGTCTCCTTCTACTTCTATCTTAGGGATATCGGGATATATTTTGGCTTTTCCTAATATTTCGCCATTATAGATATACGCATGGAAATTCGGGATAGAAAGCAGTGGATCCACATACTTTGCTTCCATTTTGATATGAGCGAATCTATGTTTGAATGCGAAAATATTATTTAATTCTCCTGTAAAATAGAAGATACCTGGCGGAGAATTCGGATCGTAAAGATCTTCTCGGACCTGGAATAATTTTCCAAGTTTTAAAAGATTATGATAATCTCCGTAGTCTGCTTTGATATCGAACTGGCCTAAACTTCTATTTTTCCAGTTCACACTTCCTTTTGCGGTGGCTTTTGCTACCCCTTCCCAAACTGCTTCTATAAAAGGAAAAGCTATCTTTTTATTGATTAAGTCCAGATCGAAGTCTACATTCAATCTGATATTTCCGAAAGGAAGTCCTCCTTTATATGCAAGATCTTTAATCTGGTTTCGCACCTTGAATTTGAAGATGGTGCCTTCTTCCTTTAGTATTTCCGTTCGGCCTGAAAGTTTTGTTTTGGAGAAATCGCCTGCCGGGAATATGTGGAATAGATCTCTTAGCAAAGAAAGCGACAATTCTTCCGTTTTTAAGATTGCACTAAATTGTAATTTTTCCCAATTTATAGGGAAGTTTTGCAAACCACCCGTCATTTCTAGATCAATGGGTTGATCGTCTATTCTGCCCTGAAATAAAAGATCCACATCCTTTCCGTAAAAAGAAACGGAGACCTGGGACTTTTTGAAATACACAATATATTTTCTGTCGTGACTTTGTTCGTTGTATTCTAATGTGAAATTATCTATTTCGATATTTTTCAGACTGATCGCAAAAAAGTCTTCGGTAGAAAATCCGATCCGAGAATTAACGTCATCCAAAAGTTCTTTTACGTTACTCTTTTGTTCCGTTTCCTTCTTCTTTCCATTCAAATATTCTACTATGTCGAAAGATCCGTCCTTTCTTCTTTCTAAGTGAAGGGATCCTCCGTTGATGGAAATATCTCGAATCTCTATCACTCTTTTGATAAGACCAAACCAGGAAATATCTATATCTACTTTATCGCTGACAGCAATTAATACATTGTCTTTTCGGATTTCGATTTGATTTAGCTCGATACCAGGAAAAGGAAGAAGATACAGATCCGAATCTGCAACTTTAATGTCCAAACCTGTGGAACTTCTGAGGCGGTCTAGTATAAATTCTTTATAAACGTCTTTTCTTTGAGAGAAAGGAATATAAACGACCAGTACGAATAATAATACAAAAAACCCGAGCGCGGAAATATAACGGATCTTATTCTCTTCTAAGTACCGATTGACTACATCCCAGGAACGCATCTTATTTTCCGTCCGGAAAATGACAATAGGACTTATGACCTTCGCCTAGATCCTTCCATTCCGGTGTTTTTTCCGAACAGATTTCTTTTGCGATTGGACAACGAGTATGGAAATGGCAACCATTAGGTTTTCTTAAAATACTAGGCACTTCCCCTTGTAGCGGAGTTTTTCGAACTTTACGATTTTCTACTTCGAATATAGCTCCGAATAGGGCCTTTGTATAAGGATGAGAAGGTTTTTCTGCGATTTGGGTTTTGGTGCCTATCTCTACGATTTTTCCCAAATACATGACTGCAATTTTGTCTGAGATGGATTTTACGATTCCCAAGTCATGAGAGATAAATAAATAGGAAAGTCCGAAATCCGCTTTCAGTTTTTGTAATAGAAGAAGTACTTGAGCCTGGTTGGATACGTCCAAAGCGGAGACAGCTTCATCAAAAAGTATAAATTCAGGTTTTAAGATCAAAGCCCTTGCAATCGCTATTCTTTGTCTTTGTCCTCCGGAAAATTCATGAGGATATCTGCTTAGGATATCCGGAGCTAATCCTACTTTTTCAAGGATTTCTGCGGCTTCTTTCTCCGCCTGTTCATCTGTATAATTTTCGTGGATAAAAAGTCCCTCGGTCAAAATATCCTTAATATTCCTTCTCGGATTTAAAGAAGAATAAGGATCTTGGAATACGATCTGGATCTGCTTTCTGAGAGGCAAAAATTCTTTTTCTTTTAGATCTAAGATCTCATTTCCCTTGAAAAATATGGAACCGGAATCTGATTTGAGAAGTTTGAGTATTGCTCTGCCTAAAGTGGATTTCCCGCAGCCGGATTCTCCAACTAAGCTGAATGTTTCTCCTTCTTCCATTTCTAGGTTTACATCTTCTACCGCTTTGATTACGGATTTTCTTGTGCCGAAAAAACTTTCTTTTCCGTAGCTTACGTTCAGATCTTTAATTTCTAAAAGTTTCATCCCGCGAGCTCCTTCTTCTCATTTAAGAAACATGCGGAAAGGTGTCCGGATTCATTTGTATTTTTTAATATAGGCTTTGTTGTTTTACAGTGAGAAAATACAAAATCGCATCTATCCGAGTAATGACAACCTTTAGGATAATTTCCCGGAGAAGGTAATCTGCCTTCTATCGGTTTAAAAATCCCTGTCTCGGAAAAATGAGAAGGTAAAGAATCCAAAAGATCTTTTGTATAAGGATGATTCGGTTCGTCCAAAACCTGGTCCACTGTTCCCAACTCGGCGATCCTTCCCGCATATAATACGCAGATCCGGTCAGCGATATGACTGACCAAACCGAAATCGTGAGAGATGAATAATACGGATAAGTTCATCTGTTCTTTCAGTTTCAGTAGGAGTTCCACCAATTGAGCCTGGACTGTAACGTCCAAAGCGGAAGTAGGTTCATCTGCGATCAATAATTCCGGATCGCACATCAATGCCATCCCGATCCCGACCCTTTGTAAGATCCCGCCACTTAACTGATGAGGATAACAATTCATCCTTAATTTTATGTCTGTAATTCCGACTGCTCCTAGAAGATATTCGGCTTTATCTTCCGCTTCTTTACGGGTCCCGAGTCCATGTTCTAAAAATCCTTCCGTCATTTGATCTTTTATTTTACTCAAAGGATTTAAAGCGGAGAAGGGTTCCTGAAAGACGTATGAGATTTTTTTTCCTCGGATCCTTCTTAAAGTTTCGAAGTCTGTTTGAAGAAGGTCCGTTCCTTGGAATAAAACTTTTCCATTCGAGTATCTGAAAGATTCGCGAGGAAGTAATTTTGTGATTGCGGCGGAGCATACAGATTTTCCACAACCGGATTCTCCTACGAGAGCAAGAACTTCTCCCTTACGGATCTCGAAGTTAATCTCTTCTAATAATGGTACGAACTTTCCTTCTTTGGAAAGTTCTAAATTCAAGTTGGATACTTGGAGAATAGCTTCCGAATTCATTCGTACGTTACCTTCTCCTTAGAATCAAAAGAATCACGTATACCTTCTCCTATAAAAGAAGAAAGTAGAATCGTTGCAGCCAAAGATAAAGATGGAAAAGCGATCAACCACCAAGCTCTGAGATTGTCTCTTCCTTGGCTAATCATCTCGCCCCAAGAAGGATTCGGTGCGGGAATTCCATAACCTAAAAAGTCTAGAGCGCTTAGGATGGAGATCGAACTAATGAGTGCAAAAGGTAAGAAGGTCACAAGTGGAGTGATCGCATTCGGGAGAATATGATTTTTCATGATACTCCAAGAGCTAGCACCTAACGCTTTTGCAGCGTCCACGTATGTGAGAGACTTGGATCTGTAAAATTCTCCTCTCATATACATGCTGATCCCGATCCAACTCAATGCGGAATAAGTGATACCTAATACGATAAATCCTCTTCCGAAAAAAGAACCCATAATAAGGATCAAATATAAGAACGGGATGGCAGATAAAATTTCTATGATCCTTTGCAAAATGATATCAGTTCTTCTTCCGTAATATCCTTGGATCCCTCCTATGATTGTTCCGAAAATAAATTCTATAAATACTAGAATAAGTCCGAAACTCATGGAATTTCTATAGGCATAAAAGATCCGAGTGAACACGTCTCTACCCCTGTCATCCGTTCCGAGCCAATGTTTTAGACTAGGAGAAGAAGGTGGATTTTCATCGTCTTCGATAGTTTCTAAATTATCTTCGTTGTATCCGTAAGGGACCGGAGGAAATAAGATCCAGTTATCATCGTCTTCTTCGAAATCTTCCCTAAATTTTAATTTTTTATAATTTATAGGAGAATATTCCGACCCGCCAAAATCCTTATCAGTGTAACGAAAGAAGATGGGAAATTTCCAAGAATCATCATATGAAACGATCCAAGGTTGGTTGTTTGCAAGTATAGGAGCAAATAAAGAAATGATATAAGAGGTTCCTAAAATCCAAAGAGAGATCCAGGCCTTTGTATTGGATCTGAACTTTTCGAATCTTCTTTTAGTTAGAGAGTTCATGCTTCGAAGTTGATCCTAGGGTCGATGATAATGTAACAAAGGTCGGAGAGAATGTTTCCGATTAGGGACAGAAAACTTTGGATGAGTAAAAGTCCCATCATCAGATTGGTATCCCTTTCCGTCACAGCTTGGAAACTGAGCAGTCCAATTCCATCTATACTGAATACCAACTCGATAATCAAAGATCCTGCTAAAACCAAACTTAGATTGGAACCGAATCCTGTCGCGATCGGGATCAAACTGTTTCTAAACGCATGTTTGTAAATTGCATCTTTAAAAGATAAACCTTTGGAAATCGCGGTTCTCACATATTCTTTAGAGATTTGATCCAAGAGGGAGTTTTTCATCAAAAGAGTAAGCATCGCAAAAGAACCGGAAACATAACAAAGCACCGGTAAGAACATATGCTCTGCTCTATCTATGATCTTTTCGAAAAAATCTAGATCATCGTAATTGTCCGAATATTCGTGGCCTAGAGGAAATATGGAAAATACTTCTCCCGAAGAAAGCAGATATAATAATAACATGGAAAGAGCAAATACGGGGATGGAATATGCAATCAAAATGATTATACTTGTACCGCTATCGAATGCTTCTCCGCTTTGGATCGCTTTACGAATTCCTAATGGAATGCAGATCAAATAAGAAATCAAAAATCCGGAAAGACCGAATGTGAGAGAAACGGGGATTTTTTCGAAAATCAGTTCGTTTACGGGACGAGAATGTAATCTAGATTCTCCCAGATCTAAACTTGCCACATCCCATAGCCAGTACAAGTAAGCTACCGGAAGCGGTTTGTCCAAACGAAGTTTTTGTTTTAGGATATCTATTTCTTCGTTATTGATCAGGGAGGATCTGGCCCCGTCTTCGTTTCCATACCCTCTTAATTTTGCGATCTCTCTCTCTAAGGGACCACCTGGGGCCAAATGGGATAGAATAAATACCAGGAAAGTAATTCCTAGTATTGTGGGAACGATCAGAAGGATCCTTTTTAAAAAATAATTTTTCATTCGGATTAAAGTCCGTTATTAATCGCAACCCACTTTGGGCATCGAACAATTTTCCATACTGTTTGTCAGGGATAAAGGTTTTTTCTCCGGCATAAATGAGCAATTAACGGAAAGGTTTTAGCTCCAGATAACCTTTTCCTTTTACTGATTTTCCTTCGATATCTCCACCGACTTTGACAGCGCCTTCCCAATAAATTAGTCCAGTGCTAGATCTTGCGTCGAACTCCTGCTCTTCAAATTTGGGCGAGATATTCAAATTAAATCGTTCAGAAATTAATTTCCATCGTAATTTGTAAGAATTCCCTGTTTGGTCACTTTTCCAGGTCTTATCTTCCGGGATAAATTTCAGATCGTTCTCATTTTCTAAAGAACTTACTTTTCCGTCGGGAGAGCGGAAGGTTCCGAAGGTTTCAATATCTCCCGATCTATTCTTAAAATTGAAGGCCATAATATCGGAACCGTCTTCCATTTGGATACAAATCCAATCCCAGGAAATATCCTTGGAGGAAAGATCGAACACGGCTTCGGTACCTTCTGGGCTACTCCATTCATGGTCCATCCAGCTTGTACCGGATTTAACATGATATTCTTTTCCTTCCAGATATAGAGAGCCCTTAGTTTCTAAACGAGGAATGCTGTAATAATAAGAGAAAAATTTAGGGTTCTTTCTGCTCTTGAGCGATTTTCCGTTTTTGCCGTGAGTGAGAATATTCTTTGCCTTGGTGCTAAGTTCTAATTCCAAACCGAAACCAGAATCTGTTCTCGGGAAAGCAGAGATCCTAAAATCCGCGGGACCAGTGACTTCCATACGATAATCCCCGCTCCATAAGTTACTTTTGTCTTGGCCGGCTACACCACCCAATTCTCTTTCTATTGTTTGAGAGAACTTATGTTTTTCATCTTCCAGATCCGAGATCGCAAAATGGACTGGGTATAATGCAACTTTAGGCCCAAGGTAGGCTCGGAAGAAGCTTAACTCATATCCTAATTCTTTACCTTCTTCCGTATCTAAGATCCCTATAAAATAACACCATTCCACTCTATATCCTTTATGGAAAAAATGATCTTGGGGAAATTTAAAACCATCGGTTTTAGGAGCGGCGAATCCGTTTCCGCTCGAGAGAACGAACATAGATGAGAACAGAACTAAAGCTAGGATTCCGGAGAATCTACCGGGTCTTGTGACTCTATTTGTTATAAATCGGAAGGGCATATATCGTCCTTTTCATTCTTTCGGAAAAAGTCCTGAGAAATTAGACCCGACCATGGTTTCTTTTCCTTTTTAAGTATTCAATCGATTCGTTTTTTTATTTTTATATTCGGAGAAGATTTTAAAATTTGGAATAAGACGGGAGATCTTCGGATCTGTTTTATACACGGGATTATAGTTTATGGCGAATCCTAAGCCCAGAAGCGAAAGACAAAAAGTCAAAAAATTCCTGCAGTATTTATTCGCGAGAATATTAGTAGGTACTCTTTCCATTTTCCCTTATGTCCTTAGGGGAAAGATCCTATTTTATATCGTTAGATTCCTGGCCAAAACGACAGGTGCTACAAGAAAAAGGATCGAAAGACATATTCGGACTGCATTTCCTCAAAAGTCGGAATCGGAAATACAAGATTATATTTTTCATAATCTCAGAAATCTTTCCCATATGGCAAATGAGTTCTGTGAAGAACCTAGAATGAACAGAAAGTTTATAGATAAATGGGTAACCTTCTTGCCGGATAAAGAAACTCATACTCGCCTTTTCGAAAAAGGTGGAATTTTGGTTTTAGGTCATTTGGGAAATTGGGAAACAATGGGAGTTTCTATCTGTTATACGGCTCCTAAAAACGATCTATATGTATTCGCGAAAAGGCAATCCAATCCTTGGTCAAACGCTTGGATTGAAAAGAACAGAGCTTCTCAAAGGATCAAACTGGTCTACACGGATGAAAGTCCAAGAAAGGCATTAACTTTATTGAAACAAGGAAAGTTAGTCGCTTTTATCTCGGATCAGGATGCAGGCAATACCGGATCCTTCTTTCCTTTTTTAGGGAACCTGGCTTCCACATTCTTAGGGCCTGCAACATTCTCCAGAATGACTGATGTACCGATTTTATTCTGCAGTAGCTGGTACGATAAGACCGGAAAATTATATTTTTATGTAGAAGAATTCAAAAGACCGGATCTGGATCCTAGAAAGGATCCAGAATTATGGGAGAGAGAATTCACTCATAAATGGGTAAAACGTTTGGAAGAAGAAGTCTATAAACATCCAGGTGATTATTTCTGGTTACATAGACGTTGGCATACCAAACCGGAAAACAAAGAGGAATTAGATAAGTTCTGGAAAGAATTTAAACCTTCTTCCGAAAGATCTAAGGTTTGATCAGAACGCTGCAGGCTTAGAGGAATTTCTTTTTAGCTCCGCAGTTTCTAAATCTGCTTCCGAGGTTTGGTACGGTAAACCTTGGGAAGTGAATAATTCCACACAAACTCCGCAGTCTTTTACCGCTTCTCTAAAATGAATCTTATTCTCTTCGCTTGCATCCACCCATAGGTCTTTTAACTCTTTCGGATCTTTAGAAAGATCGAATAGACGTTCCTTGGAAGGATTAGAATTCATGTTCATTATATAATGATAATTTCCCTTGATATAACTGATCCCAACTTTATACAAAGAGATCTCGTTATTATTTGTGATAATGATCCTACGATCACCGTAAATATCTCTGAGCAAGGATTTTCCTTCCAGATTCGCGGTATATTTTTTAATCGCAGTATTGTTTTCCAGATTTAGAATATCTATGAAAGTTGGGATAAGATCCGTATTTGCTACAGGTCTTTCCGTGTTCCTTCTGATTGCTTGTAGATTCACGGATTCTTTCAGAGAATTTGGTATGTATACCAACATCGGAATCGCAACGGTCTCTACGTAGTTACTATCAATATGTCCTAGATAATCATGCTCAAAAAGAGATTCTCCATGATCGGAAGTAAAGATCACCACTGTATTTTCTAAGAAGCCTTCTTTTTTCAGGTAAGCGTATACATCTTCCAAAAGAGAATCCATGTGGCGAACGGAATTATCGTACTGGTCAGGTACTGAATCGACTGCGAAAAACTTGGATTCTTCCGGAACTATGTATGGAAAGTGATTCGTGTTAAAGTGCAAAACTCCGGCAAATTTTTTACCTGAGGTTTTAAATCCGGAAAGATGTCTTTTGAATTCTTTTACCGTTTCCCTATCATCAATCCCAATATCATTGAATACTTTTAAGCCGCTTTTTTCTTTATCCCAAAGGAAATCGATCTCTGAATTTTTGAAAAATCCTTCGAAGTTGTTCCATTGTAAATTATGACTAGTGATATAGAAGGTCGAAAGTCCTGCAGATTTTCCATACTCCCAGAACAATGGATACGTATGCGTCATCGGAACAGGTTGAGATGGAGAAACCCCGGTTAATATACTTGGAAAAGATAAAAGAGTAGAACTGGAATTTGAATACGCCTTTTTGAATAGGAAGTATTGGCTGCGATCCGCTGTCTGAGCGAATTTGGACATGAAAGGAGTTGTGTTTCTTTCGTAACCGTATACACCTAAACTTCCTTTCCGCAAACTTTCAGTTACTACGAAAAGAACATTAAATCCTGGATTAGAAACTATCTGAGGAAGTCTTGGCTTGTTCCTGGATTGCAAACCTGCAGATCCTAAACTATCTCCGGTTAGGTGATTGTATAAGTTTCTCCAAACGAATGCGATCGTATTTGTATCTGAAACATATACTTGATCATTGAATCTGGTATTATTGTGGAGGAATCCACTAATCGCTAAGAATACGATTACCACTCCGATTCGCACTGGTATTTGGAATCTATACTTTAATGGTTCCTTGGTCGCAGTGAACCAAAGTGAAGCACCTAACACGGTGAAGGTAAGAAGTCCAAAAACTAAAGAAGATTTGGTAAATCCTCCTTCTACGATTGTCCAACTGTTCAAAGGTTCATGGAATATAAAAGAGAACACGAAAAAATTAGGCATGATCCCGGTATACGAATAGTAACCGTAGGAACCTAATAATGTTCCTGTATAAAAAGATAATATAAGTAAGAATACAATATAGTACGTTATTTTATATTTCTGTTGGTATAAAATTCTGAGAAGAATAATCGCCGCAGAATACAAAATTACTGAATAGATGAATGAGAGAAAATAAAATGCCCATTGCAAGGGTTTGAACGTAGGCAATATCTCGTCTCTGACAATAATGTCTGAAATAAGTATTACTGCGGGTAGAACCCAGACGGAGTAACGGGAGAATATCTCTAGTATATTTTTTTTATTTATAGTTCCCATCTTTATCCAAAATTCCTAAGGATATGTAATTCGTCAATTACACCAAATCTATTATACCTTCTCAATTCTTAAAAAGAAAGTTATAAAAAATGAATATTAGACCGATGTTCAGTTGAGATCAAGATCGATTCTGATTCATTCTTCTAAGTTTTAAATAGAACGAATCCAATAAAAAAATATTAAGATTCAATCTCAATCAGATGCGAGGAGTTAGACGTTCTTGGTAAAAGGATCGTTTTACTTTTTAAAAGAGTATGGCAGTAGATAATTAGAAGTTTTAAAAATATTTAGATTCATTTTCGGAACAGGATCTCTTGCGGATCTTACAACTCAAAGTGAAGATGATTTCGATCTAGTTTTGCTTCCATCATCTATAAATTATTTCATCCTATGTTTTGAGTTTTAATGGAATCTGCTACATCTGTTCATTATTGATTGCGACATAACTGAAAATCATATTTTGTCAAATTCTGAATAGGCAGTAAATTCGGCATAGATTCAAGATTTTCGAAGCAAGTTGGAGATTTTCTGAGTTCTATAAAAATTCTCTATTCTGTACGGGCTCCGGTGGGAACCTTGTAATATAGCATCAACTATACTTTACAAATAGTCCAATATATAAAACTTTGGTACATTATATTGGTCATTGTAAATTTAGGCACGTCCAATATAAAAAGGTTCAATTTCGATGAGTCCGTCCGATCTGGAAGCTAAATTAAAAGGTCTGAGCTTAGAAGATTCTTTGGCGAAAATCTCCCAGGATTTTCCGGGACAAGCGGTGTTTTCCACTAGCTTTGGTTTGGAAGACCAGGTAATTACTCATGCAATCTATTCCCAAAATTTGGACATTCGTATCTTTACATTAGATACAGGCAGATTGTTCACTGAAACTTACGAACTTCATAAGCGCACGAATGGAATGTATGGTAAACGTATCCAGACATTCTTTCCAGATGCGCAAGCGGTAGAAGATCTGATCAATGAGAAGGGTCCTGATTCCTTCTACGATTCTATAGAAAATAGAAAAGAATGTTGTAATATTCGAAAAGTTATCCCCTTGAACAGAGCTTTGAAGGGAGCTAAAATTTGGATCACCGGAATTCGTAACGATCAATCCGGTTCCAGAGAAAATTTAACCAAAGTGGAGTTGGATACAGGAAGGGATATTTTGAAATTCCATCCTATTCTGGATTGGTCTTGGGAGAATGTACAACAGTACGTCCAAGACAAAAATATTCCGTACAATCCTCTCCATGATAAGGGTTATCCCAGTATTGGATGCGCTCCTTGTACAAGAGCGATTATGCCTGGCGAAGATTTCAGAGCCGGCCGCTGGTGGTGGGAGAATGAATCCACGAAAGAATGCGGGTTGCATTGGGTGGATGGAAAACTAGTAAGAAAAAAAGGATCAGAAGTATGACGACTAGAACTCGATTGTCGCATCTCCAACAACTAGAGGCAGAATCCATTTATATACTCAGGGAAGTTGCCGCTCAATTCGAGAGACCTGCGCTTTTATTTTCCGGAGGAAAGGATTCTATTACTTTGGTGCATCTTGCACTGAAAGCATTTCGTCCGGGAAAATTTCCTTTTCCCTTAGTACATATTGATACTGGTCATAACTTTCAAGAAGCATTACAATTTCGTGATGATCTTGCGAACCGTATCGGAGAAAAACTGATCGTTAGATACGTTCAGGATTCCATAGACCAAGGAAAGGCTGTGGAAGAAAAAGGAAAATTCCCAAGTAGGAACGCGATCCAAACGGTAACATTATTAGATACAATCGAAGAATTTAAATTTGATGCTTGTATAGGCGGAGCAAGAAGGGACGAAGAAAAAGCCCGAGCAAAAGAAAGGGTATTCTCGGTACGCGATGAGTTCGGAAGCTGGGATCCTAAACTGCAAAGGCCAGAACTTTGGAATATTTATAACGGAAAGATCCATGTAGGAGAAAACGTAAGAGTTTTTCCGATCAGTAACTGGACTGAGTTGGATGTTTGGGAATATATCAAAGCTGAAAATATTCCACTTCCTTCATTATATTTTTCTCATAAACGACAGATCGTTTGGAGAGAGAATGTAGTTTTCCCTGTTTCGGAATTCGTGACCCTGGACTCCTCCGATAAGGTGGAAGAAAAAACTGTACGCTTTAGAACCGTAGGTGATATGACCTGCACCGCAGCGGTTGAATCGGAAGCGAATTCTTTAGATGATATTATTCGTGAGATCCAAACTTCCAGAACTACGGAAAGAGGATCCAGATTGGACGATAAACGTTCGGAAGCTGCGATGGAAGAACGTAAAAGAGGCGGTTACTTCTGATGGATTTATTACGTTTTATTACTGCAGGAAGTGTAGACGACGGGAAATCCACATTGATCGGACGTCTTTTGTACGATAGCAAATCGGTATTCCAAGATCAACTAGAGGCGATCGAAAAAACCGGCCAAGTAAACGGTCAGATCAATTTAGCTCTTCTTACAGACGGACTCAAGGCGGAAAGAGAACAAGGGATCACTATCGACGTGGCCTATAAGTATTTCTCCACTCCTAAAAGAAAGTTTATCATTGCGGATGCTCCGGGGCATATCCAATACACAAGAAATATGGTAACAGGTGCTTCCAATTCCGAGCTGGCAATTATTCTGATCGATGCTCGTAAGGGAGTCATCGAACAGACTTATAGACATTCTTATATCGCTTCTTTATTAAAAATTCCTCATGTAGTCATCTGCGTGAACAAAATGGACTTAGTGGATTTTTCCAAAGAGCGTTTTGAAGAAATCGTAGAAGATTATAAGAACTTTGCCTCCGATCTAGAATTTAAAGGATTGGAGTTCATACCGATTTCCGCTTTGAACGGAGACAATGTTGTAGATAATTCTCCGAATATGACTTGGTGGAAAGGTAAAACCCTTCTTGGTTATTTAGAGGATCTAGAAATCGAAGTGGATGAAACCAAACACGAGCCTAGATTTCCTGTTCAGTATGTGATCCGTCCTCAAACGGAAGATCATCACGATTACAGAGGATATGCTGGTCAGGTTAGAAGTGGTGTTTTTAAAAAGGGAGATGATATAGCTGTTCTTCCAAGTGGATTACGCTCTAAGATCAAATCCATTTATACTTACGAAAGCGAAGTAGAAGAAGCTTTTGCTCCTATGTCTGTTACTGTTCTTCTCGAGGATGAAATCGATATTAGTCGTGGAGATATGATCGTAACAGACAAACATCAACCGGTCGTCTCTCAGGATATAGAAGCGGAACTCTGCTGGATGGATGCCAAGTCTTTAGTTCCTGGTAATAAATATCTTCTTCGACAAACCACTGGTTCCGTAAAATCCGCAGTTAAGGAAATTTCCTTTAGGATAGATATTCAAACTCACGAAAAATTGGAATCTTCTCAACTTGCTCTGAACGAGATCGGAAGGATCAAGATTAGAACTGCAAAACCGATTGCGTTCGATCCTTATTCTGAAAATCGCGGGACTGGAAGTTTTGTTTTGGTAGACGAAGGTACTAATAATACCGTAGGCGCCGGGATGATCGTAGGAGCCTACTGATCTAATTTGATGAATACAGAAGTAGGAAAGGTATACTTGGTGGGTGCAGGTCCCGGAAATCCGGAACTTATGACCTTAAAAGCCTTGAGAATATTAGAAAAAGCGGAAGTAATACTGTACGATGCTTTATTAGATTCTTCCTTTTTGGAATATTTTCCTTCTACTTCTCTTGTTCATTACGTGGGAAAAAGGGCGGGGCAACATTCCGCAACCCAAGAAGAAATCCAAGATTTGATCGTTAGATACTCTCTCCAAGGTAAAATGGTCGTACGTTTGAAAGGAGGAGATCCTTTTGTATTCGGCAGAGGTGGAGAAGAATTACTCGCTTTAAGAAAACATAAAATTCCGTACGAGATTATTCCGGGTGTAAGCGCTTTGAGTGCAGGATCATCCGGTGCAGGTTTTCCTTTAACACATAGAGGATTATCCAGACAGGTCTTGATAATGGATGGCCATACTGTTCTGCAAGAAGATACTGATTGGAAATGGTTTGCAGAGTTCAAGGGCACGATTGCGCTGTTTATGGGAACTTCTTCCATTGTGCAAATTTCTAAAAAATTGATAGATAACGGAGCTTCTTCTCTTCTTCCAGTCGCCCTGGTGGAAAACGCGAGTTTAAAAAACCAGAAAACTACTGTAACTAGTTTGGGTAAAATTATAGAAGAAGGTTTATCCAAACAAAGTTCCGGACCTGGAATTATTTATATAGGTCCAGTAGTTCATCTGATCGGAGAGAATCCCGAACTTTCTTTTCCTGGATTTACTTCCCAAGGAGAAGAAGTATGAACCAACTTCTTCCAGTTTTTATAAAGCTAGAAAACAAAAAAGTGTTAGTAGTCGGCGGAGGGAATGTCGCTCTCGAAAAACTACAACATCTTAAAGATACAGGCTGCGCGCTCACAATAATCTCAAAAGAATTCAAATCGGAAACTCTACGTTTGCTTTCTTCCATAAAAGATGTAAAAATAGAAACTAGAGAAGTCCGGGTTGTCGATCTAGACGGTTTTGATCTTGTATATTCCGCTACAAATGATCGGCAAACCAATCGTGACTTGGTGGAATATGCCAAACAAAAAAAGATTTGGATCAATTGTGCAGATGATCCCTCTCTTTGTGATTTTTATTCTTCTGCATATTTTGATAGGGGACCGATCCGCGTTGCGGTTTCCACTCAGGGAGGTTTCGCAGGGCTTGCCGGAACCATCCGTACCATTCTTGAAGAGATCCTTCCACAGGATCATGATCAGGAATTGGAAAATCTATTAGAAATCCGTAATTTGAGCAAACGTAAACTAGGTGATCCGGAAGAAAGGAAAACTGCTCTCAAATTTTTGCTGAGCGAGTTTAAACAAAAATACTTATCAACGGATACGAAATCATAGGAAGTTAATCCAAAAGGACGAATACGATCGATGTCAGAACAAAAAGAACTTAGCGAAGTCGAGCATATTAAAACCGCCTCTAGGGGACTAAGAGGAAAGATCGGTACTGCTATCGAAACAGGTGCAGATGGTTTCGAGGATGACGATAAACAATTGATCAAATTTCACGGAATGTACCAACAAAAGGACAGGGACCGTAGAAAGGATGATGCCGGAGAATTTATAGAGAACCCAACCTCTTTTATGATCCGAGGAAGGATTCCAGGTGGAAGACTTACTTCTGACCAATACATGGTTTGGGACGATCTGGCTGATAAATTCGGTGGCGGTGCATTACGTTTAACTACTAGGCAGTCCATCCAAATGCACACAATCCTTCTTAAAGATCTGAAGCCGATCATGCAAGCAGTTCATAAGGTAAATCTTTCTACTATGGGAGCTTGCGGTGACGTTGTGCGTAACGTAACTCAAGCTTTAAATCCTTGGGGAAACAAAGAGCTCAGCCAATTAGATCCGATTGCTCAATTATTATCAGATCATTTTAAATATAAGAGTAACGCGTACGCGGAACTATGGTTAGGTGAGAGCCAAATCAATAAAGAGGATGAACCGGATCCGATTTATGGAACCACTTATCTTCCTAGAAAGTTTAAGATAGCAGTTACTCTCGCGGGGAATAATTCAGTCGATCTTTATACGAACGATATGGGTTTCGCAGCTACATTAGATGCGAATGGCAAAATAGACGGTTATTTCGCTTTCGCGGGTGGGGGATTAGGAATGACTCACAATAAGCCTGAGACTTATCCTAGGGCCGCTGACTTGCTCGGATGGATTCCGGAACAAGATCTGATCTCCGTAGCGGAAGGTATCGTAACTTCTCATAGGGATTTCGGTGATCGTACAAATCGTAAACATGCCCGTCTGAAATATGTTTTAGCAGATAAGGGTGTAGAATGGTTCCGTTCCGAAGTGGAACGTAGGTCCGGTGTAAAATTCGATATCGATCGTAAACTTCCTAAATGGGAAACTCCAAACTATCTTGGTTGGACAGAAAGAGCGGACGGAACTCTTGCATTAGGATTCCATACTCTTTCCGGAAGGATTAAAGACTTCCCTGAGAAACCTCTAAAGACAGCTTTGAAAGATATCATCTCTACTTTCAAATTGAACGTGCAGGTAACAGCGGATCAGGATTTGGTTCTAATGGGGATCAAAAAAGAGGATAAAGAGAAGTTAGAATCTAAATTAAAAGAATATAATATTAATCCTGCTTCTCCTAAACCTTTGTATGATCGTGCGCTTGCATGTCCTGCGCTTCCTACTTGCGGTTTGGCATTGACCGAATCGGAAAGGACTTTTCCTCAATTATTGGAATCTATCCAAAAAGTGATCGATAAATTGGATCTGAACGATAGAGCTCCGATCGTGAGAATGACCGGATGTCCGAATGGATGTGCAAGACCTTATTCTGCGGAAATAGGAATAGTAGGCCAGCAAGCCGGAGGAAAATATTCATTATTCTTCGGAGGAAATCCAGAAGGAACCAAAGTAGGCGACTATGTTGCTAAGAAGGTTCCATTCGCAGACATTCCTGTCCAATTAGAGAAAGCATTCGAAGTTTGGAAGAAAGAAGGAAATCCGAATGAAAGATTCGGAGATTTTGCTGCTCGATATTCCTTGGATAAGTTCAGGGAACTGCTAGGAGCAATGTAAATTTGACTTTGTCAAAAGCGCTCCAATTGGGGCGCTTTTTTGTTTAAAAAAACATCTCTAGAGTTTCGAACTTCCACTTCCAAATTTTTTGGGAAGAAAATCCCGCAAGTAAAACTCCGGATCCGTACTGTAATGCGGAAGTGATCGACCCCAATTTATCCGAAGTATTGTCCATTAAAGAAAGACTAACGTCTCCTTCTTCATTCATAGAAAGAATATAAGCCAATTCGCCTTCTATAGGTTTGAAAAAGAAAGGAAGAGCAGCGATCATCTTCTTAACAATAGGAAAATTTTGTATTTTATCGATTGCGATATGTCTTGGAGAAGATAAGGCGATCCAAAAATTTTTCTGAGAGTCAGAGCTGATCAGGGCAGGACTTCCCGGAAGATGTGTGATAAAGAACTGATCCTTGCCTGCCTTCTTCCCTTTTAACCAAAAGCGAGAAACACGATGTCTATACTTTTCTCCAAAGACCAAAAAATCTTCTGACGAAGATAGGCTGACTCCGGTAGGGTGGTATAGGTCTTCTAAAATCGTTTCTACTTCTTGGTTTCTGGGATTATAAGCAAGAATTCTTCCATTTGGTTTGGATTCAAATTCTTCTAAATAGGAATCATCGTAAGAAAACTTTCTGCTCACTTCAGTAAAATAAACAGTTCCATCGGAGCCAATGTCCAAACCGTATAAATTGGTTAATGGATTTCCTTCCGAATCTTCTCGGAGGAGTACATTCTCATTTCCTTTGGAATCATAAAATGCAAGTCCTAATCCTGAAACGCAAGCGACTAAATTTTCCTTACCGTCGAATACAATTCCTAATGCTCGTCCGGAAGTTTTTGCGAATAATTCCGTTTGCCCATCAGTTTTGATTTTGTAGATATTTCCATCGGAAGAACCGGTATATATCGCTCCTTTAGAATCGACTGCAAGACCGAAAGGTTTTTCTATAGGGGATTTTTCGTTTACTACATTAGAAATAAATAATATATCTCTTTCTTCTTGGCGAATAATGTCGTCCGGTTGGTAGTCGATAGGATCGGTTTTGGTCCAGCCGAATAAAATAAAGATCCCAAAAATTAGAAATAGGAAAACGGAAGGAATCAGAATCCTGATAGCTGGATTAGAAAGAGATCTGCGAAACATCAGACATGACCCTTAAATATGGGCCTTTGTCTCAAACTATTTCTTAATACTTCAAAATGTAAATGAAATCCGGTGGCTCTTCCGCTCATTCCGACTTCTCCGATCAATTGTCCTTTTTTAACCTTTGTACCTGGAGAGACCAATAATTTGCTTAAATGTCCGTACTTGGTTTCATAACCCAATCCGTGTTTTAGAACGATGAGGCTTCCGTAACCTCCTCTTGTTCCGGAGAAGGAAACTTCTCCGTCTGCGGAAGCATATACCGGTGTTCCTTCTTCCGCGGCAAGATCGATCCCACCGTGAAAAGTATCCTTTTTGGTAAAAGGGTCCTTTCTTCTTCCAAATTTGGAACTGACTCTTCCTTCTTCAGCTAATGGATCGGAGAATACTAATCCGTAAAAAAAGTTTTTCTCTTCTTTAGGTAATCCTCTTCCTGGAACGAACCAGGATTTTCTGAGGTCATCATAGTATAAGAACTTTGGAGAGATCCGAAAACGGGCTGCGACTTTTTTGCGCCCCGATTCGTCGGAAGAGTGTTCTTCCGAATCGTAAACACCTCTCATATTTGGAATCAAAAGTTCCATCCCAGGATAGATGTCTTGGGGAGATGCTAATTCGTTTACCGAGGAAAGTGTGTCTAGGTCCATTCCGGTTCTGGCCATGATCTTAAAAAAAGTATCTTTGGGTCCTACCTTGTAGACTAGGAATCTTAAATGGACCAGATCTTTTTGATCCAAATTGGAAACGGAAATTTGAAGATTATATTTTATTTCTTCTCTGACTCGAATGATCTTTGTATCCGAATATTCTAAACTTTTTAAAGGGAGACGATCGTATACCGCGTGGACCTCGTTTAGAGAGATTAGGATGAATGCGGATAATAAAATGAGATGTCTTTGGAAGGAAGGCATATCTTTTCTCTAGTCGGCAGATTATAAAAAAACAATGACGCAAAAAATCCCCCATAAATGATTGGAAGGGCCCTTTGGAATGGATTTAGAAAAGGAAGATCAAAAACTCGCGCCTGGTAGAGATGTTCTGCTTATGGGTCTGATCCAGGTTTTCGTACTGTTCATCGGTATGTATTCCTATATGAAGGTTACCAGATTCCAAGTGGAAAGTACCTTATCTCTAAAAGTTCCTAAACAAAACTTCGCTAAAGCAAAAGAAGTCGTAAATACGGTGCCTTCCGAAGTGGTATGGAACGAACCCGCCTCGGCAGAAAAAGCAGTTAGAGAATATACAGAATACGTAGTTACTAAACGTCCATGGTTATTGTCCTTGGACAGGATCATCTGGGGATTATGCTTTCTGATCCCTTCTTACTTTTTTATTCGAAAGATTGCTAAGATAGAAACTGCAGAGTTCACGGATTCTGCAAACGGAAGGGATATACTGGCAGGAGTCGCGACCGGATTTGCTACATTCTGCTTTGTGAATGTGGCTAGCAGTTTAATCTTTTTTATTATAGGCAAACCTCAGTCCAATTATTTGGAAATCATACTTACTAAGAATCTTTTCTTAAATTGGAAATTGTTAGGATGGACCTTGCTCGCCATTGCATTCGGAGCAGGGATTTTTGAAGAATTTTTCTTCCGAGGATTTTTGCTGAAATACTTTGAGGAAAAAAATTTAGGATCAATTGGGCTTATTATCACCTCGTTTATTTTCGGAGTGGTTCATTTTAATGGGGGATCTTATGTGGCTCCGCTCCTCCTCATCTTTGTGGGATTTTCTTTCGGAATTTCTTATTTAAAAACCGGTAATATATGGGTGCCTGTGACCGCGCATATCACTTATAATGCATCCATGCTTTTAGCCGGATTTCTGCTTGGGGATCGGATCTCTTAATGAACATGCAAAAAAGTTTTCAACATAAAATCTTAAAGACCTTATTGGTATTTTTCTTTTTGTCCGCCTTCTCCTCTATTTATGCTGGAGAAGTTTTTGAGATAGAAGGTGATCCTGGAGAGAATGATCTAAGACTTCTTTCTGCATTGAATAGATTAACTTACGATAGAGTATTATCCGACCAAAACACAAAAGGTTTTGCGTTCAGATATGTTTCTAAATGGTATTCACCTTTGCAAATAGATGTACTTGTCTTGGGACTTGCAAAAAGAGAGAAGATGAGTTTGATTCGAATCGAGTCTTCTAAAAAAGGTGCGGAAAAAGTTTTTAGGAATTTTCTACAAGAAGAGCTGAATAAAAAAGAATTAACCGGAGGACTCGGAATCTATAATTCCCCGGATGTTTCGGAAGACGCAAAATTTCAACCTTATCGTAAGAGTTATTTTTGGAGTGAATCTCTTGCATTGGTCCAACCTGCTGCTTCCGTTTTTTATAACTCTTACAAATCTCCCGTCTATGCTGGTTCAGATAGATTAAAAGGTATGTTCGGTTATATTGTAGCGGATCTTTTACTCGCAGGTATCGGTTACTATTATGCGACTACTACAATGGAAAAGAACAGTGCCTTGGAGTCTTATTTCTTAAAGCCCACTGCTTCCGGAAATGTTTTGGATTCTCCGGGCGCTCCAGTATTTATCGGTTTATTGATCCTTCCTAGATTGTATAGAATGATCGGCGGCTGGCAGGATACCTATACTCATAATCGGATCATGGAGATTTCGGTTTCCAAATCATTTTAAGGATCTTTTATGTTCGGAAAAGTTTTAGCGGAATTCCGACAAAGACCGGTTTCAACTTATTTTACGATTAAAGGAAGAAGGTCCTTATACCTGTATTGTGTTCTGACAGGGATCGTTTCCGGTCTGGGCGCGCTTCTTTTTTCTAGAACGCTTGCTTGGGCAGAGTATATCTCTTTAGAATCAATATCAGGCTTACATAATACACATTCCGGTGGAGAATATTACGTTTCTCTGGAGCCGATCGTATCTATTTATTTAGGAAGATGGGCGCTTCTGATACTTCCTATTCTAGGAGGTCTAATTTCGGGTTGGATTATCTGGAAATTTTCTCCCGATTCTGCAGGCACTGGGACGGATTCATTAATAGATTCTTTCCATAATAAAGAAGGTAAGGTAGACCCGAAAATTCCGCTAATTAAGTCGATCGCAACCATCTTCACATTATCTTCCGGTGGAAGCGGAGGAAAAGAAGGCCCTATCTCTTTGATCGGTGCAGGGTTCGGTTCCTTGGTGGCAAATTTAACTAAGGCAGGTGCAAGAGCAAGACGCACTTTATTACTAGCTGGAACTGCAGGAGGATTAGGTGCCATATTTCACGCACCTTTAGGAGGAGCATTGACCTCCGTAGAGATGGTATATAGAGAAGATATAGAAAGTGATACATTGGTACCTTGTATTATTTCTTCCGTTACCGCATTCTTAGTATATTCTTCCTTTAACGGGTTCGGTTCCGTGTATAAGGTTCCTGAGATCGGATTTATAGAATACAAGGAACTCGGCTTTTATTTGTTTTTAGGGATCTTATGTTATTTGAACGGGGCCTTTTTAATTAAGGTATTTCAATTCGTTCAAGAATGGTCTAAATCTTGGAAATTCCCCACATGGCTCAAACCTGCGTTAGGCGGAATTCCTGTAGGAATTATCGGCTATTTTTTACCGGAAGTACTAGGAACTGGAGCAGGTGTTTTACAAGATGTATTAGAAGGTAGTTTCCAATTCCCTAATTACAGTTCTTATTTGAACCAGGATCTGCAGATCATATTCTTTTTTTTACTTCTCGCGTTCTTAAAAATTATCACCACTTCATTTACGATCGGAAGTGGAGGATCTGCAGGAATGTTCGGCCCTTCTTTATTTATTGGTGGAATGTTAGGGGGAGCGCTCGGTACATTTGCAAAATTAGTTTTGGGTTACCAGGTTCCGGTTGCCTCATTCGTACTTGTGGGAATGGGAGCCTTTTATGCGGGGATTGCTAGTGCTCCGATCGCAGGAATGGTGATGATCTGCGAGATTATCGGAAGTTATTCTCTTCTTCCCCCTTTGATGATTGTTTCCATTATCACTTTTGTTCTTTCTCATAAATTGAATTTGTATAAAAGCCAAAAGAACACTCGCTTCCAATCTCCAGCTCACGACTGGGACATGAACCGAGATTTGTTGGAAGGAATACGAATAGAAGATATCAAATTTAGGCTTAGAAATATAGCGGAGGTCAAAACTTCCGTTTTACTTTCTCAATTAGAAGAAGAGGCATTAAAAATCAATGCCAGCGACTATATCGTTTTGGAAGAGAATGGAAACTACTTCGGAATGATTTCCTTACGTACAAGCCGCTTATTTTTGGAAGGAAGGGACCTGACTCAAAACCTGATCCTCGTGAAAGATGTGACCGATACATCCATTCTTCCGATTTCTGCTCGAACAAATCTGGCAACTGCTTTCAAAACTCTCTTGGATATGGGAATGGACAAGATTCCCGTGGAAGAGAATGGAAAATATTTGGGATATTTACGTTATGCTGACATTATTTCCATATATTTTGAAAAGACTCGCTCCGCTAAGCCTGTTTCAAGCTCCTGAACTCAGTTTTCGGCCGTTTTGTAAAACCTAAAAATATATGTAGCGTTCATTCTTTTACAATAATCGATATATATCTTCTAATATTGACTATTTTTAGTATTTTATAGGCAAAAACGCCTAAAGGCTCTTTTTTTGATTTTAGTGGACAATTTTAGGCTTTCCGCTAAGATACGGAAAATTTTTAAAAAATAACTGATGTGTAATAAAGAGATCAGCCAATTCTAGATGGGATAGGGTAAATTATGGAATTGGTTCAAAGCAGGAAGGGACAATGCGAAACAGAGTTTCTAATCAAAAAATTATCTCCGGGTCGAGGATTATCCTCGCAGTATTGGGGATATTAGGGGTCGGCACATCCGAGCTGACTGCCGGTAGTTACGGGGATATTTATGGTGCCCACGCGGGTGCAGCCGGGATGGCGGGAGCAGTTACCGCTACGGTTAACAACTCATCTGCAGTTTTCTATAACGTTGCCGGATTGGGAAGGATGAACGAAGCAGATTTGTTCATCGCTCAATGGGAACAGAAAGAAAAAGATAAAGAAGCAGCGGCTAACGGAGAAGTTCCTAAGGACGCAAATGGGAATCCAATTCCTCAAGAAGGTCCTTTACTGAACACCGAACCTCAACTTTCAGAAGGCGGAGCTCCTGGTCCGTGGTACAAAAAAGCTTGGTTTAATTTCAGAGATGGTTTTGCGAATATGGGAAAGGGGATGTTCACTTACCAGCCTCTCCTTCGCCCGAACCGTCCGTATCATGAAGTTTCATTTTTAGGAACCTATGCAAACCCAACCTTAAAGAATAACGCTCCTAAGAACGAGAACACTAAAAACCCTGACGATAGTTATGTTGGTTTGGGTTTTACGATGAACCTGAACGAAATTTTCGATATAGGTAGAACTATTCGTTTCGGATTGAATGCTATCGTTCCTGCTTCGGGAAACCTGATGGTGGTAAACGATCAGAACCCTACTGTTCCTAGATACCTTCAATCAGGAAAAAGTAATGAACGTCCGACTATCATGGCCGGTGTCGGTGTGGAACTTTGGAAGGACCGTTTGTTTGCAGGGGTTGGTATCACCGCTCTTGCAGGAGGTTCCGGTGCGATCTTATTAAAAGACGTTCCGATCTCTCCAGATCCGGTACAAGCAAACTCACAAGTAGTTTTAACTTTAAAACCGATCATCAATCCGACTTATGGACTCCAATTTACTTACGGGAAATGGAGCGCCGGGGTTTCGTATAAAAGAGAAACCTATCTGTCTGCGGATCCGATTCCTGCTCGTGCTCAGACAACTCTTTTGGGGATCCAATTAGATTTCGACCTAGCTTTGTTAGATCAGTACAACCCAAGAGTTTGGTCTTATGGTATTGGATTCAGACCTACCGAAAAACTTTTACTAAACGTGGATGTGAATAGGGAAATCTGGAGTTTGTACAAACTTTCTAGAATTAAGGAAAAATATTCAGAGCCTTTAAATTTTAATGATACTACCAACGTTCGCATGGGGGCAGAGTATGCTTTCCGTCCTTTCCTGAAGTTTAGAGGTGGTATTGGAAAAAGACCTTCTCCTGTTCCTCATTATTCAGGTGAAAATAACTGGATGGATAATGATCGTATGATCTATTCCCTCGGGGTTTCCTATATATTCAACGGAAGAAACTTTGCGTTCTTGAAAGACAGATTGAAAAATCCTGTGATATTCGATTTGGCTATCACGAACCAACAGTTAAAAAGTGTGGAGATCAATAAAACTTTCCCTACAGAAAGGAATCCGAGCTACAATTACGGCGGATATATCTGGTCCGTAACCTTCTCCGTAAGCTTATTCTTCTGATCTTCTTCCCTTTTCGGGGAAAATGAAATAACATCTGTTATCTAATAGCTCCATCTGAGGCGGAATTCGAAAACCGCCTCGGTTCTTTTTCTTGACCGAATGATCGCTACAGAGATAGTCGAAACTCGGTAATAGAGATGGAAAAGAATATAATTGAACTGATTACTCCCGTTTTTTTCGTATTGGTAGTCGTAGAACTACTTTATTCTGCGTTCGGCAACAAACCCTTTTATCGTTTTAAGGATTCTATTAATAATCTTTCGGCTGGGATCTTTATGCAGATCTTCACTGTGTTTATCACTCTCGGATTGATGGCAGTGTATTCTTGGGTTTATGCAAAATTTGGAGTATTGAATATTTCCAATGATTCTTGGATAGGCTGGGTGTTTTGTTTCATCCTCGCAGACTTCTTTTATTATTGGTATCATAGGTTCGGGCATGAGATTAATATCTTCTGGGCTTCTCATGTGGCCCATCATCAAAGCGAAGATTATAATTTTACAGTGGCCTTAAGGCAAGGGGTCACTCAAAATACATTCTCCCTTCCTTTTTATCTTCCTTTGGCAGTGATGGGATTCCCTCCTATCATGTTCCTTCTTTGTATTCAGATTAATTTTGCGTACCAGTTCTGGCTTCATACCAGAGCAATTCCCAAGTTGGGATTTTTCGAGTGGATATTCAATACTCCTTCACAACATAGAGTGCATCATGGAAGAGATCCTAAGTATATAGATAAAAATTACGCGGGAACATTTGCAATCTGGGATAGAATGTTCGGATCCTATAAAGAGGAAGAAGAAGAACCTATCTTCGGAATCGTAAAACCTATGCAGACATGGAGTCCTGTTTGGACACAGTTCCATTATTTCGAAGAGTTATTTCATCTTTCTTGGAAAACTAAAAGCTGGAAGGATAAATTTTTAGTTTGGTTTAAACCTCCGGGTTGGAAACCGAAAGATCTGGGAGAATCGGTAGTTCCACCTGAGATCGATCGATCTACTTACCAAAAATTTAATACACATATTCCGTATACATTGTTAGCTTATTCTATCACTCAGTTCTTTTTCGGGCTTGGTGCTTCTATGGTCTATCTAGAGTTTAAAAAAGAATTACCTCTTTTTGAGATGTGCGTTTTAGGTTTTTATGTGCTTTGGACTCTTTGGAATATAGGTGCGATCTTTGAATTAAAAACTTCAGGGATCGTTTCCGAGCTAATCCGATTGGCTTCGATTGCAGGATTGACTTATGTGTATCCTTTCGATTTCACTCATGTGGAGAAATTAACCGCAGTTCTTCCGATCGAAACTTTGCAATATCTTCCTGAGCTTATGAAGCAGGTTGCATTAATCTCATTCTTTGTGCTGGGAGGCTTTTTGGTTTCTCAAAAAAGATTTTTCAGCATCAAAGGATATACGCCTAAAACAGTTTAGTTTCGGTTTTTTGAGCTAGTTTTTAGAGTTAAAAGCGCCTTTTCAACGAAGGCGCTTTTTTTGTGGTTCTGAAAATAAATTGACGAACTATGTTTCGGCAAGTATCCACTTAGAACCTATGATTTCCCGCTTTTCTTCCTCGGTTCTTGCAGCTTCCTTTTTGATTTTGTTAGGGACTAATTTTTACGCCCAAGAATCTGACCCTTCTGCAAGTGATACGCCTACAGCTATCACGGAAGAGGAGAAGGCTTCCAAGTCCCCTGTCTCCGTTTCTTACGCTAAGATAGATTCTGTTCTATTATATTCCGACTTAGTTTACGTCACAAGACAATCCGAGGTCAAACTTCCTGCAGGAGTTTCAGAAATATTATTGGGAGAAGTGCCGATTGCTTCCTTGGACAAGAGTGTGATTGTCACATTTACGGATCCGAATAAAAAATTTAAGATTAAAGGGATACGAGTCTCAGAAAAAGCTTCTAGAAGAAAAAAATCACAAGAGGCAGAGGAGTTAGAGAAAAGGAAAGAGGGTTTACTCTTGGCTTTAAGCACAAAGTCGAGAGAGGTCCAAGATCTTTTGGATTGGGAAGCTTCTATCAAATCCATCAAACCTACTATTAGAGATCAAGACGGGGTAGTGGAGAGGATCGACTCTGAAAATTTTGCTTCTTTCCGAAAAACGTACGCAGAGTTGGCAGAAGATAATACAAAACTTCGATTAGCAAAGCTAGAAGAATTAGATCGTATCCGAGAAGAATTTTATATAGTAACGACTAAGCTCGCACATCTTGCAGAAGGCGACACTCTTCGCAGAAAAGAGATCCGATTAGATGTGGAATCCGATTCTGCAAATATTTTTCCTTTCGAATATAAATACCTGATCCGAGGTGCGAATTGGTATCCTCGTTATACTTTGGAACTGAATGCGAATGGACAAGAGGCCGAATTAGGTTGGCATGCATTAGTCCGGAACGAAACGGGAGAAGATTGGAAAAACGTTCGATTGGAATTTTCCACAGCAAATCCGAACCAAGACATAGATTTACCTGAATATAGAGAATACAGAATCGCTTCCAAGGAAGTTGCGGTGTATTCCGGAGATGAGGATTATTCTCCTGCTGACAAGGAGTATGACGCTCCTTCTAAACCTTCTGCAAATGCAGGTGCTATGATCCAAAACAAGAAGGAATCCAAAAAAAAAGCCCCAGCGCCTAAGATTTCTCAAAGAAGTAAGGCGGAAGAGAGGGTAGACGATGTTTATTATCAGGAAAAGAATGATAGTCCTTTGATGCAGTCTCGCGCATTGATCGAAGGAAACTATAAGGATAGATCCAATTCAATTCGTGTAGAAGAGAATATGAATCGACTCCAAGGAGAACTTGCGAACCAAAAATATTCTTTCGACCAAGGATCTTACGAAGAATCCATTCGATACGGAAAAGAAGCACTCCGTAGATTTTCAGGATTAAGAGAAAGTTCTAGAAAAGAATTAAGAGAACTCGAAAACGAAGTACAAAATCTTCTGAACAGATCTTCTCAATTGAGTTCGGATAAAAAATATTCCAATCAGTTGATTGCTCCAGGAATTTCTTCCGAAGGATTTGATTTCAGATATATCGCTCAGTCTAGAGAAAAAATTCCTTCCGATCGAACCTTAAACCGAGTTTTTCTTCGAAAAAGAAATATCACAGTTCGTCCTGGTTATGAAACTTCTCCGCTCACCAATGATGGAGTTTTTCTGAATGTAGTTTCTTCGAATACAGAAAGAGAACCTTTGCTTGCCGGTCCTCTTGAAATTTATTCCGGAGAAAATCTTCTGGGAACGACTACAGTTTCCACTTTAAAGCCAGGGCAAGAGATCAAAATGGAACTTGGACCTGATCGAGATATCAAGGTGGAGAGAAAGCAAGAAAAATTGGATGATAAGTCCGGGATCATCTCTCGCAAAAAAAATATCCGTTATAGAGTGACTATCTCCATTAAAAACAATAAACGTAGATCGGTTCCCGTTCGTTTGATCGATCGTATACCTTATACAAACGACGATAGCGTAAAGGTGGAATGGTCGTCGGGCGCAGATACTCCTAAATCCAAAACCGAGGATGGAATTCTTACATACGAATTTGAAATAGGCGCGAACTCTCGCAAAGCAGTCCAGTTCGAATATACTGTTTCTTATCCTGCAGACAATATACTAAGGGAAACCCCTGGTTCGGATTCTTATTGAGGCCTATCATGGAAAATTATAAAACTTTAATGTATTCATCTTTCGTTCGATTTACTTTTGTATTTGTTTTGGTTTCCTTTCCGCTTATCGGAAAAGAATTCAGTCTCCCTATCAAAGAAGTGACCGTCCATCAAGGAACGGCTCAAATCCTGCGATCAGGAAGAGTACAGTTGGAACCCGGAGCAAACAAAATTGAGATCTCTTATTTGCCTGTTTCTCTTTTAGAAGAAACTTTAACAGCGGCCGTAACTTCTCCTCAAGTGGAAGTCACAGGTTCCAGGACTTGGAAAGAAGAAGGTACTGCAGCTTCGAATCCGGAAGTCGCTCAGCTCCAGAAAAAAGTGCAACAACTGGAAAAGGATCTGGAAAGTATATTGGCAAAAGAGAATGATTTAAAGGCTGAAAAAGATCTACTCTCCGAGATGCGAAAAAAAGTTTCGGATGTTGTGGGCAGAAACCTTCTTTACGGTAGAATAGAGGGAGATGGAAAAAACTGGGGGACTTATCTTAAAAAGACAAGAGATGAGGCTGTTTCAATTTTTGCCTCTTGGGAGAAATTGGAAAAATCGAAACGAAAAGTCCAAACTGAACTAGAAGAAGCAAGAGCGCAACTTTCCCTCTTATTGTCTCAGGCAGAAAAAAGCACACGTACAACTTGGGTACAGATCGTAAATACGAGTTCCGAGACTAAGAGTGTGGAACTTCGTTTGAGTTATTTGGTTTCTAATGCGGACTGGAGACCTACATATATCCTGACTGCGGACGATTCTTTGACTAAAGCAAAATTAGAATATATAGTTGAGATCCGACAAGAAACAGGAGAAGATTGGAAAGGAGTACAACTTCTTCTTTCTACCACCAGACCGGATCTGTCCCTCAGAAGAGATAGGCTTCGTCCATTAAGATTATTTGATGTAGAAGTGGATTCCAAGCAGGAAATTCTCACAAACCAAACCCAAGCAGTTGGTGCTGCTCAGATGCCTAACGAAGAGTCTAATATGCCCGCTACGGAAGAACCTTCTCCTTCTAGCGAAAGAGGAAGCGGATTTTTGTTTAGACTTCCTAAAACGATTACATTGGCTTCTCAAAAAGAATCTAGAAAATTCGAGATGTTATCTTTTACTTCTCCAATTCAGGTAAAGACCATAGCTTCTCCTAGATACAAACCTTTTCCTTTATTGGAAGCAGAGTTTCAAAACATGGGAGAATTTCCGATTCTTCCTGGAGAAGTTTCCTTATTCAGAAGTTCAGGACTAGTAGGAAGAACAAAAGTTCCTTACGTTTCTCCTAAGGAAAATCTTTCCGTTTCTCTAGGTACCGAAGGTAGTTTAAGACTTTCTTATAGAAAGGATTGGAATCAAACGAAAGAGGGATTGATCTCCACTCAAAAAGTGATGGAAAAGAAAGTCTATTTGAGCCTGGAAAATTTCGGTAAAGAAAGTAAAACTGTGATCGTAAGAGAACAAATCCCAATCTCCGAATCTGCGAGTGTGAAAGTGGAAGTGAATCAGGAGACAAGCACTCCAGGTTCTAAGGAATATCGTGCTAACTCTGGAATCATAGAGTGGAGTTTGGAAATTCCTCCTTCTGGCAAAAAAGAGATCAAGTTGGAATATCGAGTGACGTATCCAAATCATCAAAACTTGGATTTTCTAAGGTCATTTTAGAAAATTACTCTGTAAGATTTCTTTCTCCACTTTTATCCACTGAACTTGGGATACCCTTTGTGTCCCAAAGTTCCAATTCCAAATTTAAAGGAAGATGCGCGGGAGCAGAGATCTGAAATTCTCCTTCTCCTTTCCTAGTTTGGAAACAGGTCTGTTCTGTTCGTAAAACTCTTTCCGGTTCGGTAGTTCGTTGTGGATTCCAGTTTTGAGTTTTGGAAAAAGTAGAACTTCTTCTTTTTAGATTTAAGATCACACATTGGTTATCAGAATCTGAATTTTCGAAAACGAATTTAACTCTATAAAAATTTTCTTCCGAATCGGTTTGTCTTTTTTCAATATCCGAGATCCTGATCTTAGGATACCGTTTTTCAGGTTCTATTTCTGTTCGTTTAGTTTGAGGTTCTTGTTTTAAAAGATCTTCCATCGCGAGAAAGAAGTCGCTATCCTCTCCTACATTATAATATTTTCCATTTCCTGTTTTTGCTAAAGATTGCATGATCCTTTTTTCATCCGGCTTCAATCCGAGGCCTAGGATATGCATTTTAAAATTTACTCCTTTTTGTTGTAACACTTGGAGTTCTTTTTCAGGATTTCCATAACAACTTTCAATTCCGTCGGTTACTAAGATTAAATCAGTAGGAGATTTTCTACGGATAATATAATCGCCTGCAATTCGAATTGATTCTGCAAGCGGAGTTGCCCCGGAAGGAGTGAGTCCAAAAAGTTTATTTTGAAAACCGGGACGATTTCCTTTTTCTAAAGGTTGATAGAGTCTGGAAGATTGACAACCAGGGAGGCGATTTCCATAAGCGATAAAACCTACCTCTGTCTCTTCCGGCAGTTTATCTACATAATGACGAACATACTTTTTTGCAAGATGGACTTTTTGGTAAATTCCTAGATATTCGTTCATTGAGCCGCTTGCATCTAGAATGAATAGTTTGGAACTTTCCGGTTGTCCAGGCATTGTTAGTTCGGGAGAATTATCCGAGCCTATGAAAGAAGGACTTAGAAGTAAAGATACGATTAGGATATACTTTAACTTTTCATTATGAAGATGAGAGCTGAATTTTAACATTCGGAAAGAGAACATAGGAGATTCGAATACTATATTCCTTATCGGATAAAAGTAAAAACACCTTAGTAATACAGGTATTCGGTTTATGTCTTATTTTCTCAAAGTAGGGCTTACTTCTTGTTCCAATAAACAAGCTGAGGATAAGATTCCGATTCCCCAAAACGGATTTTAAAACAAGAAACAGATCCATATTCTAATACCAGTCGAAACGAATTCTGTAAAGGAAAGCCTAATACGATAGAAGACAAACATCGGATTGGTCCTCCGTGACTGACCCAAATGGTTTTGTATTCTGAAGTGTCCCCTTCTTCTTTTTTGAAGTTTTCCCAGGACTTTGCTTCTTGCAGACCTTCTTCCCAGGATTTTAAGATCCTGGTCTTTAATTCCGAGTAGGTTTCTCCACCGGGAGGTCTTCTGTTTACGTAGTCTTCCATCCAAGGATCGGTTTCCGATCTGGGTAGGTCCTCCCACAAACGTCCTTCCCAATCACCGAAATCCAACTCTTGAATATTCGAGTCCACTTTCCAAGCCGGAGCAATTGATTTTGATTCCAGATGTTTGCTGATATATTCTGCCAGACTATAACATCTGAATAATGGGCTAGTACGAATCGAATGTACTTTTTTAGGAAGAAGTTCCAGAACCTTCTCCGCTTCTTTTTCAAAACTAGAAGGTAGTCCTAGATCCGATTTACCGTAGCAGGTTCCTGGTTCTACTTCCGGCGTTGTATGTCGGACTAAAAAGATTTCCATGCAGCGATAATCCCAATCAGATACAATAGTTCGGTGACTTGTTGGACTGCGCCCAAACAATCTCCCGTGTATCCTCCTAACCATTTTTTATAAAAACTTCTGAGATATAAATATCCGAATGATTGTAATAGGAATGGATATAATAAAAATCCAAAGACTCTATCGGAAGGAAGATATTCATTATGTAAGAATGCAAACCAAGGAGCCAGTCCCCAAACCCCTGCGATGACTACATTAGAAATTTTTAAAGTTTTGATGATTGGTTTTGCCTTCGAGAGTTGGTCTTCTCTCACATAAGTAAGTGTTTTTGCAGTGAATAAGGCCCAAAACCTGCTTGAAGAATGAGAGGAGAGGATCGTGATAAATAACACCTCTATTGAAAATTCTTCTAAAGATTTATAACATACAAATTTAAGAAGAAGGACAAGTATGATCCCGATTGTCCCGAAGGCGCCGATCCTGCTGTCCTTCATAATCTCTAAGATTTTTTCTTTTGTCCAACCTCCGCCGAATCCGTCGCATACATCTGTAAACCCATCTTCGTGAAATGCCCCAGTTATAAAAACGGAAGCTGCCATTGCCAAAACAATGCTGATCTCCCAGGTTAAAGAAAGATCTGAGACCCAGAGGACGAACCATGTCGCAGTTCCAACAATCCATCCTACTAAAGGAAAATATCTGGAAGAAGAATTGAGATATTCATCTGAATGCTCGACCCAAGATGGAACAAGAATACGAGTATTATAACGTACGGAGGAAAGGAAGATGATCAGTTCTTTACGGACAAATCCAAACATGCAAAGACGAACTTATTCATTCCTCCGATTCGGGCAGCGAGAATTTACTTCCCACTTAGTCTTTTTTTTCGGAAACGCCAGCGGATTCGAAGCTTGCCATTTCTCTTAAGAAAGCCAATGCGGATTCTAAGATAGGGTAGGCGAGTGCACATCCGGTCCCTTCTCCTAAACGGAGCCCAAGATCCAAAATAGGATCTGCGTCAAAAAATTCCAGGATCAGCCTATGACCTTGTTCGGAAGACTTGTGAGCAAAGACAGCGTTACGAACAATTTTAGGTTCTATTCTAGATGCGGTTAAGAAGGCAGAACTTGCAATAAAACCGTCTACTAAGATTAAACGATTCTCTTTATAAGAAGAAAGCATTGCTCCGCAGATCATCGCAATCTCGAAACCTCCAAATTTAGAAAGAACTTCTATCGGGTCTTTTGGATCTACTTGGTGTTTTGCTCTGCATTCGTTTAAAATCTTTTTCTTACGTTCTAATGATTCGTCGTCTAGACCTGTTCCTCTTCCGGTAAGTTCCGCCGCGGAACGATCTAAAAATACGGAAGCAAGCAAGGAGGCACTGGAAGTATTCCCTATTCCCATCTCTCCGAAACCGATCACGTTACAATCTTTCGGAACCTTGGTAGTCGCGATCTCTCCACCGATACGGATGGCTTCTTCACATTCTTCTCTTGTCATTGCTGCTTCGTTAAGAATATTTCTGGTTCCGGCAGCGATCTTGGCCGGGATAAAATCAGGATGAGCCTGTTCAAAATTCCCCGAAACTCCTGCATCTACGACCAACAATTTGATCCCATGCTGCTTGCAGAATACGTTAATCGCTGCTCCTCCATTCAAAAAGTTTAATACCATTTGGTACGTAACTTCTTTCGGAAAAGCAGAAACTCCGGAGTCTGCGAGTCCGTGATCTCCTGCGAATACTAGTAAATGAGGATTGGATAATACAGGGTCTATTGTGTTCTGGATCGTGCCGATTCTATAGGCAAGATCTTCTAATTTTCCCAAGGCGCCTAAAGGTTTAGTCTTGGTATCTATTTTGTTGCGTAAACATTTATCTAAGTTCAATTGGTGTACATCTTTTGGGCGGATCATATTGTTTTCATTTGTAAAAATTTTAAATTGTTAAATTGAAAGAAAGATCAGAAAACCTATGTTTCGATTTAGGTTAAGGAGTTATAGATTTAGCGATGACTCCGTCTATATCCGGGCCTCCGTCAAAACTTCCTGCAGGAGTGGGAAAGGTAGATTGTCCTTTCGCATTTAGTAGTTTAATAAATTTGAATCCGTTTGTTTGCAGATTAGAAAGCACTGTAGAATCGCATCCATTTGCAAATCGAGCATCCAATGCTAAATCATCTAGATCGAACGCATCTCCGCCAGCATTTGCAACAAATGGGTCAGGAAAAATTTCCTCGGGAGTGAGTGGATGAGTAAGCATATTCCAGAGAACAGGATTTGCTCCTCCAAAGCGGATCCAATTTGTAGGGTTTAAACTAGCAGGGCTTGCTGCTCCGGTATATTGAGGATTGAATCCGCAATAATTTGTGCCATCCAAGCTGACTTCTATGATTATAGGTTCTATAAAATAATTGATAGAAGCTTGTTGTTGGAAACCGTTCTCGAAAACGATAAAGTCAACACCTGTACCGTTAGTCACGGTTGCTCCATTCCAAGAGAGGATCAGAAAATTATCCGGATCTGTAGAACCCATGGTATAAACATCTACACCGCCTGAGTTCTGTCCT
Source organism: Leptospira neocaledonica (assembly GCF_002812205.1). Taxonomy (NCBI): domain Bacteria; kingdom Pseudomonadati; phylum Spirochaetota; class Leptospiria; order Leptospirales; family Leptospiraceae; genus Leptospira; species Leptospira neocaledonica. The sequence continues at coordinate 69,944 of NZ_NPEA01000002.1, forward strand.
CCCCCGCAAACTCCGTTGATCGCTTTTACAGGATCTTTATATCGAATGCTAGGATTACTACCTGGGGCACTGACTATAGTATTCGCTAAAAGATATTCCGGGTCTATAGTTCCAGGAGGACAATTTTCGGAAGTCGAGACGGAATTTTGTCCGGTCAGTAATAGTCCGGTCAGATCAGTGCTGCTTCCTGAGCCGTCACAACTTATGAGAAAGAGAAAAATAAACATTCCAAAAAACGCGAATTTACTTATTTGTTTCATACGTTGTGACTCTCCTTTGAATTTTGAAATATTTATTGTGGAACTGCGTAATTCCAGCCGAAGCTCGCAGCACCGCAGCCGTTCGTTTTGTAATTCGAATGATCACTTACGATCGAATTACTTTTGACATCGGCGAGAGTGTTTTCCGCGTATACGGCTTGGCAAAATTCAAAACAAATAGATGCGCCGCCTGGGCAATCGTTTGTATGAGGCGTAGCCCAATCCATTCTTCCGTATTTGCTCGGATTAAATGCATCGTCTGCGGAAAACTGATAATAGAAACGTTTATTTGCGATATCAATTTCCAGAATAGTCAACTGTTGAGAGCCGGGTTCTTTCCAACTAGTTTGAGTTACAACTGAGCTTCCTGCTGATCCTCCGTCTGTTCCGCCGGTATAAAAGCCAAGATTCCAAGATCCTTTAATTTCAAAATTGTTGGCCTGGACGATCGCCATGATTAAGGCGTTATTATCCGACTCTGACTTTTCTGTCTCGAAACAAGCGGTGTTGATTAATGATAAAGCGAATAGTAGGATTATCGCTTTTGTCCTGAATTTTCTCATTTTTCTCTCCTGATTTCTGCCGGATGTCGCGGAAAAGAAATATAAGCAAATAACGTTAGTCTATCATTGATCTTGTATAGATCAGAACGATTTGGTATTTGCGGCGATTTTTCTTCTTCCCGTTCGAGAGCCCCGACATTTTTGCTTTCGGGGCCCCTTCGCGGACAGCGCGGAAGCGCTAAGGCGAGATTTACGATACCCCCCAACCTCGAGGTTAAAGTATCGCGGGGAAGATCTGGCTTATTCCGTTTAAGGCGGACATCACAGTTGCGGGTCAGCGCGGGATTTTCACCCGACTTCCTCCCTGAAAGCGTAATTCCAGGTTTTGGTTTAGCACTTCCCCTGGCAAGGGAAAAACCATTAGGATGCTGAAGCAGTCTATTCCTTGCAATATCCAAATAAATCGGCGATATTTTAAACTTACGAACGAATAGGAACGATTCGGTACATAATTTCATATCAATGAGACATTCTACTTCGCAAAAAATTCGGGAAAGATCTTTCATAGACCGAAAATAAAAGAGAGAGTTCTAATAAAACTTCTAAAGAGGAATCCGATGAAAATAACCCGATCTACTTTTCTAAAAGCCGGAATTTTAACCGCCGCAGCTTTATTGGGAAGTCGTAAGGGAAATTTATCCGCTCAGAATACAAACTCTGGGAAGAAGGTGATCGTACTTGGCGGAGGACTTTCGGGACTTTATTCGGCATACATATTAGGAAAAACAGGAAGTAAAGTAACTCTGATAGAAGCCACAGATAGAGTGGGAGGAAGAGTTAAATCAGTACAAGATCCCTCCGGTCACGTTATGGATTTGGGAGCTGAATGGGTTTCTTCCGATGATAAAACAGTTCGTAGTTTAGTTAGAGAACTTGGATTAAAATTACAAGCTTCTCCCTTAGTTCCTGATCTGTTTTTAGGAACTTATAGAAAAGCGGGAACTTGGGAGCTTTCTTCCAAATCGCAAGAGATCCTGACTAAGTTAGTATCACAAAATTCTAAATTAGATACAGCTCAGCAACAAGCTTTGGATCGTATAAGTTTTTATAATTATTTAATATACCAAGGGGTCAGTCCGGAAGATCTGACTTTACTCGGTCATAAATTATCTCTTCATTATGGGGATAGTATCCGAGTTTTGTCTGCCGAAAAAGTTTTAAGCGATCTTTCGCAATTTCCTCAAAGAAATAGCAGAATAGAAGGTGGAATGGAAAGTATCGCAAAAACCTTGGTGATGAATATAGAAAACACCGAGTTCGTTTTTTCGGATCCTGTCTTATCTGTGGAGCAAGATTCTGCAGGAGTCACTGTAACAACTGCTTCCGGAAGAAAGTTTAGCGGTTCAACTTGTATCTGCACTTTACCTGCGAATCAAATCTCTAACGTGAAATGGAATCCAGGATTGGATAAGGAAAAACTTCTCGCAGCATTAAGAGTTCGTTATTCTCAGATTTATAAATTGTTTTTGGTTTTGAAAGAATCACCTTGGGAATCTTCTCCTTTTGCAGTTCACTCGGATGCGGCGGCCCAATTCCTATATGATGCTGGTACCAAGGCTGACACCGGAGATAAGGTATTAGGAGTAATTGCGAATGGTGATAGATTCTCCGTGTTTGATTCAGCAAGTCAGGACCAAAAGGTAGAATATATTCGTCTTACATTGGATCGTTTGGGTTTGAAAAAGGATCTGCAGATCCAGAGATTCTATTTTACGGAAGCTAGAAAAGATTACGTGCCGAACGGGATTGCAGAATTTCCACCTGGGAGTTTTGGGTCGGAGATTATTCTAAGAAAACCTTTCGACCGTATCTTTTTTGCGGGAGAACATACCGGGGAAATTACCGGAACAGTAGAGGCTGCTTTAAGTTCCGCGATCAAAGCGGTAAATCTGGTTTAACGATTATTTACTCTCGCAATAATACCCTTGTTCAAAAAACGTATCGCTACCGTAGTTACAGTAATGTTTTGATCTCAAGACGCAAATTTCCCTGATAATACTTTTAGGCGATCTTCTAACAGCTTTTTCAAGGCCAGGGGTGAGAAAGCCTTCCGCAAAAGAATCGTATTTTAAGATCATTTGGGAATTTGAAATTGCTAAGCTCCGAAGGTATTCATATTCTATAGGAGGAAGTTTAGGATCTACTCCTTGCTTCTCACAATCATCTCTTCCTCCGGTAGGATGAAAATCATATCCAATAATCTGTCCTTCTTCAATTTTATAATTTCCGGTAAATTCTCCTTCGACGCAACTTCCTCCTTCTTCCGTTCTCTCAATTCTCAATATTATTTTTTCTGAAAATAAACGGACAGTTTGTGATTCGAAGAAGTAACAAAAATCAGAAGACCTCAGAGTAAGTTTCATTTCTTTTACACCGGCACTAGGGGCTTTCGGATTTAAAAAGGAGCCGAAAACGTATCCCTTTGCTTGTTTGGAAAAAAACCAAAACGACTTTTTCCCATTGATTTCTTCAATTTGATCAGTTCTTTCGAAGCTTAAATAAGTCCCGTAAGGAAGAGTTCCAACTTTTTTGCTGGTTGAACTCGGAGCTTCTCTAACATTTAATCGATCTGCAATTACATAATAAGATCCTGAAGAATTTGGACCTAAATACTTTTCAAGGATCGCGCATTTTTGTAATGTTATAAAGCAAATGACTATAATTAGAACTATCGAAGAAAAAGGATTATTCTTCATAAGGAATATTCCGTTGGAAAATAACCTTAACCCTTTAAAACGGAAAAACCCGAATATCATTCTATCTCTAAAATAATATCCGGGTTTTCTACAGAAAAGAAAATTATTATGTATCAGTCTTCGATTACACTCATTGCATATTCGGAGATTGCATCTCTTCTTTGTTCTGCAAAATCTTTGTGGAACCAAAGGTTCTGGATCTTAGAAGCTTCTTTCTTGTTTCCGATGGTGATCTTGGTCATACACTCATCTACTGCGAATTTCATTGCTTCTTTTCCTGTTTCTCCGAGTCCTTTGTTCCGTTTTTTGCGGACGATCTGTCCTCCGGATTTTTCCACCCGTTTGACTAGAGCATCGTAATCTTTATCATCGATACAGAACATGGTTTCGGTCTTTTTAGAATCTCCCATTTTTACATCCACCTCGTATAAAGGTGCACTGGAAATATGAATGAGACCTAACTCGAAAAGTTCAGGCCAGTACTCGTAAAAGAAAGAAAGCATGAGAGAACGGATTGCATACCCGTCAAAATCCGCATCAGTAATGATACTTACCTTATCATAATTCAATTCTTCGATGGATTTTACTTTTTGATCTAATGGGAGACCGAGTATCGCGACGATATTTTTTAACTCTTCGTTTGCGATTGCTTTCGCAAGAGAGACTCCCTTACAATTCATAGGCTTTCCTCTAAGAGGGAATAGGCCATGAAGTTTTGGATTTCTTGCAGGGCGAAGTCCTGCGATTGCGGAGTCCCCTTCTGCAACAAATAGTACCCGACCCGGATCATTTGGTTTTCCAGTCGGAGGCATGAGTTTAGGGATATTCATCTTACTTGCTTTTTTGAGTCCGCGTTGTGCGTCTTCGAAAGCTTTTAGCTGAGTACGTTTCTCCATCTGGAGTTTAACTTCTTCTAATAATCCGGTTTTTTTAATGAACTTATCTAAATGTTTGTCCACCGCATTACGGATGTCTTCGTTCAAGTCGTTAATCAAATAAGACTTGTCCTGGGACTTAAAACGAGGATTCAGAAGTCTCATGTTCACATACATGTGAAAGCAGTTCCTAACGTCGTTACGAGTACAGCTTGTTTTGAGTTTTTTCTCTAAGGAAACGATCTGGCTTTTTTTACGGACTTCGTCGCAAAGTCTGTTTTCCAGATACTCGATTGCAGAACCACCTTGTGGAGCAAAGATTGAGTTCACCCAAGTTAAGTTTTTATTCTGCCCGATCACAAGATAAGCTTCCAGATGCAATTGAGATCCTGCAGCCGGTGCATTATAATCCATTTTGTAGTAAGTCAGATCGGAATGAGAGAATATCTCATCTAAACCTTTTTTGAACTTATACTTTTCCTTCTTACCTTTATGAACAAACTGCACTTCCAATCCTGGATTGGTCATTGCGATGTCCTGCAGATACTGTTTCATCAGATCCACATTGAAGGAAGTATCTATATTATTAAAATATTTAGGATTTAGTTCGAATTCGACAGCAGTTCCGTGATCTTCCTTAGAAGCTTTTTCGATAGCTTCGATCATATTCGTTTTTTTGCAGATCGGAACTAACTTCTCGATTTGATCTTTTGTAAGAAGTGGGCAATCGTCAAATTTTCCGTGCTCGTCGAAGTATAAGAAAACTCTTTCAGTATCTTCTTTGGAAAGTTTATAAGAACGGATCTGCTTTTTTGCGTCTTCGTGAAGAGTGAATAGTTTTTTGAAAGTACTTCCGTCGTTGGTGGTTTTTACTTTAAAGTAAGAAGAAACCATTCTTACCAAAGAAATACCGACACCATTCTGGCCGGCCACATGGTCTTGTTTAACGTGGTCGTCGAAGTTCTCTCCGTACATCAAATGCAGATATACACCTTCCGCATTCTTTGCAGGGATACCTCTTCCGTTATCAGCTACTGTTACAGTTTTTTTGTCGGAAGAAAGTTGGATGATCAATTTGGACATCTTATCCTTTTCAGGAATAGCTTTGTCCTTTTGGTTCTTGCGGTATTCATCCACCGCGTTCATACAAGCTTCGTCCAAACATTTTAATTTGGCAGGAACATCTTCCAGTTCTTCGTGAACGATCTCATATAAATTGCCGCTGTTCTTACGGAAAAAATGCTGCTCGAATGTGGAAGCAGAGTTTTGCCCTAACCACATTCCGGTCCTCATCCTTACGTGTTCTACGTTGGAGAGTTTTTTGAAGTTCCGTTCCCCTCCGGTCGCGGGCTTCTTTTCGGTTTTGGTTTTAGCAGTGCTCATTCCTTGTCCCATTTATCCTTCAGCTCGGCTAATTCACCGATCATGAATTCTGTTAATTTTTTATCTTCTTTCACAAGCCCTTGGTATCTGGATAGGGCGGTTTTTGCCTCTACGATGGCTTCTTCACATTTGCGGACTTCATCCAAAGTCATTCTATAGATTGGAATGGAGGCCAACCATTCGTAGTATTTGAATTTTGCTTTTTGAAGTTTATCTTCGAAATCCTTTTTGGATTTGATCCCGATCACTTTTTCGTTCCATTTTTCTTTGATGAAACGGATCAACTCGGAGTTTCTTTCGATCTTCTCTTCTTCCAAACCTGCCAAACGTTTGAATCTGCGGATCAAGTGAGTCTTTCTAAAATCGCAGAAACGTTTGATGATTTCTTCCGGTCCGAAGTTTTTCAGGCGACCGTCGTAAGTAATTACGTTATTCGCTAGAGTTTGGGTATCTTCTTTGGAGAATAATGCCGAAATTTCCTTGGCAGTCGGCTTCTCTCCCTTTTTATAATTCAACTCTATCCGGAAAGTTTGGCTGGAATGATCCACGTAGTCTTTCAACCAGCCTTCTTTTTTTTCTAAGATATCATCCAGAAGATTGATCACCTTCTCTCTATTCCAATTCATTGGAGAATCGGTAAGATATAAAGTATCTCCTTCCCAAGTGAATGCGAAGGTGGTAGTCATGGTAGTGTTACCGGCTTCGGTCTTCGCCATTTTCACTTCACCTTTATAATCTTTGTACCAAGGTTTTAAAGGCAGAGGCTTTTTGGTTTTGAGATAATTAACTTGTGAGTTGATAATTGCGGAAAGTTTGTGTCCCGGAATAAAACAACGGAAACCGGTTGCGATTCCCATAATATTATTTAGAAGAACTATTGGAACTTTTCCTACGAAGTGAATCGGCTCGTCTTCGGTCTCATCGTAATTCTTAACGTAATCTATATCCGGTAAACTTTCGAAAAATCCTAGATCTTTTACGAAATCGGAAAGTTTGACCTCGGTGTATCGGGGGGAAGCGATTGCACTCGGATCCAAAACGTCTCCGAAAGTACCTTCTCCCGAAACTAATGGATGATTATTTGCGAACGTAAAGTCCTGAGCCATCTGAGAAAGAGCATCTTGGATGGATCTATCTCCGTGTGGGTGATATCCCATCGCAAGTCCCGCTACTTTTACAGTCTTAGTGTAACGGTTACGTGCGTCAGAATTCCACATTGCCCAAAGAATTCTTCTCTGGACCGGCTTTAAACCGTCGATTTCGTGAGGAATTGCCCGAGAATCGCAGACATATCGAGAATATTTTCTCTGATCGTCGTTAACTTGGTCCTCAAACGGTATTTTAGGGAAGTTTTCTTTACCTGATTTATTGGAATCTTTCATAGGACTTTTATAGCCAAAGGATTTTAGGACGGTTTTACTGTCAACCTTTTAACGTACTACCTGAATTCGTACATACTTTTTAGGAAGAAATCGACTCAAGTTGCAGTAATTCTTACTTTCTCGTTGGGAAACACCGATAAGGAAAGAAAATTTCCCGGTTTTTCCTTGAAGATTCGGACGAAAACGGAAAGTTTTTCAAGAAATCCTCTTTTTCCGGCTGTATTCTTTTGGAACCGAAGTCTCGATCTTACCTCAGAGCAATATTCACTTCACTAGGCCTGACCTATTTATTTTTTCTAATGTCCTGTTCTCTTTTGACGCAATGGACGGAAGAAAAACCTTTAGTTTCTGATCTTCCCAGTATTCGGATCTATTCTAATATTAGTTCGATCTCTGCAAGTTCTGAATCTTTTCGAAACCAACCTGGCCATCTCAGATATTTAATATTACTGACCCAAGCTTCTAAGGAAAAAATTTGGACAGGAGAAGTTGATTTCTGGGAAACAAAAGAAGATTTTCACGCTTCCCTGCCTAAAGGGATCGTTTTTCCTAAATTAAGTTTTAAGGCATCTATATTTTCCGGTTCTGCCAGATTAGAAGACGGAGAATCTTCTAATCCTAAACAAGTTTCCTTTCATCCTCAAGGTGTTCTATCTTGGAATTGGGAAGGAGAAAATTTCAGATCCGGGATACAAACTTCTTCTAAACAACTGAATGTTTCCGATTGGGGGATTTTATATAATTTTTCCCAATCAGGAATTGTATGGGTCGCCAAAGAATATAGAAGTTTAGGTAAGAATGTCGAACTGAACTGGGAGAATGTTCGCAATAGCCGGACTACTTTGACTACTGATTATACGAGTCCAAGTGGCAGGAGTTTTCCATACGCGGACTACGATTATAAGAACCAGATATTCCAATACGTAAATTTGGTAGAAGGTAGACTTCCAGTTTGGACTTTCAGAGAAGAAGGTGAATTACGCTTAGCCTGGGGAATTCTTCCCGAAGATCTATTATCTTCGAAGAATGTAGCCCAATGGAAACAAAAAAGAAAAGAAGAATTAGTCTCTATGCATTTTTATGATGCTACGAATAATATTCCGTTTACTGCCTCGGCCGATTTGAAGAACTATCCAATCATCCTCTTAAAAGATTACGACAATGCCAGAAAATAAGGAAGTTAGAACCAGGTTCGCACCGTCACCTACCGGGTTCCTTCATGTGGGCGGAGCTAGAACCGCCTTATTCAATTATCTATACGCCAAAGCCCAAGGCGGAAAATTTTTATTAAGGGTAGAAGATACGGATCAAGCCAGATCCACCGAAGAATCTTTTAAAACCATCCTTGAATCCCTAAAATGGTTGGGGATTGAATGGGACGAAGGTCCTCATGTAGGGGGCCCTTACGGTCCTTATGTACAATCCGAAAGAATCTCTATCTATAAAGAATATACTGAAAAGTTGATCTCCGAGGGAAAAGCCTACCGCTGTTTCTGTACCCAAGAAGAATTAGAGGCAAAGAAAAAACAAGCAGAGGCAATGGGAGTTCCATACGTTTACGATGGACTTCATGCCAATATGAGCGAAGCAGAAGTTCAGGAAAAATTGAAAGCAGGAACTCCTTATTCTGTTCGTTTCAAAACTCCTTCTAAAACTCTGATCTTCGACGATATTATTCAAGGAAAAGTGAAGTTCGAAACAAAACTGATCGGGGACTTCATTATCGTAAAATCCGACGGTTTCCCTTCTTATAACTACGCTGTGGTTGTGGATGACGGGCTCATGAAAATTTCTCATGTGATCCGTGGAGTGGGTCACCTTTCTAATACACCTCGCCAGATCCTTATTTATGAAGCTCTAGGTTTTCCAGTTCCTGAGTTTGCTCACGCTTCCGAAATCGTCGGAATGGACGGTAAAAAATTGTCCAAACGTGCAGGAGCTACTTCTATATTAGCATTCCGTGATTTAGGTTATCTTCCTGAGACATTCTTGAATTATATGGCTCTGTTAGGTTGGACTTCTCCCGATGGCCAGGAATATCTACCTGGAGACATTCTTCCTAAAACCTTCGACGTGCATCGTTGTTCCAAGTCACCTTCTACTTTTGACGTATTCAGAAAACCGAAGGGTGGAGATGAGGAGGTTGCGACTAACTTCTCTAGCCTGGATCAGATTGCAGACGCGATGAACCCCAAGTCCAAATTGAATTGGCTTTCTAACAAATATATCAGAGAACTTCCGATCCAAAAAGTGGCGGAGAGTCTGGTTCCATTCTTAGAAAACAGAACGGATATTCCTGCGGAATATAGAGACCCTAAAAACAAAGAATTACATTCTCTAGTCGATAGCGTTAGAGTGTATCTGGACAATTTGCGCCAAGCTCCTGATTATATTGCAGAATTTTTTGTATCCGACCTAAAAGTCGAGGATGGAGAAGCGAAAGAAATTCTTTCCCAAGAATTTTCTCCGAATATTGTCTCAACATTTTACGAATTATTAAAAAAGTCGGACCCTAAAACCGATGAGGATTATAAGGCTTTGATGACCCAAGTGGGGGAACAGACCGGGCAAAAGGGAAAAACTCTCTTTATGCCGATCCGGGTCTCTGCTACAGGAAAAGCTCATGGACTCGAGTTACCTATTCTATTCCCCCTCTTAGGGAAGGAAAAGCTACTCAAACGAATAGAGAAAATCTCGGTACAGGTAGGAATTTCCTTACCTTAGGATTTTTTCGGGGGTTTTTTGTTGCAAAACCCCCCTTTCGGTCTGTATTAATATACTAGGGGACTTCTCAGACAAGAAATGAGGGATACGGCCGATTCACTTTTGGTTAAACATCATTCGGGTTCGTACGTTATGTTCCTGCCTCCTGATTTAGCCAGCATTCGGGAGTTCAGAAGAGCTCTTCGCCAATCTTTAGAAGAGAATACATTCATCTCCAAAGATATCCAGCAGATCGAGTTAGCTGCGGATGAGGCTCTCACCAATTCTATTTCCGCAAATTATAATTCCAGTTCCGAAGAAACTATCATCTGCAGATGGATCGTCGATAATTCCAAATTCACTTTATGGATCGTGGATTACGGTGCCGGTCTGAAAAAAGAAAAGATAGAAGAGCAGGTGACAGAAGCCAAACCTTCTTCCCTCCAAGAATTTTTAAAAAAAGTAAAAACCTACCAAGAAGGTAAATGTGAGGTACTTCCGAATAGAGGAAAGCTTACCCAACATAGAAACCTGGGCAAAGGTTTACTCATCATGCAATCCTTAATGGACTCGGTAAAGATCATGTATCATTGTAAAGAAGGAAGAATTTCCTCGGACCCTACTGATTCCAGTATCAGAGGGTCCATTATCGAGTTAGCATTCGATTCTAAAAAACACTGACCTTGACTTTAAACGAATACGCGCAATTTCTCTTAAGTTCTCCTAATCTAAAAGATAAGTTATATTCTCCGGAAAAAATGCCGGAAGATATTATTTGGCCGGATTTTGTTCCTAAAGACAGACCGGAAAGATCTTCTAAAATATCTTTCTCAGATAAAAAATCAAAAATGCCCCGAGTGGAACATTTGAATTCCGAGGAGAATCGAATACTTTCTCTCCATCATTTTGCAAATCATGAGTTGATGGCAGTGGAGATATTTGCGTGGGCTATATTGAAATTTCAGAATGCTCCTTCTTCTGTTCGTAAAAGTTTGTACAAGACGATTCTGGAAGAACAGAAACATCTCAAACTTTATTTGGACTCTATCCGAGAATGGGGAATGGATTTGGGAGATCGTCCGCTCAATTATATTTTCTGGAAACAAATCCCTAATATGCAGACGTTGCAGAAATTTTTTGCGATCATGGCTCTTTCTTTCGAAGGTGCCAATTTGGATTTTTCTATGATCTACCAAAAGGCATTCGAAAAATTTGGAGACCAAAAACGAGCGGATATTATGCAGATCGTTCAAGATGATGAGATCCGCCATGTAAAAAGAGGAGCAAAGGTAGTATTCTCAGACGGCGTTTTACAAGGCCAACAATGGGAGAAGTACCTGGAATATTTGACTCATCCATTCACTCCCAGAAGAGCAAAGGGATTTTTATATTTCCCGGAGCTTAGGACCAAGGCTGGATTATCAATCGAATTTGCAGAGGCTTTAGGAGCTTATACGGACGAATACGATGGTACTACAAATGCTAGGATCGTAAAAAATGTGTTCGGTATGGGGACTACTTAGGGCCTAGGAAATCGATAGACATCTGCTTTTCTCGGAAAGAAGCTGTAGTACAGAATATGTTTCGTTTTGTTTCTTTTGTCAGGATATTGATCCTTTTTTCAGTATTCATTCTTCTCATCGCTTGTAATTCAAAAACACCGTCCGATTCCAAAATTATCTCCTTAACCATTCCTGAGGCTGAAGAAAAAAGCCCTGACGTGGTTCTCAAAAAGCTTGGAAACTTGGATGAGGATCCCGACCTGGAAACTTTCGCTTTAGTCCGAAATGGGACCGAGGAAATACTCGCAGTTTTTAAAAAACAAAACGGAGAATGGACTCTCAAATCCAAGATAGGTTTTAATCTTCTTAATATTGGACCTTTTGTTCACGATTCTAAGTCTTCGTCTTGGAAAGTCGGAGAAGATGAGAATACAAAAGAGTCCGGCTATGTAGTTAAAAGAATTCTAATGGAAGAACTTCCTGGGGATTCTTTCAATTCTCTCTTTTTAGAAGTTTTAAGTGAAGAACCTCCTTTAGGTCTTTTTTCAGTTCCATATGTGATCCGTAAGGGGGAGAAAATTTTAGACGGACTTGCTTCTTTAAAAGATCACCAGTTTTTGGCAAAATCAAAACGGATCGATTTCTCTTATAATAAAGAAGAAAAGAACCTCACCATTTTTCCGAATAATAGAACTTACGCACAAAATTTTAACTTCAATGGATGGGAATTGGTACCTGACGTTTCGAATGTGGCTGCTCCAGGTTTATTAAGTATAGAAGCTCCTTCCGAATGGAAAAAGGGCACCGCCTCCGAAGTGGTAATTTGGTTTAAGAACAGAGGATCATATTCAGGTACTACATATATCACTCTTTCATTTCCCCAAGGCGGAAAGGTAGAGGTGGATTCCGGTAAAGAAGGGTTGAAATATTATTCTCCAGGATCTTCTGTATATTCTTTCGAAAAAAAATATATAAACTCCAAGGTTCCTCTATTAGAAATTACGAAAGAAGGTTGGGCGAGAAATCATAAATACGGAGTTCGTTTCAAATATACTCCGGAAGTGGACGGTATTCCAAATCTACTAGTGCGTTCCAGTTCCAAATCTTATAGAGAGACGATCAATCTTCCTACGGATTTTAGTTCCGTAAAAACCGAAGTGGACCAACAAGGTTTCAAAAGTTATCCTCTACCTTTGGTTTCAAGAGGAAAGTCCAAATAATAACCGGATAATATCGTGAGTAGTTTCGAAGAACATAAACTTAAACATGCCAAAGTAGAGATCGTTCGGGCTCAAGTGGAAAGATTCCGTAAATTTTATGCGGATTATTTTCATTTAGAAGAAACCATCTCTATGGTGGAATATTTTTTCGAAACCATTTACAATCTGGATGGTAAAGAAGCTTGGATGCATCTCGCTTTGGACACATACCAAAAAGTAAAAGGTATGATGAAGGAAACCACCAGAGCGAATCTAGAAACTCTAATAGAGTTAAACAATCTTACGGATCATCTAGATTCTGAAATGGCACAATTGCTTATTCAAAGAGATTGGGACGGCAAAAAGCTTACCAGAGAAGAATACGATGATCTGTATAAATCATATGGTCATAAAAAAGAAAGAGAAAAGCAGTTAGAGATCGTTCTTCATAATCTTAGGACATTTTATGAATTAGCGCATAAACCTATCTCAGCGTATCTGATCCGACCTGCCAGGTTTATGGCATCTTTGTTAGGAGTTTCTCTCTTATTCGATTCGGTAGAGAAGGCATACAACGCAGTTTTACCAGTATCCCCCGAAATTTTTGTTTCTTTTATCGAGCAAGTGGAGAGAAGAGAGTCGGAATATCTAGAGTCTGCTTTCTTAAACGGAAAGCAACCTAAGGAGCCGCCTGCTTGAACGGAAGATCACGTTTTTCCAGATACAGAAAGCCTGTCGAGGCCGGAGATGAAAACCGGGACAGATGGCTTTTGACGTATGCGGATATGATCACCCTTCTTCTTGGATTATTTATCATTTTATATTCTATTTCTCAAGTAGATCAAAACAAATTGAAACAAGTTGCCGACTTGGTTCGAGGTGGATTCGGTTTAGGAGAATCCTTTTTTGAAGGTTCTAATATCACATTAGAAGAGGATCCTTTATTACAGCCAAGGACCCAAATGTATCGCTTCTGGGAAAGGATCTCTTACGCATTAAAGAAGCTGAAAGAGAAAACTAAATTATTCATCGGTATCAACGAAACAGAAGAGATCCGGATCCAAGTATTCGCTCCATCCTTGGGCGAAGGTGAATTTCATCCTGATGAGGATACAGACTTCACATTTAAAAAAGTAGCAGAAGTTGCACAAGGAATGGATGTGGATATCACTTTAAGAGTCCAAGTCCCTTATGCGGAACAAGCAGGTCAAGGTTTCAGAAATACTTGGGAATACAATGCACATCGTGCAAGTTTGATCGCAGAAACCTTAGCGGAAAAATATGGTATCTCCAGAGAAAGACTTTCAGTCCAAGCATATCATGGATTTAGAAAGTTAGGGCCGGAAGAAGGTCCTAGCCCGGAAGTAAAAGCTTCCCAAGAAAGAATAGAAATCATCATTCGTAAACGAGGTAAGGAAGAATAAGGAATGGTCTCTAAAATAAATAAAACTGTAATTCCTTTCGGACTGGTCCTCATATTGATGGGGACATTCTTCTCAGTCGGTTGTTCTAAAAAGAAAAAAGCTCCAGCAGCGGTGGAATCCGTTTGGAAAGCGGACCAAGACGGAGTAGAGAATTCCAATGGATTCGCTTGGGTTTCCAAGTACTGTGAGAAGGTCAGACAATGTGCGGATCCTGATATGAAAACCTTGAATCCGGACTCGGAAGCCATTCTGGAAAAAAGATTAAGAAAGGATTTTTGTTTAGAAAAATTTAAAGAATCCAAAGTGTATACTTTAGCTATGCAAGAACCTAAATTGGTTATAAGTAGGACCATTTCCTGTTTGAAAACAGCAACCGAAGCAGATTGCCAATTGATCAAAAAAGGAGTTTCTGAACTTTCGGAAGATTGTAAATGGTTACAAACTTTGCAAAACTCTAAAGAATAAAAATATAAAGGTCTGATAAAAGACCCGGGTTTTAAAAACCCAACCGTGGACTAAAGATACGATCTGAAATTTTCGGAGGCGAACCTTGCTCAGAGGTATCAAAAGACTGAATCGATACGAGAAAAGATTGCTCAGAATCGCAAAACTCGGCGGCAAACTTGTAAAAATCAACCAAGCAGGTTTTTCCAGGAGGACCGACGAGGGTTTTCGTTTTCCGATCTATAGTTTGGAAATAGGAACCAAAGAAGGTCTAGAAAAACATCCCGTTGGAATTACTGCGGGTGTTCATGGATTGGAAACCATAGGAATCCAGATCCTAATCGATTTTTTGGAATATATCATTAACCCAAAATCTACTGGTTTTCTTCCTGAATTAAAAAAAGGTAAATTAGGATTGGTAGTTATTCCAATTGTGAATCCTGGAGGGGTTGCCGCAAAGACTAGGGCAAATCCTGGTGGAGTGGATCTGATGAGAAACTCGGGAATAGACGCGGAGAAACCTCTGCCTTTTTTCGGAGGTCAAAAGTTCTCTAACAAACTTCCTTATTTCAGGGGACATGGATTAGAGCCGGAGTCTCGGACACTTTCTAGAACCGTCTTCGAAAAATTCTTCCATGTAAAAGATTCTATCCTGCCCGTTTTGGATCTGCACTCAGGTTTCGGAACGGTGGATAATGTTTGGTGGCCATATGCTTATACTCATAGGCCTTGTTCCGATACTTCTTTGTATGAAAAGATTGCATCTCATTTTAAAGATCATTGTGGTCATATCAATTTTGCGTATGGTCCTCAGAGCGCGAGTTATACCACTCATGGAGATCTTTGGGATAAATTTTACGATCATTACCTAGAGTTGTATTCGGAACAAGAAAGTTGGAGTTCTAAATTTCTTCCTCTGACGTTAGAAGTGGGTACTTGGTCTGATATCAAAGAAGAACCTATGAAGTTATTTTCTAAAAAAGGAATCTTCAGACCTGCCGAACATAATAAGAGTGAAGTATTGACCAGATACAGGGGTTTTTTAAGGGACTTTGTACGTTTAGGTCTTACGAAGCCGAAAGATTGGACGGAAGCTCAGTAGTTCTATATTTTTTTAAGGAATTGAAGAAGGTCCTAACTTTTCTAAAATATCCTTGGGAGTTTCGTAAATTCCTTGGCTCTTATAAATCCAGGCAAGTCGATCCAACTCTTTTAAATGTTCTAATACTTTAGAATCTTCTAAATTAGGACTTTTCTTTTTTAACTTTTTCAATTCCGTAAAAAAGGAAACATTGTCTCTGTTTCGATTTAAAAGATGTCCGGACAATCCAATACAAGGACATGCTTTGTTATTATCGATCCACATTCCGCATTCTTTGGACAAAAATTCGGACAGTTTCTTTTTGGAACGGGAAAGTTTTTGGCGAAAGTTTTCGGAACTGATATTTAAAATTTCGGCTCCTTCTTCGCTATTCATACCATAAACCGAGGATAGAACGAATACTATCCTATCTGCGGAATTTAATTTTAATAAAACTGCATGTACACAACCGAATCGGATCTCTTCTTCCAGGATCTTATCCTCTACCTGATCTTCTAAAGAGATCGAGTTCGGTTTAGATAAATACTCTTGGCGTATTCTACTCAAATATACGATATTCTTAGGTCTTTTAATAGTGAGAAGGTGATTGCTTGCGATAGAATATACCCAAGTAGTAAATTTACTCTCAAATCTAAATCCGGAAAGTTTATTAGAAATTTTGAGTAAGATCTCTTGCGTTGCATCTTCCGCTTCTTGAGGATCCCATAACATTCTTAAGGAAAGATTAAAAATATAATCCTGGATCTTTTCCAAAAGAATTTCCATCGCCCTAGGTCTTCCCTCTAGAGCGATTCGGATTGTATCCGTAAACTCGTCTTGTATCGTTACGGATTTTTCCATTCTAAGCTGTTATCCCTTTTTTCTTAAGATAATGTTCCAAATTTCTGGCGGCTTCTGATCTAACCTTTCCTTGGACTAAAGGTGACCATCCCAAAAGAACTCCAGGAGTGCCTAAAGCCATTCTGGTCCATTTCCAGAGAGGAAATCTATCCTTTTGTTTGACTACTTTTCCGTTTTTAAATTGGAATTCGGATCGGATATGGTTTTGGACCTTTCTTCCTGTTTTTGAGAATAGATAAGTAGCTACCCAGTATGCGGTTCCTGTTTCGGCGCTAGCATTTGCCTCTACCAATTCTATCGACGCGTTTGGGTCCATTCTTTCTAAAAGCATGGACCACATTCCTGGCACTGCTCCACCCTTTAATTTAGGAAATACCGGATCTGAAAACTCAGCGTCTTGTGAATAGAAGTCTGCTATACTTGCAGAATTTCTAGAACCAAAACTTTTATAAAAATCTCTGATTTTGGCTTCGTTTGGATGCATATTAATATCCTTTTTTGATTTCGCATATTAGGATCGAATTAACGGATTGTGTGTGACTGGATTTCGGAAGAATTTTTGCAAAAGGATAAAAAAAGGCCCGCTAGAAGCGGGCCTGAAAATTATTCGGACAAGCGGATTAAACTCGTCCGAGGCAAGGCGAATAGAAAACGCCATCTTGGCGTTGATGTAAACTCCAGTTAACGTATATGAGTTAAGTAATAACTCTTACTGGAGAGTAACATTTAGATAATATACTATATATAATCTAAAATCGTTCGGAATTATATACATGAACGTTTTTTGTTTGCAGCGAATCGAATTACAAAAAATGGTTTTTTAACGCATGATCCGAATTTCGTTTTTCTTTCTCGTTCTTATTTCGAGCTTCGGTTCCATCTTCGCGAAAGAACTTCCGTTCATTCTTGAAACAAACGAACATAATAAAAACATTACACCCGAACTTTACCTTTGGGAAAAAACCGATACTGAAAGTATTCCTCCTCCTTCGAATAAAAACGACGGCTGGAAAAAAATTAGATCAAACGCCTTAAATTTCAATTTTTCCAAAAGATCGTATTGGTTAAAATTCAGAATTCGATTTCGAGAAGAAATTCGTGAAAATCTTTACTTCGTAATTAGATGGAAGGCGCATGATTTAGCTGAATTATATACCCCAAATGGGGTAACCCCATTGCAAAGAGTAGGGGATACATTATCAAAAAGTGATTGGCCTGTAAAAAATGTTCTCTATCCAACATTACTTTTGCAAGGAGAGCCTGGAGAAGAAAAAGAATTTATCGTTCGGATCAAATCCGAATCCATCATGTCATTTCCGATCGATATAATGGATGAAGCAGGTGTCCGAGCTAATCTCGCGATTGAAACAGGAGTATTTTCACTTTCTGCCTGCTTGTACGGGATGCTTATCCTAGTCGCTTTATTATATTATAGAGCAACCGAACATAAGGAATTTCTACTATATACCTGCTATGCTTTCTGTATGGGAGCATCTTACGATGTAAATTATGGAAATGCGATAGAGCTTTTTTGGGAAGATTCACCTCTTTGGGCCGAAAAAGTAAATTATTTTTTCTTTAATGTGGGAGGGCTCTTCGGGTTTCAATTTATCCGAAAATTTTTGGAAACGGAAACGTTTTTGCCTTGGGTGGATCGAATCTTATTCTTTTTCGCGGTAGTTCTTGGCCTTACACTTCCACTCATTTTTATGATGGATACAATAGCGTATCTGACCCTGATCAACGAGATCATATACTCCATTTCTATACCGATGATACTGATTTCCGGGATCTATCTGAGAGGACGGGGAAATCGCAAATTAAACCTGTTTTTGGTCTCCTGGGGAATGTATATGACCTTAGGGTATATTAGTATTTTTTACTATATGGGATTTTTGGAATACGGCTTTTTTACCGTATATTCGGTGCCTTTGTTCTTCCCGGCGGACCTTCTTATTCTTCTTTATAATATTATTCAAAAATACTCCCAGAATCTGGAGGAGAAGAATAGTCTTCTCGAAACATTGAGAGGTTTTATAAATAAACCTAGATATGCTCGTTCAAAGATCTCAGGTCTAGACGTGGATGAATCTTTAAATGCTCTCGAAACTTTGATGAACACGGAGAAATTGTTTGCAGAGGAAGAAGTTACCATCCAAATGCTGGCTTCTAAGATCGGTCTCAGTACTCACCAATTATCTGAACTTCTAAATTCTAGGCTCGGAATGGGCTTCGCGGCTTATTTGAATTCTAAAAGGATAGAAGAAGCGAAACTCCTTCTGAAAAACGATACCGAAGATAATATTCTGAATATTGCATTTGCAGTAGGTTTCGGCTCTAAAACGTCTTTTAATGTGGAGTTTAAGAAGGCGACCGGGCTAACTCCAAAACAATACAAAAGTTTCGTTCAGAAAGTCATTTCATAAGAACGTTGAGATTTTTTCCAGTCCTGACTGGAATAATTCAGTTTCAGAAATTAAACTGATCACTATACTTCCTGAATCTTCTTCGAATCCGAATATGGATCCGGGGTGAACTAGCACTTTCTCTTTTTCTAATAATCTAAAAGAGAATTCCTTGTCATTTAAGAAAGATTCAGACCGTAATACTGCGTACCATCCTCCTTTGGGAGAAGTGTATCCAATCCCCGTATGAGAAGAATGAAAATTTTCCAGAATCTGAAGATTTCTACGGATTCTTCTGAGTATCTGGCTTTGGATCATATTTCTCCATTGGAATAACTCAGGAAGAGCAAGTTGGATTGGAGTTCCTACAGAAAGGTATGTATCCGAAATGATTTCTAATCGTTCTTTACATTCTTTTTTCCAGTTTGTAGGACCTCCAACATGGATCCACGAAAGTTTCATCTGAGGAAGCGCGAGTATCTTTGAGATTCCGTTTACTACAAAAATGGGAAAATCGGTATGAAAGAAATCAAATTGGTTCTGATTTTCTTCGTGTAAATAATCTGAAAAGACTTCATCTAAAATCAAGGTTATCTTTTTGGTTTTAGAAATGACTTTCAGTTTTTCGAATTCTTCGGAAGTAAGAAGACTTCCAGTCGGATTATTAGGAGAAACTAAAAATAGGATTTTAGTCTTGTTTGTGATTTTAGATCCTAAGTCTTCAAAATCTATTTTCCAACTGTCGTTCTGATCCAGCTTATATGAATTAAATTCTACTCCATCCAGCAACGACAAAAATTCAAAGAGCGGGTACCCGGGAGAAGGGATGAGAACTTCTTCGCCCGGATTACATAATAATTTTATTAAATAAGAATATGCTTCGGAAGAGGAAGAAGTTAAGAATAGGTCCTCTTCCGAAATATTATAACCTTTTTCTTTATAATAGCCTACGATGGATTTTCGAGCATTTAACATTCCTTTTGGATTTGGATCATATTCCATACTTTCGGGCTTTTCTATAGAATGTAATATGGCTTCTCTTGGATAAACTAAGCCAACTTTTGTAGGATTAGAAACAGTTAGGTCGATCCAATCCTGTTCCGATCTTTTAAAAGATTCCAGGAGAGAATATAGATCATTCTCTCCTGGAATAAACTCGAATCTATCGCTAAAACGAGGAGTGTTTTCCGAATTCATACGTTTTTCTTAATGTATAAATCTGTTCCAGAGATACAGAAGAAGGGAAAGTCCAATGCTGATCAGAATAGAAGTTGCGAAAGGAAAATAGAATCTGAAATTTTCTCTTTCGATCTTGAAATCCCCGGGTAAATTTCCGAGAGAAGAGATAAATGGAAGTTTGGAGCCGAAAACGATTATGGCTCCGATAATCAGGAAGAATGCTCCGATCCAAAGAAATGTTTTACCTAGCGGTTCCATATTAGGTCCACTGGAAACAAGAACTGGCGGAGAGGGGGGGATTCGAACCCCCGGTAGGTGTTACCCTACGCTTGCTTTCCAAGCAAGTACCATAAACCGCTCGGACACCTCTCCGGTTCTTGGTTGCGATTACGATGTTTTTCCAAGTAGCGGTCCGGTCAAGGAGATTCGATCCAAAAGTACCGAGATAGAATTCAGGACTTCTGTTCTGCAATAAATTGGGCCGCTCTTTTAGAGAATGCCATAATTGTATAGCTCGGGTCCACGGAAACCGCTGTAGGAAATACACTGGAATCGCTTACATATAAATTCGAAATTCCATGTACCTTATGTTTCCAATCCACAACCGAAGTTTTAGGATCCAGTCCCATTCTGCAGCCACCTGCAGGATGAGGAGCGGCCATTGCCATTGAAGCAGGTGTTAATGGAAGAGAATCAACAACACCAATTTCCTCAGGTTTAGTTAGGACGGTTCTTTTTAGATCCGGAAGGATGACCTTGTATGCACCTGCTTTAAAGTTCAATGTAACTTGTTTGCGAATACAGTCTTTCAGTATCTCTTTAGTGAGTGGTCCAAAGCTGTATTGGACTTCTCTTTTTCCGCCGGACTTAACTTCTATTCTACCTAGCTCGGTATCCGGATCGTCAATCCAACCTATTGTACCTCCGAGTTTAGGAAGCTCTTTCATGATCTCGAAATGTTCTGCTCCGAATCCTGGTACCAAGGCACCAATCGCGCCGGGTTGCAATTGATTGGCCATGATGAGATAGCCACCCTCTCTATAAGTGCCTCCCGCATAACGTGCCAATCTAAATTCTTCCACTCCATATGCAGAAGGAATATTTCTCCATTGGATGATCGGTTCTTTATACAACGCATGAACGAAAGGAGATGGATTGATCGCTAAAAATTCTCCTAAAGCGGGTAACTTTCTTTTTAATCCGTTTTTAAGAAGAAAGGTAGAGCTCCCGAAACCTCCAGCTGCGACTACAACTGTGTCCGCTTTAAAACGCAATTTTACTTCGGATTCTTTTTGAGAAGGTCTGTCTATCACAACCGCCTCTAATCCGACTACCTTGTCTCCTTCAAATTCCAATTCTAATGCCTTAGTGTCTGCATAAAGATCAGCGCCCAAAGCCATTGCCATGGGAATATGCGTGATTAGTTGACTTTGTTTTGCTCCGAACATACAGCCTTGCATACAATGTCCGGATTTTTGACAGTTCTTTCTTGCTTGAGGAACCGGGTTGCCTTCCCATCCTAATTCTTTGGAAGCTTTACGAACCAACTGGTTCATTCTATTATAATTTTCTTCTTTCGCAGGATGTACGTTTAGTGTGTCGTCTAACTCTTTCCAGAAGGGTTCCAGATCTTCTGCGCCATGACCTAAAACACCGAATTTATCCTTCCAAAGTTCTAATCTGTCTTTAGGTGTCCTATAACTGTCCGCCCAATAATGAACGGAAGCGCCACCTACGTTTTTTCCATAAACTATATTTACTGTTCCATCCGCAGTGGTGGCCATATTTCTTTCTGCGGAAACTTTACCCGCCATATTCAATTCATGATTATCGAATGATCCGGTATGATAGTAACCCCCTTCTTCGATTAAGGTTACCTTCTTCCCCGCCTTTGCTAGTTCATAAGCGACGGTAGCACCTCCACAACCGGTTCCGATTACTAAAACTTCTGTCCGGATCTCTTTGGATTCGCCCAAATTTTTCCATTCGTAAATTTTACCCGACATCGGAACCTCCTACTAGTTTGCGATAATAGATCCTGGATTCACTTAATTTTTCGGGAGGATTTAAGAAAGGTCCGTCATACGAAATCGCTTTGAATGTAGACTCGTGTCCGTAGTACATTAAAAAAATAGGCATTCTTAAATTGGCCCAAACGGCTCTTACAGTCTCTGAGTCGGATTGATTCAATTCCGATAAGAACTTTCTTCTGGATTCCAAAGAAAGTTTGGAGAATCTGGAAAACTTCCAATGGAATAAGGGAAGATATTCTAAAACCAATATTAAAGTTTTGAAATCGTCGGATAAGAATGGATCTACGAAATAAAATTCCTCATCCAATCTTTCTAGTACTTTAGCTTCTTTGTATGTTGGAGCGCTAGTAGCTTCAGGTAAGATAGCTTCCGATAAGGCGGCTAGAGTCTCAAGTTCGGATTCGGAGAAGAATAATACTTTAGGTAATTGTCTGGAAGATCTATTTAAGATACAAATGGATCCCCCAAGTACTAGAGCTCCTGACCCGGCGAGTCCTAGTCTCAAGAATGTTCTACGGGAAAACTGTGGGGCTGACGCCATTGCAGTGTTTTCCTTTGATTCTTGGACTTGTCAATCCTATCCTACCCGCTTCTATGTAGAAAACCAACTTGACGTTCCAAACGTTCGATAATCCTTAGTATTCATGGCAGATAAGAATGACAAAGTTCCGGAAAATGTTTCGGGAAAATTCTATGTTGATAATAGCTGTGTTCCTTGTAATGACTGCTTGGAAGAGGCTCCTCAACTTTTGAAATATACCGACGATGAGTCTAAGGTATATTTTCATAGACAGCCTGCCAATCCGGAAGAAGCGATTGCCGCACGCAAGGCTAAGGAAATCTGTCCTGTGGAAGCGATTGGAGACGACGGGGAATAAACCGTCCGAAGTTTTTCGGTTTTAACCGGATCGAAAAACTTCTCCCATAATCGAATTACGTTTTTCTAATTTTCTTTTCCTCTTTTTAATCTTTCTAAAAGAGATGAAACCCACGCGAAAAAAGGTTCCTTCTTAGGAACCGAATCCTCAAAAGCAGATCACTCGTTCTAAAACGAAATGTTTGGTTCCGAGTAAAATTTGAAATCTTTAGAGCCGTTTATTTTGCGGAAATAAAATCCTTACATTTTGGGATTTTCGGACCTTTTTTATTCGCAATGTACTCGTCTAAGTCGTCTTTATATGTATCAGTTAATAGAGCAAGTTCTTGCATTTTATGGAAGAAAGACTGGGTCAGGAAAAAATCAAATTGGATCAAAACCAAGATTTGTACCAGATCTTAATCGAAACCAGTCGGGAACTGATTTGTCTGCATGATCCGGAAGGGATCTATCTTTATGTAAATCCTATCATCGAGACTCTAACCGGTTTTAAACCGAAGGAATTATTGGGTCGTAATCCGTACGATTTTATCCATCCCGATGACAGAGACCGTATTCTTGTAGATTCTCATAATCCTGCAAAAGAAGGAAGACCTACAGTCGCAACACAGTATCGCTTTTTAAAGAAGGATGGAGACTATATTTGGTTCGAAACCTTGACTCAACCTATTACAAATAAAGAAGGTAAGGTCACTTATTTAAATACAACTTCTAGAGATGTTACCGACCAAGTGCGACTAACGGAGAGTTTGCAGCAGGAAAAAAAATTTTCCTCTATCATGGCTGAGCTCGCAAAAGTAGGAGCTTGGGAATCCAATATTGAGACCGGCAGTTTGTATTGGTCTTCTGAAATTTTCAGGATCCTGGAAAGAGATCCTTCTCTAGGAATAGATAGAGATACTGTATATCATAAATATTCTTACCCGGAAGACTTAGAAAAATTAAGAGAGTATAATTTAAGAGTCTATCAAAAAGGTGAGACTTACTCTGTGGAACATAGGATGATCACAGAAACAGGAAGAGTGATTTGGGTGCGCACCCAAGGTAAACCTGCTTATTCTGATGGAAGGATCGTTGGAGTATACGGCGCGATGCAGGATATTACTCTTTCTAAATTGGTGGAAGAAGAGATTCGTTTAAGTGAGAAAAAATTTTCCGAAGCATTCCATAGTTCTGGTAACGGAATTATTCTGTTAGATAAAAACGGACACTTTTTGGAACTGAACCAGTCCTTTGCTAAGATGATAGGATATGAACCTGACGAACTTCTTTTCAAATCTTTCCAAGACGTTACTTATCCTGAAGATCTAAACGTAGGCGCGGAAGCCTTTCGTAAAATAATCGACGGAGAACGAGATAGCGCTCAATTCGCAAAGAGATATATCCACAAAAAAGGGCATATAGTCTGGGTGTTTATCACTGGGGTCGCAGTCAGAAAAGACTCAGGTGAACTGATGTTTATTGTTTCTCAGATCCAGGATATTTCCCGTAAAAGGATCTTAGAAAATATTCTGAGAGAAAAAAATGCAAGACTCAGATCGGTCGGTAATCACTTAAAGGAAAGGATCTCTCAATTAGAAGAATTCAACCAGATTGTGTCCCATAATATGAGATCCCCGATCGGGAATATCTCTACGCTTGTAAAGTTTTTAGAAGAGGCGGAAACGGAAGAAGAGAAGGTCGAATATATGGACTATCTCAAGACCACCTCTGACCAATTACTTACTACATTAAACGAAATCGTAGAAGTTATTAAAATACGGCAAAGCCCGAAGGTTGTCTCCGAAGAAATCTCGTTTGAGTCCGTATTTTCCAGAGTAAAGGCCATGTTTTTAGGCCAAATATTAGAATGTGAGGCTGAAATCATCACGGATTTTTCGGAATCTCCTTCTATCGTCTACCCTCCGGTCTATCTGGAGAGTATATTCTTAAACTTACTTTCCAATTCTTTGAAATATAGATGTGAATCCCCTCATCCAGTGATCCGGTTTAAGACATTTTGGTCTCACGGAAATCATATATTAGAAGCGCAGGATAACGGTTTAGGAATTGACTTAAATAAACATGGGGACCAGATTTTTAAATTACACAAAAGATTTCACCGAAACACGGACGGAAGAGGTTTGGGTTTGTTTATGACCAAAAACCAGATCGAGTCCCTGGGTGGAGAAATCCATGTGGAAAGTAGTCCTGGACAAGGCACGAAATTTATAATTCATCTTTCTAAAGCAAATGAATTCACTATCTAAAAAACAGAAACTTTTACTCGTAGATGACGATGCGATTTTCGTAGAGATTGCTAAAAGAACCATTGAAAAAACGGGTGCTGTTGAAAGTTTAAAAGTATTTCCGGACGGAGAAGGTGCTATCAGCTTTTTGAAAGAACATCAAAGCGAGCCGGATATCATTCCCGATTTTATATTTTTAGATATTAATATGCCTTTTATGGATGGTTGGCAATTTCTGGATGAGTATGCAAATTTTGTAAACTCTCTCAGTAAAAAACCTGAAATCTATATGGTCAGCTCTTCCGTAGATGATTCGGATCTAAGAAGAGCTAAAGAAATCCCATTAGTAAAAGATTATATAATTAAACCAGTATCCTTGGATTCGTTTAAAAAAATCCTAACGAACCAATTTTAATTATTCTCCTCCGCCTAAGGAAAACGCTCTTTTTCCCTGGAATTTATACAAATTATCCGTTTGGATACTGTCTAATCCGGCTTCTGAAATTCTAAGTAATAATTTTGCAATTTGTTCCGGCTGGATTTTAAGAAAGCCGTCTCCTGATTCTGTATCAGGAGTTTCAGGATTTACGAATCTGCATCTCCAATGATCCGTTAAAAAAGTTTCAGGAGCACCATTCGGATAAACTTTTACCCCTCTATTAGTGATCATTCTAAGTTTCAGATCTCCTGAGACGGCACTTAGTTTTTTAGCAAGCTCTTCCGAAGTTCCAGGGGCCCAATCTAAGAATACATCCACACCTACTAATTCTTTTTCTAGGGCCTTTCTTTTATATTCAGGAATATGGATGGCTTTTGCTTTTCCAAAAGAGATAGGCTTAAATTTTTCAGGTAGATGTCCTAGATTTCCGATGACCGCTTCTCCGAATTCTTTTGTTCCTACTTTAATTCGGCTTACACCTGCTTTGTAAATATCGCCTGTATGAATTCCTTCTTCGATAGTAAGTAACCAAGCGTTTTGGATCTTGGCGGCGATATCAGGTTGCCCTAAATGGACGAGCATCATAACTGCCGCGTTGATAAGCCCGCTTGGGTTTGCTATATTTTTTCCTGCGATGTCCGGTGCAGAGCCGTGAATCGCTTCGAACATAGAGACAACTTCTCCTATATTTGCAGATCCTGCCATACCGACTGAACCTGCAACTTGAGCGACTATATCCGAAATAATATCTCCATATAAATTCAATGTGACGACTACATCGTAGGCCTGAGGTCTTTCAGCTAAGTGGGCCGCACCTATATCGATGATTTCGCTTGCCGCTTCTAAATCCGGATATTCTTTTGCAATTTCTTTGAACACATCATGAAATAATCCGTCAGATTGTTTCATGATATTATCCTTTACCATTGCGGTTACTTTTTTTCTGCCATAAGCCTTTGCGTACTCGAATGCATAACGGATGATTTTTTCGGACCCAGGTCTTGAGATCAATTTTAAACATTGGACAGTGTCCGAAGTTTGTTTATGTTCTATTCCTGTGTAAAGATCCTCTTCATTTTCTCTTACGATAACCACGTCTAACTTCGGATGTTTTGTGTCTACGTAAGGATAAAGAGAGATACAAGGTCTAACGTTAGCGAATAACCCTAAAGTGGTTCGAACGGTTACGTTTAAACTTTTGTAACCGCCTCCTTGGGGAGTTGTGATTGGGGCTTTAAAAAATACTTTTGTGTCGCGAAGAATATCCCAAGACGCAGGTTCTATTCCTGCGCTATGACCTTTTTTATAAACCTGTTCTCCGATATCTATAAAGACCGGTTCAATGCTCGCACCTGCCGCTTCTAAGATTCTAAGAGTGGCGTCCATAATTTCCGGACCGATCCCATCTCCCTTAGCAACAGCGATTTTTTTCTTCGAGCTCATACCGACCTCCGGCGAAATATTTTTATATTTTCGAATATGTGCCCAAATATCGGATGTAGGAATTCCTACAAAACGTTTTTGAGATAGTATAAATCTTACTTCAACCGACTAGGCGCCCTAAGTCAATCTGGATTAAGCCCATGGATGGAATTCCAACAAATCGCCTTCTTTCAGATTTTCCGTTTCCGAAAATTGGACTCCTAGACCATCCGAAAAAATTCCTGCTCGAATATCCCCACTTCCGTTAAACTTCTTTTCCTTTAAAAAGGTTTGGCCTTTGGTCTCATAAGAAACTGGGAAGAACTCGGTCAGTTTGTTTTTCTTTTTTCTTTCTCCGTCAAAAGGCAAGTAGATCGGTTTCTCTGGAGAAAGTCCTAAAAACTTTCTTAGATATGCTTCCACAAAGATCCTAAAACAAACTTGAACGCTGAAAGGATTTCCCGGTAGACCAAAGACTGCCTGGTTTTCCTTCTTACCGAACCAAATCGGTTTTCCAGGTTTGATCCTCACCTTATGAAAGATCTTCTCCACTCCCGAAGTTTCCAGAATTTTAGGAACAAGGTCTAAGTTTCCCATAGAAACTCCGCCGGAAAGAATGAGAAGATCCGAATCCAAACCTTCTTGCACTGCTTTTTCCAGAAGGACCGAATCATCTCCGGCTCTCGTAATAGATAAAGGGACTATACCGTATTTTTGTAATAAAGATCGGATAGAATAAGAATTGGAATCTCTGATCTGCCAAGGTTTAGGGATTTCACCCGGACCAACAATTTCATTTCCAGTCGAGATCACTCTTACTCTTGGAAGTTTGGAAGTCTGGATGGAATATTTTCCCAAAGAAGAAAGTAAGGAAAGAACGGAGGCGTTGATTAAAGTCCCTTCCTTTAAAATTTCCTGATCTTGTTTTAGATCTTCTCCTTGGATTGCTATATTGGAGAAGGAGCTGGATTTTTCCGTGCGAAAGCGAACCTGCTTCTTTCCATTAGAAATTCCTAAATCTTCGGAATCTTCTATCTTGATAACAAGGTCGAAACCTTCCGGGACAGGGGCACCGGTCATGATACGAATGGCTTCTTCTCCCCTTTCCAATAGGAAAGATTCTCCTGCATGTAATTCTCTTGTATAAGAATAGATGCGATCTTCTGAAAAACCTTCGGACTTCAAGGCAAATCCATCCATAGTTGCCCTATGAAAAGGGGGATAATCTCGATCAGCGCAGATTTTTTCTCTTAGTATTTTACCAAGAGAATGTTCCAAGTTTGTATTTTCGGAAGAAGTAACACTCGCAGAAGATTCTATGAGTGTTAGCGCCTCTTGGACAGAGATCAATGCCCTTCTCCTCTCATCATTTTTTTTGCATGGAATACCGCAGGAAGAATGGCTTGTAAACTTTCCGTGGCACCGTTCGTACTTCCTGGAACTGACACCACTAATGTTTTGCCTATCCTACCTGCAATAGATCTGGATAACATCGCAAAAGGGGTTCGATCTTGGCCGAAGGATCTCATTGCCTCTGCGATACCTGGGATTTCTTGTTCCAATATTTCTTTGATTGCTTCCGGAGTATTGTCTCTAGGTCCGAGTCCTGTTCCACCTGTAGTGACGATCAGGTCTAATCCTAGTTTAGACCATTCTAATATTGTATTTCGGATTTGTTCCGGCTCGTCCGGAAGAATTTCCGATTTAATAGTTTCTACATCATGTTCTTTTAATAAATTTAAGATAGCCTTTCCAGATCCGTCTTCTCGTTTGCCTTGGAACGTAGAATCGGAACAAACTAAAATTCCCGCCTTCGAACCTGCAGCAAATTTGGTGATCTGTGCATCCGTTTTTCCTCCCTTCTTTTCTAAAAGGCGAATAGAGGAAATTTCCAATTCTTTGTCTATAGGTTTTAGTAAATCATAAATCACTAATGAAGCTACGCTGACGCCCGTCAGAGCCTCCATTTCTATCCCTGTTTTTCCGATAGATTTTGCAGTGGTCAAGATCCGGACAGCGTTTTTGTCGGAAAGAACTTCGAATTCGATTTGGAAAGAATCAATGGAAACAGGATGACAGTGAGGGATAAGTTCAGAAGTTTTTTTGGAGCCAAGAAGTGCAGCTGCCTTTGCGACTCCGAAAAGATCCCCCTTAGGAAGAGTGTTTTCTTTGATCCTAATTATGGTTTCCGGTTTGCAGAATACAAAACCTTCCGCTTGAGCAGTTCTAAGCGTTGTTTTCTTTCCGGTTATATCGTTCATGCTTCCTCTTAGCGGGAATCCGCAGGAATCAATATAATTCTGCACAGGAAAACTGCGAGTAGTTTACCTGTGGTTTGGAGTAAAAACATTTTGTAGGAAATCCAACATCGGGCTCGAGAATAAGATCTCGTTTTGTAGGAGTTCCTACGTCGGTTTCAAAAGCAGAATTTCCTAACAGTAGGAGATCCTACCTTCTTCTTTTAACCTTTGTAGCTCTGTATAAAAATTCACGATTTGCCCGAAGATCAAAAGTGCAGGCGTTTTGATCTGGAATTCTTCCGCTTTGTCCAGACAGGTATCCAGATTTGCTAAAACTAACCTCTGGGTAGGAAGGGTCGCATTTTCTATAAATGCCATAGGAGTAGAGCCAGAATTTCCGGATTCCAATAAATTCTCCCTGATACTTTCCAAACTGTTCAGCCCCATATAAACCAAAACTGTTTTACCTTCTAAGTTCAGTTCTTCAAAACTTTCCGGATTTTTGCCGGTCTTCTTATGGCCGGATAAGAATAGTATTTCTCTCGCGTATTCTCTATGAGTGAGTGGAATTCCCAAACTGGAAGCGGCTCCGGAAGCTGTGGTCACTCCTGCTAAAATTTCACATTCAATTCCTAAGGATGCGAGATGTTCTATTTCCTCTCCTGCTCTTCCGTAAATAGAAGGATCTCCTCCCTTCAAACGAACTATATTAGAATATTGTTTAGCATATTCTCCTAATTTTCGATTGATCTCGGTTTGGAGACAACTATGTTGTCCGATCCTCTTGCCTACATATTCCAAGACCGCGGACTTTTTACAATATTTCAAAACTCCTGCTGATACAAGATCGTCGTAAAGAACAACATCTGCCTTTCTTAAAAGTTTTACTGCACGAACTGTGAGAAGGTCCGGATTTCCCGGACCTGCACCTACTAAATATACTTTTCCCGTAAAAGAATCCATGACCTTAACCCTGAGTTCCTGGGCTTTCGATCCCGATATAAACGGTTCCATCCTCGATATGAACTGGATACGTTTTTATTGAGTATTCTTCTCCGCTCATACAAGCTCCTGTTTTAAGAGAGAATGATTTTTTATGCATAGGACATGCGACCTTAGGTTCTCCTTGAGAATCGCCTATCATTCCTCTCGATAAAACCATATCCCCCGTATGAGGACATTTGTTCTCGCAGGCAAACCACTCGTTTCTAGAACTGAAATGAAAGATCGCGATTTGTTCTCCGTAAACTTTAGCACATACTCCTCCATCTTCCGGAAATTCACTTACTGTGCTAACAGGTATCCAAACAGGTTCTTTTGCGGTTGTGTTCATTTGTATCTCCTAGTTCGAAACCAATTCTTTTTTAGGCCAATCGACAGGACGTTTTTGTCCTCTTTCTTCGATGAAACGAACTGTAGGATCGGAATCTTCGCTGTTTATGAAATGTTTATATTTCTTTTGTTTTTCCGGATCATCGACTACGTCTTTCCATTCGCAAACATAGGTCCCGACAAGATTATTCATCTCTTCTTCCAAGGATTTGTTAATACCAAGTCTGTCGTTGATGATCACATCTTTCAGATATTCTATCCCGCCTTCCAGTTGTTCCAACCATGCAGAAGTTCTGACGAGTTTATCCGCTGTTCTGATATAGAACATCATGAACCTATCAATGTATTTAACGCAGGTCTCTTCGTCTAAATCAGCAGCGAGAAGGATTGCGTGTTTAGGATTCACACCTCCGTTTCCACCAACATAAAGGTTCCAGCCTTTTTCAGTGGCGATAATTCCGAAGTCTTTGCCTCTTGCTTCCGCACATTCTCTGATACAACCTGAGACTGCAGATTTTAATTTATGAGGAGCTCTGATCCCTCTATATCTTTCTTCAATTCGGATTGCGAATGCAGTACTGTCTTGCACTCCGTATCTGCACCAAGTAGAACCCACGCAACTTTTTACGGTTCGCATCGCTTTACCATAAGCATGTCCGCTTTCGAAACCTTCTTCTACTAGATCTTTCCAGATGTCGGGAAGTTGTTCCATTTTCGCACCTAACAAATCTATCCTTTGGCCACCGGTGATCTTGCAGTAAAGATCGTACTTCTTCGCAATCTGACCTATCACGATTAATTTATCCGGAGTGATCTCTCCACCGGGAATACGAGGAACGACAGAGTAAGTTCCACCTCTTTGGATATTAGCTAAATACTTATCATTGGTGTCTTGGATCTCTCTATACTTTTGGATCGGCTCGTTATAGATACTCGCGATGATAGAAGCTACAGCAGGTTTACAAACCTCGCAACCGTTCCCCATTCCATGAGTGCGGATCATTTCTTCGAAGCTTCGGATCCCTTTAACTTTTGCGATCTGGAATAATTCTTGTCTGGAATATTTAAAATGTTCGCAGACATGTTCCGTGACAACTTTGCCTTGCGCACGAAGTTCCTCTTTCAGGATGGAATTCATCTGAGGAATACAACCACCACAGCCGGTTCCGGACTTAGTACATTCCTTTAAACCTTTCAGATCAGAACAAGCACCTGAACGGATCGCACCTAAAAGATCTCCTTTAGAAACATTATTGCAAGAACAGATCTTAGCATCATCTGGAAGTGAACCGAATGCCGAACCTTCTTCTGATGGAGTTCCTACAATCAAAGACTCAGGTTCGTCAGGAAGTTCTACATTATTTAAATAGAGGGTAAGAAGATTGGAGTATGCATCCGCATCTCCAACAAGGATTCCCCCTTTCAGTTTTTTGCCATCCGCAGAAAGTACTAATTTTTTATAAACGCCAGTGCGAGGATTCGTATAAGCGATAGGAAGATGTTCCGTTTGGCCTAACGCGTCTCCGAAAGAAGCAACATCTACTCCGATCAATTTTAATTTTGTAGAAAGATCGGAACCTGCGTAAGACTTTGTTTTTTGTCCAGGGCTACAAAGATTATAAGCGAGTATTTCCGCCATTTCGTAACCTGGAGCGACAAGACCATAGATCATTCCTTTATGGAGGGCAACTTCTCCGATTGCGTACACTCCGTAAACATTAGTCCTTAACTCATCATCTACAAGGATCCCGCCTCTTTGTCCGACCTCTATTCCAGAATTTTTTGCCAGTTCATCTCTGGGTCGGATACCTGCGGAGACAATCAACATCTCCACTTCTAAAACGGAACCATCTACGAAATCCAGCCCTTGAAAGCTTGAATCGCCTAATGCTTGTTTTGTTTCTTTATTTAAATGAATACGAACGCCTAAGGATTCGATCTTTGATTTTAGAACGGAAGAAGCGGCCTCGTCTAATTGTCTAGGCATTAAACGAGAAGCGAATTCTACTACATGACTTTCTTTTCCCATGTCTAAGACTGCTTTAGCAGCTTCTAAACCTAATAAGCCCCCACCAAGTACTGCTACTTTGGAAACTTGTTTAGCGTAAGACATGATCTTTTCTAGATCTTCAATCGTGCGATAAACGAAGACACCTTGTTTATCCACGCCTTCGAAATTCGGAACAAAAGCAGAAGAACCGGTAGCAAGAACTAACTCATCAAAAGGTAATTCAGTTCCGGCAGAAGTGATTACCTTTCTGGAAACTGTGTCTACAGAGATCGCAGGTTCCGAGAGTAATAATCGGATACCATTGGTCCTATACCAATCGGAAGGAGAAAGATAGAGAGAATCTGCGGATCTATTCGTGAAATATTCGGAAAGATGAACACGATCATAAGCTCTTCTAGGTTCTTCTCCTAAAATAGTTACTTCAAATTTTTCTGTTCCACCATATTCTGCGATTTTTTCGGCGAATCTATGACCCACCATTCCATTTCCAAGAATTACTAACTTCCGTTTCATTTTATCTATCTCCTTTTCCTTTTAGGAGCCGGCTTAAGCCGACTCCAACTCTAAGGATTCGTTTTTTCTATTTCTTTCCCAAACATACGTGTTCATCATGAATAGAAGGAAGGCGGATAACGCAACTACCACGGACAAGACTACGAATCCAATGGAGAAGGTTCCGGAAATCGCTTTCAAACTTCCTAATAGATTTGGTACGAAAAATCCTCCCAGACCTCCGAATGCTCCGATAAATCCTGTAATGATCCCGATCTCTTTACTGAATCTAAGAGGAACAAGTTGGAATACGGAACCATTCCCTAAACCTAAGAAGATCATTAAAGTGATGAAGATAGGAAGTATAACTCCTACTGCGGGGAGCCAAGAGATTGCGATCAGACAAGAAGCGACTCCTGCGAATACTCCTAATAAAACAGTAACCCCGCCGAATTTATCGGAAAGATATCCGCCTATGGGGCGAACCAAACTTGCACCTAAGATACAATAAGATGTGTATAATCCAGTAGTAACCTTATCCACACCATATTGGTCATGGAAGAAGATAGGAAGAAAACTTGCTATACCTACGAATCCGCCGAACGTTACGCTATATAGCAAACAGAAGAATAAAGCGTCTCTGGATTTGATTGGTACTAAATATTGTTTTAAAGGTTTTTTGGAAATTGTTCCAGGACAATCTTTCGCAAAGATTAAGAAGAATACGAAAGCAAAAGCTAAAGGAATAAGAGCAAGACCGAAAACAGCATGCCATCCGAAGTTTCTTGCAAGATCGGGAGCAAAGAACGTAGCGATCACAGATCCACTGTTACCAGCACCTGCGATACCCATTACTAAGCCTTGGTATTCTTTAGGATACCATCTACTAGCTAAAGGAAGAGCTACTGCGAAACTTGCTCCAGCTGTTCCCAATAATAATCCAACAAGAATTACTTCAGGAAGAGTGTTCGCAAATTTCCAACCCAATAACAGGGTGATCATTGTCACACCCATTCCGCAAAGGCCGACGATCTTAGATCCATAACGATCAGAAAGTAACCCTAAAGGGATTCTCAATAATGTTCCTCCTAATAGAGGAACGGAAACCAACATACCCTTTTGAGCAGGGCCTAGTTTGAATTCTTCTGAAATAAAAACGCCTAAAGCAGCAAGCAGCATCCATACCATGAAGCTGAAGTCAAAGTACAGAAAGGAGCTCACGAGCGATGGAAAGTGACCGATAGATACGAATTCACGAAATTTTTTCATTTAAAGCTCTCCGTTAACCGAGCAATATGCTCACATACAGCCTTAAGCAAAAGTCATGCCAACTATTGAATACAATTTTTGAAAAAACTTATATTAAGATAGAATCATATAAAAAATTAGATTATGCCCTTCTTTTTCGAACACGTATTAAAAATCTTGGCTCTGGCGGACTAAATAGAAAGAACAAAATTGCTAGAAATTACGCATATATTGTACATGATGCTTAATTAAAATGCGTAATTTCTGAAGCAGCTCATTTTTTATTTGGAAACGGTGCAGGTTTATACGAATCGTTTATAAAATTTTTGAATTGGCATAAAAATTGCTATAAACTGGTTGTGAACACAGAAAACGGATATCGAAGTACCTGTTCTTACTGCGGAGTTGGATGCGGAGTATTGATCCAAAAGGAGAGTGAGACCAATTTTACGATCCAAGGGGATCCGGATCATCCTGCAAATAAAGGAATGCTCTGTTCCAAGGGGATGAATTTACATCATACCGTATTGGATAAGAGTGATAGGCTTTTGCATCCACTAGCAAGAAATCCTAAAACGGGAGAATTGCAAAAAATTGATTGGGATTCTGCGTTAGTAGAGATAGCTTCTCGTTTTAAAAATCTGATCAAAGAATACGGACCTGATTCGGTCGGCTTTTATGTATCCGGACAATTATTGACGGAAGAATATTATGTGGTGAATAAACTCACCAAAGGTTTTTTAAATACAAATAATATAGATACCAACTCCAGACTGTGTATGAGCTCTGCAGTTGTAGGTTATAAAATGTCATTGGGCGAGGATAGTGTTCCTATCTCTTATGACGATATAGAGATTGCGGACTGTTTTTTGATTGCAGGTGCCAACCCCGCTTGGTGCCATCCTATTCTTTTCAGAAGAATAGAAGCTAGAAAAAATTCGGATCCGAATGTTAAGATCATCGTGGTAGATCCTAGAAAAACGGAAAGTTGTGAGAATGCAGACTTACATCTTCAGATTATACCCGGAACGGATATATTATTATTCAATGCAATTGCAAGAAGTCTGATCGAGACTGATTCTTTAGATCCTGATTTTATTAAATCTCATACTGAAGGTTTTGAAGAATTAAAAGAAAAAGTATTTTCTATCAGCATGGAAGAATA
Source organism: Leptospira neocaledonica (assembly GCF_002812205.1). NCBI lineage: Bacteria > Pseudomonadati > Spirochaetota > Leptospiria > Leptospirales > Leptospiraceae > Leptospira > Leptospira neocaledonica. The sequence goes on from NZ_NPEA01000002.1 coordinate 105,388, forward strand.
TGCGGACTCTTGCGGAGTTCCGGAAGAATCTATTCGAGAAGCGGCAAGTTTAATCTCGAATTCGAAAGGATTTCTAACTCTTTGGGCAATGGGATTGAACCAAAGTGTAGTAGGAGTAAATAAAAATTTAGCATTAATTAATCTGAATCTGATTACAGGCAAGATCGGTAAACCTGGATCCGGCCCGTTCTCCTTAACCGGACAACCGAATGCTATGGGTGGAAGAGAAGTAGGTGGCCTATGTAATCTTTTGCCTGCTCATAGAAATTTAGCAGATGAAAATCATAGAAAGGAAGTCGCGGATTTTTGGGGTGTGGAATCGATTCGGGATAAGCCTGGTTATTCTGCCACCGAGATGTTTGAAAATCTCAAAAACGGGAAGATGAAAGCCATTTGGATTGTTTGTACAAATCCAACTGTAAGTCTTCCTGATGCAAGAACGGTAGAAGCAGGGCTTAGAAATGCCGAACTAGTAGTTGTCCAAGATATTTCCAATCGTCATGAGTCCATTCCATTTGCTCATTATGTTCTTCCCGCTGCAGGGTGGACGGAAAAACAAGGTACCATGACCAACTCCGACAGGAGAATAACGTATCTACCTAAAATTTTCAATCCACCAGGAGACGCAAAGGCAGATACTTGGATACTCACAGAGTTTGCGGAGAAAATGGGATTTGGTTCTTCTTTCAATTATAAGAATGAAGAAGAAGTTTTTCTAGAACATTGTAAACTTACCAAAGGTACAAATCTAGATATCGCAGGTTTGGATTATTCTATCTTACAAGAAAGAAGATCCGTGCAATGGCCTTTTCCTTCCAAGGATCATATCGGAACTCCACGTTTATTTTCTGACGGAAAGTTTTATCGTCCGGGTGGAAGAGCAAAAATACATTCCGTAGAGCCGGAAGATAATTCTGAAAAAACAAGCGAGAACTTTCCTTTAATTCTTACTACCGGCAGGATCAGAGACCAATGGCATACGATGACCCGTACAGGAAAGGTGAGAAAACTCAAAGAGCATAAAAAAGAACCTTATCTAGAGATCCATCCGATCGATGCAAAAGAAAGAGAGATTATAGAATCTCAGATCGTAGAAGTTAAAAACGAAAGAGGAAGTGTTCGAGTCAGAGCCACGATCACGGAAAGTATCCGACAAGGTACTGTATTTTTACCTATGCATTGGGGAAGAAAGAACGGGAACGACGAAGCAAGAGCGAATAATCTGACTAGTTCAAAGTTTGATCCCTTTTCCAAACAACCAGGTTTTAAAATATCCGCAGTGGAAGTTCTTCCTTATAAAAAACCAAAGGAAAAAATTCTTATCATCGGCGGAGGAAATGGAACTCTTGCATTCCTTAGAAAGTTTAGAGCCATCTCTCCTGAGGATGAGATCACTGTATTGTGTAAGGAAGAATATCCCTTCTATAATCGTATTCTATTGCCTGATCTAATCAGCGGAGATAAACAATTCTCCCAATTGTCCGCGGTCAGTCCGGAAGAAATCGAATCTTGGAATATAGAAGTAAAGTCATCTATCTCTGTCTCAGAGGTACTTCCGGAAGGGAAGAAGGTCAGAGATTCCCAAGGTAATTTATATTCTTATAATAAACTGATTATTGCAACAGGTAGTAGACCTTCTATCCCTAAATATATTCCGGAGAAGATGTTAGGAATCTTCAGTCTTCGTTCCAAAAACGATGCGGATCGAATCAAAGGATTTTTTGTTCCGAACACTCATGCATTGATTGTGGGGGGAGGATTATTAGGTCTAGAGCTCGCGGCCGCATTAAAATCCTTGCATGTAAATGTCACGGTCTTAGTTAGAACGGATCGATTGATGTCCAAACAGTTGGACGAGATCTCGGGAGAAATTTTAAGAAAAGAAGTAGAATCAAGAGGAATACAAATCTTATTCGATACTGAGATTTCTAAAGTGTATGGAACAGAAAGATTAGAGAGCGTTAAGTTTAGAGACGGTTCCAGCATTCGCCCGGATGGAATTGTATTCGCAGTAGGCACAGTTCCAAATTTGGAGCTAGCAAAAGAAGCAGGGTTGAATTGTAAGTCCGGAATTTTAGTGAACGATTTCTTGCAATCAAGCGATCCTGATATTTATGCGATAGGAGAAGTTGCTGAACATTCTACAGGAATGTATGGAACGGTTGCCGCCACGGAAGAACAAGCTGAGTTTGCAGCTTGGCATATGTACGGATATAAGATTGGTTCATATTCTGGATCCATGCATTCTAATCTTCTAAAAATACCCGGTTTGGAATTGGTATCATTGAGATTGCCTGAGGTTCCGATGGACGAGGCAGGCCCTGAATACGAAGAGATAGTGTTCTTCGATAAAAGAAAGGGTCGCTATAAAAAATGTATTATTAAAGGAGATCGTTTGGTCGGAGCCATCTTGGTCGGTGACAAGTCTGAATTTTCGGAATTTAAGGCAATGATCTCTTCTGGAATTGAGTTGGGAGATAAGAGAGATAGACTATTGACCGGATCTTCTCCACTTAAGCCTCCTATAGGCGCATTGGTTTGTTCTTGTAATGGTGTAGGAAAAGGTAATATAGAAGAAGAGATCCGTAATGGAGTTTGTGATCTTAAGACTATTTCAGAAAAGACTGGGGCAGGAACCGGTTGTGGAAGTTGTAAACCCGAGATAATGAAAATTTTAAGAGAGACCGGAGCTATTGCCCCGGCTTAAGAGTCCGCAATGCGGACAATAAGAACTTTCAAATTTTAGACGAAGAATAAGATTACTCTATATCCAGATCTATATCGGGCTTTTCCGCGATAAAATCGTCTTGGGAGTAAATCACTTCCAAAACATCGTCCATCCAATCCGGGGCGCCGTCGAACAAAGTGTCCTTTGCCCGGTATTTTTCTATGATACGGCTGTGCTTGATGATTTGCTCTTTGGTGACTGCGTTCATACTATTAGCTTCGGTCGAAACGGTGGTTTTATTTCGCCTACGTAGGAAAAATAGAGAAAGATATTTCCAAAAAGTACAAGAAAAATTCGTTATAATCCGGATTTTTTTCTCCGACAAGAACGTCGGTCATAAGAACATCTTTATATAAAACAAATGTTAGGTTGTTGTATATTAGAAGATAATAATAAAAAACCCGGTGGTCTTTTTAGGGACACCGGGTCTATAAAAGAAAAGATCGGTTCTATTAGAACAGTTCGTTTCCTTTGAAGAAGAAGCTGATCTCTAATGCAGCATTGTCATCTGAGTCCGAACCATGCACTGCATTTGCTTCTTTGCTTTCCGCAAATAGAGCTCTGATTGTGCCTGCTGCAGCTTCTTTAGGATCTGTAGCTCCGATCACGTCTCTCCAATGTTGAACCGCATTGTCTCTTTCCAAAGCAGCTGCAACAATCGGTCCGGAAGACATATAGCTGCAAAGATCGTTATAGAAGGGACGAGCTGAATGCACTTTATAGAATTGTTTTGCGTCTTCCAGGGAAAGTTTAAGGTATTTTAGTCCTAAAATTTTGAATCCTTCTTTTTCGATCCTTTGTAGGATATCGCCGACATGTTTGTTTTTCACTCCGTCGGGTTTGATCATGATAAATGTTCTAGCCATTTTTATTCCTTAGTTACTTGTTGTATAATTTTTTAAGTAATGCTTTGCTAACGTGATCTGGTACCTGAGCGGATACATCTCTTCCATGCCTTGCCACTTCTTTTACGATGGTTGAAGAAACAAATGAATAGTCGTTGGAGGACATCAGGAAGATGGTCTCCACTTCCGGAGCAAGCTTTTTGTTCATTAGAGAAATTGCATATTCGTAATCAAAGTCAGTGACCGCTCTGAGTCCTCTGATAATACTTTTAGCTCCTCTTTTGGTGCAATAGTCCACTGTCAGTCCTTCGAAAGTGTCTATTTCCAGATTGTCCCAACCTTTGGTTGCTTCTCTGATAAATTCTATTCTTTCTTCGATGGAAAAAAGAAAACTTTTATTGGAGTTTACCGCGACACCCACGATCACTTTATCGAATAGACCTACTGATCTATGAAGAATATCTAAATGTCCTCTAGTTAAAGGATCGAAGGAGCCTGGATAAACAGCAATTCTTGTCATTTTTTACGCAACCTTGCAGCTTCTTTTGCAGGTAACCCGTATAGGTTGATAAAACCTTCGGCATCTTTTTGGTTGTATAGCTCTTCTTTTTCGAAAGTCGCCATCTCCGGATTGTAAAGTGAAACCGAGGATTTTCTTCCTACAATAATGCAGTTTCCTTTATATAGTTTTACTTTCACAGTTCCGGTAACGAATCTTTGGGTTTCGGAGATGAATGCTCTAACTGCAGCCATTCTGGATGAGAACCAATGCCCGTTATAGATTAGCTCTGCAAACTCTGCGGATAATTTATCTTTATGATGTTGTGTGTCTCTGTCTATCGTGATCGATTCCAAGTCTCTATGCGCATGGAATAGAATAGTTCCGCCAGGAGTTTCGTATACTCCTCTGGATTTAATTCCTACGAGTCTATTTTCTACGATGTCCACTCTTCCGATTCCGTGTTTTCCGCCGATCGTATTTAGAGTATCAACTACTTGGTAAGGATCCATTTTTTTGCCGTTTACCGCGACACAATTTCCCTCTACGAAATCGAGTTCCACGTATTCAGGAGAATCCGGTGCCTTCTCCGGAGAAACTGTAAGAAGGAACATATCCTCGTTCGGTTCTCTATAAGGATCTTCTAATATTCCTCCTTCGTAAGAGATATGCATCAGGTTCCTGTCCATCGAATAAGGTTTAGAAGCCGTGACAGGAACAGGGATACCTTTTGATTTTGCATATTCTATCAGGTCGGCTCTTCCTCCGAAGGACCAGGTCCTCCAAGGAGCTATAATTTCTTTTTCAGGCGCCAATGATTTGAACGCTAACTCGAAACGAACTTGGTCATTTCCTTTTCCAGTAGCACCATGAGCGAATGCATCTGCTCCTTCTTTTTTGCCAACTTCTACCATTGCTTTTGCGATCAATGGACGTGCTAAGGAAGTTCCTAGCAAGTATCTCATCTCGTAGATCGCGTTTCCTTGGATGGCAGGATAGATAAAGTCTCTTGCGAATTCTAAACGAAGATCTTCTATATAAACTTTGGAGGCTCCGGTTTTAATCCCTTTTTCTTCTAAACCTGTGAGCTCTTCTTTTTGACCCACGTCTGCGGTAAATGCTACCACTTCACAACCGTAGGTTTCTTTTAGCCAGGTTAGAATTACGGATGTATCCAATCCGCCGGAATATGCTAATACGATTTTCTTTATGTTCTTTTGAGCCGCCATTCTAAGGATAGGGAAATCGCTGGACCCCTCCCGACAAGTCCGATTTTGGTTGGAATTCCTACATAAGAATCGATCCGGAAGGATTTCTTATAATTTTTCGGGCCAGTTTAACTTCTGCGCTAAGGCCCTAAGGATTAGAATTAAAGCAAAGGTATCCATCTTGCAATAAGCGATCAGGTCGGACTCAACTCTTTCCCTTTCCTGGTCCGAAACATTCTCCGTTTTGATTCGCAAAAATTCGGAGTTAGCGATATGACCCGCATTGATTGTGAGTTCTTTGTAATTTGCGCCTGTCAAAACGGGAAGGACAACCTTTAAAGAAGTAGTCCCTTCTTGAGCAGGATGATAATAATCGTAATCCCAAAACGGTTTTGCTAGATCAGAAAAATCAGGTTCTATGGATTGGAACCATTCTTTATATTTCGGATAAGCTTGGACGGATTCTTTCAGACAACGTTTTTCAAAACTATCGTTGAATGCGAGGATTGTTCCTCCTGGTTTGATCTGGGAAGATAGTGATTCCAAGATTCCAAGTCTTGGATCCTTATCATGATCATCCAGGTAAGTATATTCTTCCGGTTTTTCTTTCAGGTCTTTTCGAATAACGTGCAAAGAATATAAAAATGGTACATGTTGGAAAGGATGTGTATCTTTGTATACTGGTACCGGAGGATTAATCGTTTCAAAATCCAAACAGTATAAAGGAAATTTTAAGTGATTTAGATAGGACAGGAGTGAGTCTTTATTTAAATATTCCTTTCCTGATTTTATCGCTTCTACTTGTATCTTTTGGCGATGAGTGAATTCGGAATCAGGCTCTATTTCGGAGAGATTTCGAATCCCTTGGTTCCAAAGAGTAAGAGTAAGATCTTTTCCTTCTCGTAGAGTGAATAGGTCTCCCGGAGGAGAATCCGAATAACAGGATTCCGGATGGATACAATTCCTAGGATGATCACAATGTTTTGAGGATGTAATTGAAGGAATTTTATCCTTTTCTAATATTTCTAAAAGTTTGTATGCTTTTTCTTTGGTTTGTTCCAGATTCGCCAAAGTTTCCTTGCTACAATCCTTTTTGTGAAATAGTCGATTCGGATCTATTTCCGCTCCGGTATATGAATACTCTGAACTGATTGTCCAGACTTGGGTAGAATTTACCTTATATCCTGCTTCTTCCAAAACCATTCTGATAAATGAAAGTTCTGAAATATGTGTTCTTTTAGCGGAGGAAGATGCTTTGATAAGAATGACCTGCCAACCTTCTTCCCAGGGAATGAGAAAGTCAGCTCTTGTGTCGAAAAATTTTGTCCGAACGCAAGCACCTTTAATGGGCTGTTTTGAATCTAAATAAGATCTGGTTTTCGCATCCCTGTATCCTGCATGTTTAGCATCCGGAAAAAGATTGCCTGCGATATCTTTGAGTAAGGATTTTTGTTTGGGGGATATGAACTGGTTAGAAATATCAAATTCAGAATGAGGCTCTTTTAGAAATTTCCAAAATTGTAATTCACAATACTGACCGGTTTGGAAAGCGGATCTTCCCAATAGAGGGAGCTCTTTTTCCCTATACGGAGCCAGAACATCGAATAAAAGTTTTCGTCTGAGCGATTCCGGAAAGAGAAAAGACAACCGCCTAATCGAGGTTCTTAGTAATTTAGGAACCGAATCCATGGCGGAGTCTTTTCTTTTCCGACGGGAGAATTCCCGAAGTCGGAAAGTTTAAGCCAAAAGTACCTTTATGTCTTTCGGGCTTGATGCGCTATAAATTTTGTTCTCAGAAGTTCCCAGGTTTGCTTGGGTAAGTTTTTGAGAAACGACACTTGGTCCAAAATCGATACCGACTAACTTAGGAGTTTTGACAAATGTAGAAGTCGCTTTGTCCCAATGAAGAGCTTTGATCAATACTTCTCTGAAAAGAGGTAAGCTGATATCAGCTTCATTTTGGTAATTTCTTCCGTCAAAAATGGAATAAACAGGGATCTTTAACTCGGAACCTTTGTAGCTGAATCCGATTCTCTCCATATCTTTTGGTACAGTCTTTTCGGTCTCGTCCATGATAGGGCAATGGAAAGGTGCAGTAGTTCTCAAGTAGACGAATTTTACTTTTTTCTCATCCATCTCCGCTTTGAACTTTTTGCGGAAAGCAAGAAGAGCTTCTGGAGTTCCGGAAACGATATTGGAATCAGGAGTGTTGAATAGAGAAACATAAATTGCTTTAGTTCCGCTGAGTCCAAGTTCCGTATTGGTGCTTTGAACTCTTTCGGAAAGTTCGGAAGCGCTGTAACCGATGACTGCAACCATTGGAGCAGGTTGTTTGTCTCCGATCTCTTCGTTTCCTTTCAGAACTTCCGCAGAAGGATTATAGATCCCGAAAAGTTCTTGTGCACGGTAACCAAGATATAAAACGAATTTTAAAAATTTGGAGTATTCTTTGTAGAAGTCGGCACCTTCTTTTCCTAAAGAAATTAAAACTGCAGGAATGATCCCTTGGCTATGCCCGGTTGCTCCGCTTGCATTCGCGATTAATTCGGAAGTGGTGAAACCTTTATTAACTAAAGAGACGTAATTTGCAGTTTGAGTGAGGAAAATTCCGACGATGGAGACGGTAGCACTGCAAAGATAGTTTTCATCAGGAGCTGAGTCTGGGTTTTTGATCCAGGACTCGAAATCATATCCTTGAGAGATGATATCTTTGTTTAAGCTAGGGACTTCTTCCGCCAGAGCTTTGAAAGCAGTATCAAACAATTCTTTTAGAGAAGGATCTGTTTCGTAAAGTTTAGAAAGTTCCTTCAACCAAGGAGAACCCTGGCCTCCGAATTGCAAAAATAGTTTATTGCCTTGAGCCTTTGCTTCGTTCAAAAAGTTTGCTACTGCCATACAATGCCTTGTTATAAGTCGTTAGAAGATGCTTTTCTTTTCAGCCTTGGGTTCGCAATTCTTTTTTAACGAGCTTTTTTCCGTCCGTTAGCGTTCGTGAAGAACGACCGTTCCATTAAACATCTGATTATTCCCTTGAAGTCTCTCTAAACCTTGGGGTTCGTCTTTCTCCGGGAAAATGATTGACCTAGCCGGGTCCGCATGAGGTTATTCTTTCCAAAACCCTTCTAATTAGAAATATCTTCCAATCTCCGGTGGGACCGGACAGAAAACAATATGATAAAAGTAAGGAACCTTTCCAAATTTTACGGAGAGAAATTAGCCATTGATCGTCTGAATTTCGAACTCAAAGAGGGAGAAATTGTAGGCTTACTTGGCCTTAACGGTGCTGGAAAAACAACCACGATCCGAATACTCACCGGTTACCTGATGGCAACCGATGGGTTATGCGAGTTGAACGGACTTAACACGTTTGAACATCCTTTGGACGTAAAGAAGAAGATAGGCTATCTTCCGGAAACACCTCCTCTTTATCCGGAATTGACTGTGATAGAATATCTCACATTTGCAGCTCGGATAAAACAGATCTCCGAAGAAGATCTTTCTTCCGAACTAAATAGAGTTTTAGGTCTTACGGATCTAAACCAAGTAAAAGAAAAGGTGATCGAAACTCTTTCCCTGGGATTCAGAAAGAGAGTCGGGATCGCTCAGGCTATTCTAGGAAATCCTGAAATTATTATTATGGATGAACCTATCTCGGGTCTGGATCCAAAACAAATAGTAGAAATTCGTAATTTAATTCACGGCTTAAAGGAAAAGCATACTATTCTTCTTTCTAGCCACATACTTCCGGAAGTTTACAAAACCTGTAATCGATTCCTGTTCTTGCATAAAGGAAGATTGGTATATCAATGCGACCGTCAGGAATTGGAAAGAGAGATGGAAAATCTTTCCGGTCTCGAAGTGACTTTGTCCGGAAAATCCAGATCGGAAACTGAAATCTATTTGAACGGGATCGCAAGCAAGTCAGGTGCTACCTTGAAATTTGTAGGAGAAGATTCCGTAGGTTCTACTTTTCTGGTCAACACTTCCTCCGAAAGGAAATTTAAAGAAGAATTATATTCCGGAATTTCTTCTTCCGGTATCCTGCCTGAATTTATTCGAAAGCAGGATGTGACCTTAGAACAAATCTTTATGAACAAGGTTTAATTCATGTTTCGAAATATTAAATGGATCTTCTTAAAAGAAGTCAGGGTATTTTTCGGTACCTATTTAGCTCCCCTGGTTTTAGGCGGCACTGCGTTCTTAAATTCATTATTCGTATTGATCTTGAATTTTAACTCAGGAACAAATTATACCGAAACAACTATCATCACTTTTATCTCCTTCATGAGCACGATGTTAATCGCGATGTTGATCGTTGCTATGGGCTCTATCACGGAAGAAAAAAACAGAGGAACGTTGGAGTTCCTATTTACTGCTCCTATTTCCGATTTAGAGATCGTAGTAGGTAAATTTTTATTCGGAACATTTGTCTGTGCGATCATCTCGGTCGCGGTTGACGGACTCTTTCCACTCTTCTTATATTTCTTTTGGAAAGCTCCTTTATACATAGTTGCTTCCGGAACGATCGGAGTGTTCTTACTCGGGGTATTTACTTTTGCAGTAGGATTGTTCGGATCCAGTTTGGGAAAAAATCAAATGATCTCCCTTTTGATCTCGATTGCGATCTTATTAACACTTTGGGTAATCGGATACTTCTCCCATTTATTCGATGCTGCTACAAGAAGTGTTTTGTTTCACTTGCATATATTTACTCACTTTATCAGTTTTTCGAAAGGAGTGCTCCCTTTGAGCAGTACTGTTTTCTTTATTAGCGGAACGATTTTCTTTTTGTATCTGACCGTAAAAGTTTTGGAGTCTAGGAGATGGAGAGGATGAAATCAAATCTAATTTCCAGAATTCTTTCCTGGGCATCCATCGTATCTTTATTACTCTTCTTCCCGGTTTATGAGTCATTTTCAAGCACGGGACTCAGATGGGCGATCTCCATTCTTGTAATTTCGGTAATTGCTGGATCGGGAATTCTATCTTATATAGGTTCCAAAAAAGAAGATAAGGAAATCAACTTACTCATCTCTTCCGGATTAGGTATTGTCTCTTTAGGAACTTATTTTCTTAGAGTGTATCTGGAAGATCTTTCTCTTCAAAAAGGAGGAACCGCTCCGATTTGGATCACAAACTTGAGAGAATTCCTACTGGTCTTCTTGGTATTGTTTGTATTAGGAAGTGTATTCTTAGGATTATTGAGAGAATGGGAAAGAAGTTCTTTTGAAAGCCAATCCAGCCTTAAGGGGAGAAAACAAAGTCTCGTTAGGGACTTTTTCCTTGGAACAGGGATACTTCTCCTTATATTAATATTAGCAAATTATATTTCCGTAATGAGAAATCATAATTTTGATCTAAGCTCCAAGGGAGTTCATTCTTTCTCCATTGAGGCCAAAAAGATCCTGAAAGAAATTCCTGAAGGTGCAGAGGTAGACGTAATTGGGTTCTATCCTCGCCCTCTGGACAGTACCGCTAGAAATGCGGACGGAAGTTCTTCTCTCGCTCTAAAAAGAATTCGTCCCGACCTGGAAATTTTACTCAGCCAGTTGGTGTCCATTCATCCAGGATTTAAAGTAAAGTTCATTAACGCGGATGTGGAATTGGACGAGATCGCAGAATTCGGGCAGGTTTCCAACGGGAATGTTTTGATACGTTTTCGTAAAGCGGGTGCAACAGCAGGGCCTTATCCTGAACAAAAGGTCGGAGTAAAAGATAAATCCGAATTAGAAGATCTGGAAAGAAGACTAGTCCAGGCTTTTATGAACGTCACTACGAAAGAAAGAAAGGTGTACTTCACGGAAGCAAATGGAGAAAGATATTCCCAGACTTTCCAAAATCTTCCCAACGAAAAATTGATCCGTTTTGCGGATTCATTATCTTTTTTGAATTTTAAATCCACAGGGATCGGTTTTCAAAACAATTGGCCTCCTAAGATCCCGGATGATGCGGAGTTTCTGGTCATTGCAGGTCCTACCGTTCCATTCTCCGCTGAAGCAAGAGCTTCTATTTTGGATTTTGTTTTTAAGAAGAAGGGAAAACTTTTCGTTACGATTGAACAAAGAGGCGGAGAAAGTTTTGATTGGCTCTTAGAAGCGGCGGGTTATTCTTTTGCAAAAGGAAATCTTTCACAAAGTCCAAGTAGGGCTCCAGGTTTGATCCTGACCAAAGCTTTTAGAGATCATGCAATCGAAGAATCTCTTTCTAAAAAGGATACAGGGATCGTATTTCCTTACGGAGGATATTTCGAACAGAAACCTACTGCAAATCCTTCCGATATAAAGTTAGACGCTTCTATCCTTTTGGAAACTGGCGTTGATGTTTACTTGGATAAGAACGGGAACGGAAAACAAGAGAAGGAAGAAGAGAAAAAAAATGTTCCGATCGCTTTAGTATTAAGAACCAAGTCGGCTTCGCCTGTAGTTCCTCCCGCGGATCCCAATATACCTCCAACAACTTTACCTGAAACAAAATCTGAGGACGAAGGAAGAATCGTAATCTATTCTGGAACTTCTTGGATCACAAACCAATATCTTCCTTACGAAGCGAATTACGAACTTGCCGGTGCTTCGGTGACTTGGATGTACCAAGACGTTAGTCTTCCTGCGATCGCTCCTAAAAAAGAAGAAATTGAAACTGTTTCACTAACGGACGGACAGAAGAGAGCGGTTTGGATCTTGGGAATGTTCTTATTCCCAGGACTCATTGCTGGTCTTGGTTCCATCTATGTGATCAAAAGAAGAAAGGCCGGACAGAAAGATGCGAAATAAACTCTATCTACTCGGCTTAGTTGTCGTTTTACTTTTTTTAGCCTTCTTCCTTTTGGAAAAAACAAAGGAAGATACAACTGAGATAGAATACTGGAAACTTTCTTTAGATAGGATCGAATATTATCCTCCCAGCGAACAATGGGCAGAAAGAACCGGAGAAAAATTTTATCCAAAACCTTTTACGATCTCGGTGAAAGAAGGGATCAAGAAGGGAGAAAAATTTTTTACGGTCTCAAACAAAGACGCTGAAACCGGAAAAGATATAGAATACGAGGGCGGTTATAATTCTGAAAATACCGTCCGAGATTTCGGAACCTATAGAGTTAAAGGAACGGAAGAGATTTTAGAAGGAATACAGATCAAGGAATCCTTACAATTAGGAGAGGATTCTCCTAAATTAGTTTTTTATTCCGGAAATACCTCCAAAACCTTAAGGATCGGAAAAAAACATTCTTTAGGTTCTACCAGAGTGATCTTGCATGAAGGGCCGATCCGTAATATTCTAACTTCTTCTTCTTATCTATTCGATAGATTCCAAAAAGGCCCTCAGGACTTCCGTCAAAAAAGTATTCTGACCTTGAATAAGGAATATGTAAAAGAAATTTCTTATATAGATGAGAATGGTACTTCTATCCGTATCGATAATACTCCCTTCGAATCCAATAGTATTAAAAAGAATCTATGGCGCAGGCTTTCCGGAGAGATTATCTTACTGGAACCTAAACTGGGAGAGGATCTTTATAGATACATGACCGGCTTGAAGATAGAAACTTTTCCAGATGATGAGAGTGGTGCCGGCTTTGGCATTGGAAATATTCTGGCTCCGAGTGCGGAGAAGTCCGAATTTTCTTTAGCAAGTGTAAAGGTTTTGATTTCCGACGGGAATGAAATCGTATATCGTTTTCATAAAGAGACCAGCATAGGGGATAAAAAGCTAACTCCTATAATTCGAATTATAAATTCTAATTTTAAAGAACCTCCGGTTTATGTAATTGCGAATGCGTTTACTCAGATCCAAGCTGCAGCAAATGCGATAAAAAATGCAAATGCAATCGTAAAGCCTGCCAAGGCAAAACCAGGAAATACTTCTCGGAAAAAATAATGTTTTTGATCACTCCGAATTCAGAACTCACGGATGTAGAAAAGTCCAAACTTTCTCTCTTAGAGAAAATTTTTAAGGCTCCTACGGAGGCTTTCGATCTGTATCTTAGAAACGTTTCTCTGGGCAGAAAGGAACTATTAAGATTACATTATGCACTTTGGGTGCTTGCTCCTATTTCCAAAATCGCAGGAAATCTGATCAAAATTATTCTGGATCTGATCTTTGGAGATGAGGTGGATTTTAATCCATTCTCCGGAGTGATCACTTCTCTTATCATATATCCAGTTTTACTTTTAGTGGTTTCTCAGTATGACGTGGTCCGTGTATTTTATAGAAAAGTAGATCGCACAAAAGGTGAAAATTATCCTGCTGCAGATGTTTTGACTCTGGCGTTTTTGGCCTTCTCCGCTTCTTCGGTATTTTGGATCCTTCCGAGTCCGATCAACTTGGGACTGATAGGGATCTCCTTTTTGTATTCGGTTTATCTTTCCTTTATCGGAATGAAAAGAGTAAGCGGTTTAGAATCTAAAGAAATTCTAATATTCTTTCTTTTTGGAACCGCATATCTTTTAAGTATTTCTTTAGTTTTCGTATTCATTTATAATATTATTAGGACTTTGTTAAATTGAAAATCCATCTGATAGGGATAGGCGGGATCGCAATGGGAAACCTGGCTTCCATGTTGAGAAGCCTAGGTCACGAAGTTTCTGGCTCAGACGCCGGGGTATATCCTCCAATGTCCGACAAATTGAAAGAGTGGGGAATTCCATACTCCGAAGGTTTTGATGCGCAAAGAGTCAAAGGCAAAGACCTAATCGTAGTCGGAAATGCAATCTCCAGAGGAAATCCTGAAGTCGAAGAAGTCCTAAATTCCGGATTGGAATATGTTTCTATGTCCGCCGCTTTAGAAAAGTATATTCTTGCAGGAAAGAAAGTAGTAGTAGTCGCGGGAACTCACGGCAAAACGACTACTACATTTTTAATTCATCATTTGTTAAAAGAAGCAGGCTTGAATCCAGGATTATTCGTGGGCGGGATTCGTAAGGATGGATTTCCGGGTTTCGAATTTACAAATGGAAATTATTTCGTAATCGAAGGAGATGAGTATGATACTGCGTTCTTCGATAAAGCTTCCAAGTTTTTACATTATAGGCCCACTTATGCAGTATTGAATGCATTAGATTTTGATCATGCGGATATTTTTAAGGATATCGGCGAGATCGAAACAATGTTCTCCAGATTATTGAGACTCGTACCTGGGAACGGAAAAGTATATTACTGGGCCGGAGCTGCAAATCTAAAAAGGATTTGTGGAGAAGCTTCCAAATTCGTAAAATCGGAAGCATTCGAATTTAACAAAAAGGATTCGATTCTTACTTGGAAAAAGGGAGAATTATACGGCGGAGAGAGACTTCTACGCCCAGGATTTTTCGGGAATCATAATTACAGAAATGCGGAAGTCGCTCTCCGAGTTTGCGAAGAAATATTAAAAAAAGAGAATATTCCTAAGGCAAAAGAAAAATTGCTGGATGCTTTGGAATCCTTCCCAGGTGTAAAACGTAGACAAGAGATACTATTCGATTCTGCAAGAAGTATCCTGATCGAGGACTTTGCTCACCATCCCGTGGCTGTAGAAGAGACCATTCGTTCCGTTAAACAAAGATTCCCAGGTTTTAAAATTATTAGCTTATTCGAACCCAGAAGTGCTACTTCTCACCGAAACGTTTTCCAAAAAGAATACTCTTTTGCGTTTAAGGGTTCTGCGGTAACCATGATTACCGAAATTTATAATCTAAAAAAGGTCTCTAAGGATAGCCGTTTGGACGTGAAAAAGCTGATCCTAAAACTTCCTAAACATTCAGGCACCCTTCCATTTTACTGTAAGGACCCCAAGGATCTGGTCCAGAAAGTTCGGAAAATCCTTCCCCAATTCGAGAAGGATAAAATCCTGATCCTAGCGATGTCCAACGGGGCTTTCGGCGGAATTTATCCTTCTTTGAAGGAATTGGTCGGATCTAGAAAATGAATCTATCGGAAGAATTAGACAAAATTTTTGAAGAAGCGAATCGTTTGATCGGATCTTCCGTGGACGAAGCGGATCTAGACAAAAATAAGAACGAGTATCTTGGCAAAAAAGGGAAACTCACTTCGGTACTTAAAAACCTGGCTTCCTTATCTATCGAAGAAAAGAAAACGGTAGGCCAAAAGGCAAACGATCTTTCTAAAAGTTTGGAAGAGATTGTTTCTAAAACAAGGGAAAATCTCAAGACCAAGGGCTTTAAAGAACAATCCGAAAAAGAATGGTTCGATGTTCTTCGTGCTTTGGGAGAAACTGAGCCAGGCACTTTACATCCTATTACAAAAATACAATATGAGATCGAGGATATATTCACCTCGATGGGTTTTGAGATCTGGGATGGACCAGAAGTAGAAACGGATTTTAATAATTTCGGTGCCTTAAATTTTACGGACGATCACCCTGCTAGAGACATGCAGGATACTTTCTATTTGGAAAATGGAAACCTTCTCCGCACACATACTTCTGCGATCCAAGTTCGTGCATTAAGAAAATTAAAACCTCCTTTTAAGATCATTGGACCTGGCCGTGTATTCCGTTACGAAGAAGTGGACGCTTCTCACGAAACATCCTTCTATCAGATAGAAGGTATGGTGGTAGGGAAAGATATCTCCGCAGGTAATATGCTCTATACGATGGAAGTCCTACTTTCACGAGTATTCGAGAAAGAAGTAAAAACCAGATTAAGACCTGGATTTTTCCCTTTCGTAGAACCTGCATTCGAGTTGGATATCAACTGTCAGGTTTGTGGAGGAAGCGGTTGTTCCGTATGTAAACAATCCGGCTGGTTGGAACTGATGCCTTGTGGTTTGGTTCATCCGAACGTTTTCAAACTAAACGGTTTGGATCCTAAAGAATGGACTGGATTTGCATTCGGTCTCGGACTAGATAGATTAGTAATGATGAAATACGGGATCCACGATATCCGTTATTTACATTCAGGCAATCTAAGATTCTTAAAACAATTCTAATATGATTATCACTCCGATCCAAACCAGATGGAATGATTTGGATCCGTTCGCTCATGTGAACAATGCCAGATACATGTCCTATTTTGAAATAGGAAGAGTGGATTATTGTTCCAAGAAATTTAATACAAGAGATATTTTCGATGTTCCATTCTTACTTGCTAGAATGGAAGTGGATATGCTGAAAGCAGTCGAACTATTTCATCCGATAGAAGTATGGACCTGTGTTTCTAAAATTGGAAATAAATCTTGGGACTTTACTTCTTTGATCCGTCATAGTGAGACCAAAGAAATTTTTACTAAGGCCAAAACGGTCCAAGTATCTTACGATCATAGGAACAAAACTTCGATTCCGATTCCAGATTGGATCCGCAAAATTTTGGAAGAAGATCTGGAGATATTCAAAACCACCTTCGAAAAAGCAGATTGAATTCTCCATTATCATAATCTTATTCGAAACTTAGATTATCAATCTTCTCCCATAGGTAGTTCTAAAGATTTTCCTGTTTCTGCTAAACTTTTAATAGAAGATAAAACTCTCGCCCAGCCTCCGTCCGCAGATCGTTCGTAAGAAGGGTCCCCTTCTTTCATTTTATCGTTCACTAGCTTGAGCCTGGTTAATTTACCATAAGGTTCCAAAGTATATACTGTCCTAGACTCGAAGTTTTTGTAATGTTCTCCGTATACGGAGCCGACTAAAAGAGTCATAGATAGGATTTTATTCGGAACAATTTCCAGAATTTTTCCTTCTACATGGACCGTTTTATCTCCTGAAAGTCCAGGGCCTATGTAAGCGTAATTACTCCCTACTTTGAAATCGGATTCGATTCCACACCCATGAAAAATTTTGCTACTTTCTTCTTTTGAAACTAGAATATTCCAAACCTGTTCAGGTTTAGCTGCGATATAAATTTCATATTTGATTTCCATAGTATCTCCTTGGTCTTGATCCCGTCGACCTTGCACTTGTTCTTGTATGAATAAGAATAACAAAACACTAAACAAAAAGATTGTAAAAACGCGACAAACGTAGAGAATTTGAAAGAAATAAATTCAGGGCCGATCTTGAAAACAGACTTAAACAAACCTAGAGGAATTATTAAATCCATAACAGGAGAGAATTGGAGTTTAACCAGAAGTGCTCCTTCTTCCGGTTTAAGCTTTTTCGTGGAACATTATTGGTCTGTTCGTTGGGACATGAGAGAAGTAGGACCCATGGTCCAAGAAAATCTTCCTCACCCTTCTGTTCATTTGGTCTTCGAAAAAGAGAACACCAAAATTTTCGGAGTGGTAAGTGGCAGATTTTCACAAAGGTTAGAAGGAGAAGGTAGAGTATTCGGTATCAAATTTAAACCCGGAGCATTCTACCCTTTTTATAAAAGATCAGTCTCGGGCATCACTGATAAAACAATTCGAATGGAAGAAGTTTTTGAAACTCCAACAGAACCTTTAGAAAGAGAAGTATTCGAATTGGACTCTGAATCCGACCTGGTACAATTTGCAGAAAATTTTTTATACGAAAGACTTCCTGAGGAAGATGAAACAATCACTTGGATCAATGAGTTGACCGAAAAAGTTGCGAACGATAGATCCATCTTGAAAGTAGAAGATATGGTCAAACTTTCAGGAATGAACAAACGATCTCTACAAAGAATTTTCAATCAATATGTGGGAGTAGGTCCTAAGTGGGTGATCAATCGATATAGAATGTTCGAAATCTTGGATCGAATTACTAAAGATACAGACTGGGTAGAGTTAGCATTGGAGTTGGGATACTTTGACCAGGCCCATTTTATAAAAGATTTCAAAAGAATGATAGGTAAAAGCCCGGAAGAATATTCAAAGAGTATTCCGGAATCTTAAATAGATCTATAACTTCGGGGATAAGTTGGTATTCGTAAGGCAGCAATAAATTCTTTACAAAATCTAAAAATTCCCCATCGTTTGCTTCCTTTTGGAAGTCCCGATGAAACGAATCTTCTTTACGAACTTAATCTTAATCTTCTCTTTTCCTATCTGGTCCCAAACCACCAACCTTTGGCAAACGATCGTCGGAGGAGAGCAATACACAGGTATGGTTGCTAAGGATTGTCCTGAGGATTTACCTGGAAACTTTGTGATGTTAAAAGATGGAGGTTCGGTTATCATCGGATCTGCAAATGATTGTGGAAGGATCGATACAAATTCCCTCGCAGAGAAAAGAAAATATTCTAATGCCTGGGCAACCAAGATAGATGGGAACGGAAATCCTGTTTGGTGGAAAGACTTGTTCACAAGTAAACCGATTGATCTTGGTGGATACACTCAATTCCTCTTGAATCATGAAAGTGTATATTCAAAACTTTCCAAAGAAACTTCGGACGGTGGATTCGTAACTATTGGAACCATGGGCTCCGTTGAAAAAAAACAACTTGTCTTCATGAAATACGATGCTGACGGCAAATTGGTTTGGGACAAATATATTTTACCAAAAGACTTTTGTGATTCTTTCTGCGGAGAAACGGATGTTGGAGTCTATCATCTGCATGAATTATCTAACGGAAAATGGACAGCCATCGTCTCAGTTCAATCGCGTATAGAAAAAGAAACGAAAGAAGGTAATAAAACCACAATTTCAAGTACAATCGAGACAGCTTATATATTTGTCAGATTCTCCAAAGAAGGGGATCTAAAATTTGTAAAACATCTAAAAGATATCAAAAACTTCCCCGAAACAAGTTTAGGATTTTCTGATGGAGGAGTCCTGTTGGCTGAGAATACAAACATCCAGTCCGGAAAAGAATCTCAAAAAGATGTGATCCTTCATAAGATAGATGAAGATGGAAAGCCTGTTTGGAAAAAACAATACGGCAAACCGGGAATAGAAGAATGGGCATCTAGGATTATTTTACTTTCCGATGGAAATTTACTTTTTGCAGGAGCAGTAACTCCATCTCCAAGAAATACTCAGGCCTGGTTTATGAAGTTAAGTCAAAGTGGAGACGTAATCTGGGAAACGGTCCAAAAAATAGAAGGGCTCGGTTTCTTAACGGATATAATTGAAACTCCAGACAAAGATTTTATGGCTCTTTCTGCAGATGGAGAAGGTCCTTTACGTTTGGTAAAATTTTCAGTCGAAGGAAAAAAACTTTGGGAGAAAAAACAAACTAAAAGATTATATTTAGCTTATCGTATCCTGAACGTTCCGGATGGGTTTATCATAGTGGCTTATACTAAAGGAAAGCCTACGATTTATACGGATGCAATTTTGATTCGAACCGATAAGGAAGGAAATCTTTCTAAAGAAGCGGTTCGAAAGAATTTTCCAAATTAGAAAATTTAATAAAAAATCCTTTTCAAGTTAATGGTATAGGAAAGGATTTCAATCCTTTCTAGTCAGAGGTCCTATGTTCGGTATTCGTTTTATTAAAACTCGTCCTATAGATTACGTTTTGTTATTTCGTTCTGGCAAGATAAGAAAGCAAGGCGCGGGTTTAAGTTTTTTCTATTATGCCCCATCTTCTAGTTTGGTGATTGTTCCTGCAGATACCAGGGATTCACCTTTTATATTTAAAGAAAATACTTTAGATTATCAAGAATTGGATATCCAAGGGCAGGTAACGTATAGGGTATTAGACCCGGGAAGATTAGCATCTCTTCTGGATTTCACCGTGGATATTTACGGCAGATATTCCGGAGACGGCATCGAAAAATTAGATCTAAGAATGACTAATTTAATTCAAGTTGCCGTTCGCGAAAAATTCAGATCTTTAAACCTTACTGATGCTTTGGCCTCGGCCGGTACATTGTCTGAGCCGGTATTAGAACGGCTTAGGCAAAATCCGGCGTTAAAGGAATTAGGGATAGAAGTTTTAGATTTTTCTATCTTAAGAATTAGCCCTACTCCAGAAATTGCAAGAGCTCTAGAAGCGGCTGCACGTGAAAATTTGTTTAAAACAGCGGATGATGCTATTTATCAAAGACGAAACTTCGCATTAGAGCAGGAAAGAAAGATCAAAGAAAACGAATTGCAAACTCAAATTGCTATTGAAGAAAAAAATCGGACGATTCGGGAAACTCAGATGAACGCCGAAATCGCAGTCCAAGAAAAACAAAAATTAGTGGAAGAAGCTAAGATGGATTCTGTCCAGGCGGTAGAAAGGAAAAGAGCGGAGATAGAAAGTCTTAAATTATCCTCACAAATAGATCTAGAGAAGAAGAAAAAGGATCTTGTGGAATTCCAAACTAAAAACCTATTAGAATTTTCTAAAGCGAGAGGCCAGGCAAGTAAGGAAGAGCTTTCAGCACTTAAAGACTTATCCCCTGAAATATTGGAAGTTCTGGCCACGGGAAATATGGATTCATCCAAATTAATTTCGAAAGCAATTAGAGACCTGGCAAAAAATGCTAGCAAGATCGGGAACCTGAATCTGTCACCAGAGCTGATGACTTTGTTAATCAATAAAGATAAAGGGAAATAATTTTGTCATTCGACCGGGTGGTAATAGTCACTCGCCAAACACGTTTAGAAGAAAGTATTAAAAGATTTAATACTAAAGCGCAGGCGAGCTTTTTTGTTACCAAAAGAGGCCAGTCGTTTCAAGACTACGAGTTGGAAGACGATAATTATCACCAAGCTAGAGATTTAGTGATTCGTAGTTTGGATCCTGGAGTTAAGTTTCATGTAATGGATCGTTCTTTTTTACCGAATTATCTTTTCGGTAAAAATGATTTAGTGATTACGCTAGGTCAGGATGGATTAGTGGTAAACACTGCGAAGTATCTAAATGGGCAGCCGATTCTTGCCTTTAATCCAGATCCGGATCGATTTGACGGCGTCTTACTTCCTTTTTTGACCAACCAAGCTCCCGATATAATGAAGTCAGTCTTTTCGGAAAAAATAAAAACTCAAAAAATTTCAATGGCGGAAGTTTCCTTAACCGACGGACAAAAACTTTTTGCGTTCAATGACTTTTTTATCGGCCCAAAAACCCAGAGCACTGCACGTTATACGATCAAGTATAAAGGAAAAGAAGAAAGGCAAATTTCCAGTGGAATTATAGTGTCCACTCCTGCAGGAAGTACCGGCTGGATGAGTTCACTCTTCAATATGAGTTCAGGATTGGCCAAATTTTCGAATAAACAATCGGTTCCTCTTCCTTCTAGAATTCCTTGGGAAGAAAAGAAATTATTGTTCGCGGTCAGAGAACCTTTTAGAAGTAAATGGAGTGGCACTGATTTAATTGCAGGCATTCTTCATGAAAAGGAAAAGATATTAATAGAAAGTCATATGCCCGAAAACGGCACCATCTTCTCAGACGGTATGGAAAGCGATTTTTTAGAATTTAATTCTGGAGCAACGGCTCAGATCCAGTTGGCTGAAAAAACCACCGAATTGATCGTTAAATTAGGTTAAAAAATGGGAAAGGGAATCTTAATCACTCAATGCCTTCAGAATGATTTTGTGGAACCGATCCAAAAATACGATCCGGTTCCTAATATGCTTCATGTGGGATATGGTGAAGCTTTACGATTGATGGGAGAAATTCCGGAAGAAGGGCCGGTCCTTTCTTTTATGGAATGGGCGTACTCGGAACCGGAAGAGAAGTTGGAGATCGTACATATACGAGATTGGCATGATCAGAATGATCCGAATCAAAAGGATCATCTTTCTCAATTTGGTCCTCACTGTATTAAAGGAACTCACGGTTCTGAGTTCGTATTTCAAAATTTGGAACAAAGATCTTCGCGCATTTCAAAAATAATAAACGCTTCCGGTTTAAACGATTTTTATAAGACGAATTTGGAAGAGGTTCTTAATCCTTTTTCCGATCGAGAAATGAATGTGGGACTCGCTGGGGTCTGGACTGAAGCAAAAATTACATATCTTGCATATGAATTAAGAACTAGATACCCTAAGTTTAGGGTCGGGATTTGTAGCGCTTTGACTGCAAGTTCCTCTAGACATATGCATTACGTTGCTTTAGATCAATTAAAAAGTCTTCTTGGATTAGAGGTTTATTCTTCCTTAGGAACATTCTCTGAATTTTTAACCGGAACAGTTCCTTTAATCGCACATAAAAATACAATACGCGAAGAATCCGTAAAATTCGAATTTGATGATAAAATTTTCTTAAAAGAAGAAGATCGTAAAATCTTATTTTATCTTTTTAGAGATTGTAGATCCGTTACTTTCGAATGTTTGGACGGAGGTTTTTCCGGAAATGTAGTACTAAGAGCCAAAAGTGTAGACCAACTAGGCCATTCCCAAGTTCCTACGGTTATAAAGATCGGAGAAAGGAATCCGATTGCCAAGGAGAGAACGTCTTTCGAAAGAATCGAGGAGGTATTAGGAAATAACGCGCCTAGGATTGTAGATTTTGCGGAGATGGGAGACCGAGGTGGGATCAAATATAGATATGCCGCGATGTTAGATGGTAAGACTCAAGTTTTTCAGGAATTGTATGAGGCTTCGGAAGAAAATTCTGAATTGTATCCGATTTTGGAAACTGTTTTCAAAAAACAATTAGGTCGTTTATATGATGCTGCCGAACCTGAAAAATTGAATCTTCTAGAATATTATGATTTTCAATCTAAGTACTCTGCAGGTGTAAGAAAAAGAGTACAGGAACTTGTATCCGATCCCTTAGGATCCGATACCGTCCAACTTCCTTTAGGAAGAAAAGTTTATAATGTATGCAATTTTTATGAAAAAGATCTGCTAAAGCTCAAAGAATACGGTTCAATTCCGCATTATCTTTCATACGTTCACGGAGACTTGAATGGCAGAAATATAATAATAGATCCTCAAAAAAACGTATGGCTAATCGATTTTTTTCATACCCATAGAGGTCATGTTCTTCGAGATCTTATAAAGTTAGAGAATGATGTATTATATATATTTACTAAAATAGAAGAAAATGAATTAGAAGAGGCCTTCTCTCTTAGCGACTTGATTTTATCTCAAGCAGACTTAGGAGTTCCGCCGGATCCAAAAGAAGAAGTCCGTTTTCTTTCGAATAAAATTCGCAAAGCCTATAAAACGATTTGTAAATTACGGTCCTTTTATCCGAATCTGATCCGATTCGATAGAGATCCTTATCAAACTTATGTAGCGATCCTAAGATATTCAATGCACACCCTTTCTTTTGATGAGTCTTCCAGATTACAAAAGATTTGGGCCTTGTATACCGGTTCGATTTGCGCCGAAAAAATAAAACAATTCATATTAAGCTCTAAACGATTGAGGATCGATATGTTGGATCTGGGCGAAAACAAAGGAAGATTGGGACTTACGATCCTTCCGGGAAGAAGAGACAGAGATCGCGATTTAGAAGAAGATATTCAGACTATTAAAGAAGAAAATATGAATACGGTAGTCTCTTTATTAACTGGTAACGAATATCAGGAGTATGGAGTTCCGGATCTTAAAACAGAATATTATAAAAATGGATTAGAGCCCATTCTTTTTCCGATTTTAGATCAAAGGATTCCTGATCGAATGTCATTGGAAGATTTATTGAACAGAATGGATTCTGTTTTATCAGAAAAGAAAAATGTCTTAATACATTGTGTAGGTGGCTTGGGAAGATCCGGAACTGTTGCCGGCGCATATTTGATTAGAAAATTAGGGTATTCTGCAGATCAAGCGATTAGAACCGTTAGATCTGCTAGATCCGAAAGAGCAATTGAATCTAGAGAGCAGGAAGAATTTCTGAGGAGATTTGCCTCCTCAAAATAATTTCACCGATTCTACTCAACGCAATTTACCTGGCATTCTGCTCCTGCTTTTTTTAGAATCTTTACTATATTCGGATTTTCATACCGATTTTTTTGAACCGCCCAATCCATAGGCGTCCAACCTATATTATCTTTTTCGTTTACTCTTGCACCAGCTTGGATCAAAAGTTTTAAAGATTCCGGATCCCCGCTTTCTGCCGCTTTATGAACTGGAGTCCAGCCCTCATCATTCTTTAGGTTTAAGTCAGAACCTCTTTGTAAAAGTAATCTTGTGATCTCAGGAAACTGAACAGCTAAATGTAATGGTGTCATTCCATCATTTCGAGTCGCATTCGGATCAGCTCCGGATCTTAGAAACAAGGTGCATAACTCATAGAAACCATGGAGCACAGCTCTATGCAAAGGTGTTTCGCCGTCTCCATTTTTGGAATTTAACGCGGCTCCGATTTGCAAAAGAAATGAAGATACTTCATAATATCCGAAACCTGCAGACTTATGTAAGGGGGTATTGTCCAAATAATCTTTTGTATTCGGATCGGAACCTCTTAATACAAATCGATTGATATCATCTATCTTTCTTTGGCGAACGGATTCAAAAAAATCCGAGTCCAAACTTGCATCGGTTTTGATGAAACGTCTTAAAATTTTTAACGAATCTGGGCTGATTAGGATCGTATCGTTTTCTGCTAATCTTTGAGCAGCGTTTTTGCCTGAGCCTGAATGAGTAGAATTCGGGTTGGCTCCTAACTTGATGCAAGTATCCACTTGAGTTCTGGATTTTTTATCGATTCCTTCATGAAGAAGAATATCTGCTGTTTCCTGATCAAATAAGTTCTTACCAACCTGAGGTGCCGCCTTGGTCCGAAAATGATTGAAATACTTGATCTGTTCTTCTGAAACAAATTCGGATCTAGCCAAAATTTCCAGGATTTGTTTGAAACCTTCGCCTATCTTCTCAATATAATTTTTTTTACGATCCGGGTCGGATTCTAAGGCTTCTGCTAAAAACGATTTTTCTAAACTTTGATAGAGTCCGGAAAGTTTGCTTTGTAGATAAGATCTTCCTGTAGTTTCGGAAGTCAGGATCTTTCTTTCCACTCTCGATTTTAAAGCGGAAGACTCGGGTCCTGACTTTAATTTGATAAGCTCGTTTCGAACAGATCGATAATTTAAGATTGCTCCGCTAAAATCGAAATCGGCATAGAGTCTGTCTCCTTCCTTTTCTTGGAGACCGAAGATCAGAAAATTCAATTTTTCTATTCGGTCATCTAATGCCTTTTCGAATTCGGACAACCGGAATGAAGAAGGTGTCTTGGTTACGTATTCTTTTTTGAGATCTTTATATTCTTCGTTTAATCTTGTCAAAAAAGAGATCTCTCCTCCTTTCTGAGCGGATAAGTCTATTTCGGAAAACTTATTCTTATATATTAGAAAATAAGAATTCGATATTTTTCCCCTGATATTTTTTAGATAATCCGACATCTCCGTTTTGGATTTTTCCGAAAGTCTTTGTTCAAGGGCGTTTAGGGTTTCTACATATTCCGGAATGGACTTTTCATAGAGTTTTTCTTTTACCAGATCATCCGCTTTGGAAAGTTTAGGCCGGATCGTTTCTATAAAACTTTTAGCACTCTGATCCTCTATTTTGAAATTTAAAACATTGATCTCTCCAGTTTTATCGTCTTGGACTTTAAAACTCGGAAATTCTACCTTCTCTACTACTCCCGGAAATGCTGCAGCAAAATTGATCGCGTATCTTGGATCGATTAGTTTACGCCCAGCTTCGGAAGAATAATAATCAATTTGGTATTCCGGAAATTCCAGATCGAAAGAAGTTTTAATCGTATAAGTGAGCGCGACCGAATCCCTTTTTTGAGATCTCAAATTGATTTTATAACCCTTATTAGAAAGAAAGATCGTTCCTGAAATCAATTCGTCCGCGTCGATCGCATCTGCGATTTGTTTCATACAGATCTCGTCGCTACAGTTCAACTTTTGGCTTAGTTCGACTTGTTTGAGAAGGGCAGCTAAAGAATCATCATCGGCTATATTAAATTTTCCTTCATAATTTTTTAATATAGAATTAATGATTCCGTTCCTAAATCTACTTTCTAAGTATTTCGGGACTCCATTTTCTAATTTGAGTTTATGGATATAAATTTTTTGGACCGAATTATCTTTTGAAAAAAGTTCAGAGCCGGAGAGAAGGAAAATTAAAAAGATACAAGCAACTTTTCTGAAAGCGGTCTTTGCTGGAATTCCTATAAAACGGGTCTGCATAGTAGAATTCACACTAGGGTCAATCGATAACTGAGTTCGCGATTTTACAGAAAAATCTCCCAAAGGATTATCTCCTGTTTTCCAGAACGGAAATCATTTTGGACCAGTTTTCTTTAGTGTATCCGTATTCTTTGAATAGGACGTTTTTCTTTTGAACAATGATCGTGGTAGGAGTTCCAGGGAAGTCTAAAATTCGCATACTTGTTTGCAAGCTGTCAAAATATAAGGAGGCTTGTTTTTTAATCCCAAGTTCATTCGCTAATTTGGAAACAGAATCAGGATTATCTCCTACAAAAACGATCCAAAGATGTAATTTTGTTTTTGGATGAGAGCCGTTCCATTTTTTAGAATATTCTAATAAATTCGGGACTTCTTCCTTGCAGGGAGGGCAATCGGAACTGGTGAGATTTAGAATGACCAGATCTTCTTCCTGGATTTGGCTAAGTTCTTGGTATAATGTTTTTCTTTCTAGATCCAGGGAGTAGAGAGGAATGTTCGGAATCTCGTTTTGATCTTTTGGACCTGCTGTCAGACCATTAAAAGAAAATAATGAGATTAGAACCCAGAGGATCGTTTTCATACAAATTCAAAAAGAGGATTTCTCTTTTAAAAATTGGACCCTGCCTGGTCTGGATTTACTCCCAGGGTTTTTGGATTTAGAACAAAGTCCTAAAAATTCGGAACGGATTTTAGGTCAGTTAATCTTCTTCGCTTGAGAAGGTAAAAACGAAACAAGATAATATGCTTAAAACTGTTTGGTAGAATACCCAAAGCCAAACCAGTTTTACAGGAAAGGCTCCCGTAAATTGAGAGATTGCCAAAGCTGGAGCGACAAATGCGGCGATCGAAAATATAATCCCTGCAAGAAGTCCACCAATGAGGCCATACGGTAATGCTGGTTTAACAAGAGATATTAATATTCCAATGAAGAATACTTCTAAAACGTCTGCAACGATAGGTCCGATCCAAAATACCTGGGACATAGGAACGAAGAAGTTCTTTAAGTTTGGATCAAAATAGAAAGTGGAGAATAAAAGAGTTCGAAGAGAAACAGAGGCGACTTCCCAAAAGCCTAGAGCTACGAAAAATCTAAGTAAGAATTGATTCCAATCTTTTGCCGTGCGTAAACCCATATAAACGAAAAGCCCGGGAATACCGGGCTTTTCCATTCTTTTTTGTAGAAAGAATTTATTTTCCGACTACGAACACGTAATTGGTGGTTGCTGATCCCCCGATATTGAGCATCAGTCCATTTTTTGCGCCTTCTACTTGGTAATCACCAGCAGTTCCGGTAACTTGTTTGTAGATGTCTAACATCATTCTCACACCGGAAGCTCCCACTGGATGTCCCGCTCCGATAAGTCCACCGGATGGGTTGATCGGTTTTTTACCGTGGAAGTCGATCACTCCGTCTTCGATTGCTTCGTGTTCTTTTCCAGGTTGAGTGATCCCGAATGCGGAGATCGCTGCATACTCGGAAGAAGTGAAACAGTCGTGAGTTTCGAAAACGTCTATGTCTTTAGTGTTTAGACCTGAACGATCGAAAGCATCTTTAACGGTTTGGCGAGTCCAAGGAAGAACCCATTTGTCTCCTTTAGATTCTGCAACTTTTGCTTCGAAAGTGATTGGAGCAACTCTGTGTCCCCATCCTTTGATCTTAGGATAAGCAGAAAGTTTAGTTCCTTTTTTCTTAGCGAATTCTTCTGCGTAATTCTTGTTAGCAAGAACCACTAACGCAGCACCGTCAGTTACCTGAGAACAATCGGTGATCGCAAGGCGTCCACCCACTGCCATATTGAACTCTCCGCCTCTTGCGTTTGCATGTTCATTGTTCATGAACCAAGAACGGGTTTGAGCTTTAGGGTTACGTTTTGCGTTTGCGTAATTAATTCTAGAAATTTCCGCAAGTGCTCCCATATAACGTTTTTCATCTAACTTATAACGCTCTAAAAGAACGTCTGCGAGTTTTCCGAAAAGTTTAGGGAATGGGAATTGAACTCCCTTAGCTTCTTTTTCGTAATAAGCTGCGGTTCCTAAGAAGTCTCCTCCTACGGAAGAAGAAACAGTCTTCATGATCTCCATACCCACAACAATCGCTACATCATAATCTTTAGAGCGAAGTTTGGTTTGAGCAGCGTCGATAGCAACAGAACCGGAAGCACAAGCAGCTTCATAACGAGCGCCTGGAACTCCGAAGAAACAAGGATCTACTTCAGTTAAGAAAGCGCCCAAATGCCCTTGGACTGCATATTGTTCCCCATCAAAGTTTCCTACGAAAACTCCGATACGATTTTGTTTGTTTAACTTTTTGATTTCGTCAGGAGTAAGACCAACTTTTTCTAGTCCGTCTTGAACGGCTTCCCTGAACAAGGACATGAAGGTTTTTCCTTCTTTAGTCCAGTTACGTTGGAAGTCTGTTTGCTCTCCGCCGAGTACGTAAACTGCATCTTTCATGTAATCTTTCCTCCCTTATTATCCTTTAAAAAGAGAACGAGCGTCTAAAACATCTTTCAATTGATAGAAAGGTTTTCCCGCTTTTGCTTTTGCCAATACTTCCGGAACAGGAAGTTTCGCCTTAGTGATTAGACTGATTGCTTCCTTAGGTCCGCCTAAGAAGTCTACGAATGCAGATGCAGGCGCCCAGTTAAATCCGGTTCCCATCGCAAGGTCGGTCATTTCTTTGCTTTCCACAACTTCTCCTACGAGGGAGAGAGAGTAGCTTATGTAACGAGCGATGAAGTAACGAGCGATATCTGCTTCCAGACCTTTCGCTTCTTTTACGATATTCATTGCGCCGATATAATCAGCTTCGCCGATCCTGCGGTTTGCTTCTTTGATAAAAGGAATATCGAATTTAGGGACCGGAACAAACAGGTCACCTTTGATATCATAATACAATTTTTCCTTTTTACCGTCAGGAGTTTTGGTCATCTTATAAAGACCTTGTCCGGACTTTCTTCCTAAGTCGCCTTTATCGATCAACTTTTGGAAATAACCTGGAAGTTTGAAGGTAGAATGTGCAGCGTCTTTGGTCATCTCATAGAGGTTGTCTACGATTGCCTTGTGAACATCCAAACCAACGAAGTCAGCAGTGTCCAGAGGAGCCATTGCTCTTCCGGTGTATCCGCTCATGATCGCGTCGATAAGTGCGATACCACCTTTGTCGGAATATTCTTCCGCTTTGATTGCGGCTTCGTTGATCAACTGGAATCCGATTCTGTTTCCTGCGAATGCAGGAGTGTCGTTTGTATAAACTACAGCGCGTCCCAGAGTTTTGTCTAAATACTCTCCGAGTTTTTTAGTAACTTTTTTATCGTTTCCTGCATGAGTTACTAATTCGCAAAGGATCATTTTATACGGAGGGTTGAAGAAGTGAGTTCCGTAATAATGTTTTTTACCGTCTTCGTCGAAAGCGTCAGCTAAACGAGCGATAGAAAGACCGGAAGAAACAGTGGATACGATTGTGCCCGGTTTACGAGCTTTCGCGATCCTTTTGTTGATCGGTTCTTTTACTTCATAACTTTCTGCAACAAGCTCGAAAACCCAATCGGATTCGGAGACTGCTTTTTCCAGGTCTTGGTCATAAGAACCAGGAATTAATCTAGGACGGATAGTGTCCGTCTTGATGGAAGAAATAGCTTTTTCGATCCCTTCTTTGGCTTTGTTAACGTCACGGGCTAACATATGGACTTTTGCCTTACCAAATGCAGCCACGATAGCTGCGGATCCGGCGCCCATTGTCCCATTTGCGCCAAGAACGGTTACGGTTTTGATTTCCCTCATGGAATTATACCAACATCTCGGTTTTTGTAGAGTTAATCCTTGTTTAAAACAGGCTTTTTAGAGGGAAAGGCTTTTTTCTCCTTCGAAGCCCCTGCTTTAGCCGTTATCTATAAGACTTTGTAGAACGGTCGTTACGTTCGAAATAAACACTGTTCTTCAAAAAAATCGAATTTTCCCTCAAATTCTGGAAAGTTTGAGGATGTGAAGAAGCTGTTCTTGCTCTTTTAACGATTAGAACCCACTCAAGTGGGGGACTACTTTCGGGGCATTTATCACCCTTCTTTGCTAGATTATTATGAGGTTTCCCGCTTGCGTCTTGTTAGATTGGAATAAAAGTATTCCGATAATTTAAATTAATAAGCGAACATTTTGTGAGGAATCATTCGGGGGAACCTTTTCTATGAGTTTAGAAAAGAGCTTATTGGATATACTTTGGGTATTGGTATGTTCTGGACTGGTGTTGATCATGCAAGGCGGTTTCCTTGTATTAGAATCCGGACTTACTAGAGCTAAAAACTCCATTAACGTCGCGATCAAGAATGTGGCGGACTTTGGAGTGGCCACTCTACTTTTTTATACATTCGGTTTCGGACTTATGTTCGGAGTCACTTGGAATGGATTCATAGGAACTTCTTTATTTGCTCCTGTGTTTCCGGAAGGTAAGGCTTGGCCTCCGACTTTCTTCTTATTTCAACTAGTGTTCTGCGGAACTTCTGCGACGATTGTTTCAGGAGCAGTTGCAGAAAGATTAAAATTTCATTCTTATCTATTCGCCACTGCTTTGATCTCAGGGGTGATCTATCCGATCGCAGGTCACTGGTGTTGGGGAGGAAGTTTGACGGATGAAAATCATGGTTGGTTGGCAGCGAGAGGATTTCATGACTTTGCCGGTTCCACTTTAGTTCATAGTGTGGGTGGTTGGGTATCGCTTTCACTTCTTCTTATCGTGGGAGCAAGGATCGGAAGATTTCCGGAAAATGAACCGCCTAAGATAGTTACCGGAAGTAACCTTCCGATGGCGATGTTAGGTGGAATTTTACTTTGGTTCGGTTGGATGGGATTTAATGGGGGAAGTACTTTAGGTTTTAATGAAAAAGTTCCTGGCATCATCCTGAACACGATCATCTCTTCCGGATTTTCTCTTATGGTAGCGATGTTGGCCGCATGGTTGATCAAAGGATTTCCGGAGGCAACTGCACCTTTGAATGGGTCCTTGGCTGGACTAGTCGCCATCACTGCGGGTGCGGATTGTTTTACTCCAATTCAGTCAGCCATCATAGGTAGTATTGCTGGTTCCTTCGTTCTTCCTGCAGAAAAACTTTTAGAAAAACTTAAGATAGACGACGCAGTAGGAGCCATCCCGGTCCACCTGATCGGTGGGATTTGGGGAACGATCGCCGTCGGAATTTTCGGAGATCTAAACCTGATTGGGCATAATGTTACTAGATCCACTCTTCTCCTTACGCAGGTATTGGGAATACTTTCCGTGGGAGGATTTGCATTCGGACTTTCTTTGTTGATCTTCTACCTAATTAACAAGTTTTTCCCTCTCCGTGTAGATGGGGACGAAGAAAGAATGGGCCTAAATATCTCGGAGCATAAGGCCACTACAGAGCTAATCGATCTATTTTTAGCCATGGATTATCAGAGAAAGACTGGGGATCTGGCAGTGGATGTTCCAGTAGAACCATTTACTGAAGTCGGTCAGATCGCAGAGCGTTACAATTTAGTTTTAGGAACAGTTCGTTCTACACTTGCTGACAATGAAAAAGCAAGGATTGAGATTGCAGATGCTTATGAGAAGGTACGTATCGAGCAGGATAAGGCTGAAAAATTACTTCTGAATGTCCTCCCACATTCTATCGCACAGGAATTGAAGTCAAACACCGGGCTTATCGCGGACAGTTATCCGAATGTTTCTATTCTTTTTGCGGATATCGTAGGTTTCACTAAACTTTCCGCAGTGATGAGGCCCGAGTCCGTAGTACGCATCTTAAACGAAGTGTTCTCTCATTTCGATATTCTGGCAGAAAAATACGGTTTGGAGAAGATTAAGACCATCGGAGACGCGTATATGGCAGTGGGAGGCCTTCCCCTACCGAATGAGGCTCACCCTTTGCTTGTAGCTCATATGGCTTGGGACATGAAGGAGCTTCTATCCAAATTCAAACTCAAAAAAATGGGTACTAAACTGCGTATGAGAATAGGGATTAATACTGGTCCGGTAGTCGCAGGAGTCATTGGAACGAAAAAATTCATCTATGATATATGGGGAGATGCAGTAAATCTCGCCAGTCGTATGGAATCTCATGGTGTTCCGGGAGAAATTCAGGTTACGGAATCCACTGCAGAACTAATTCGATCCGATTTTGCGTTAACAGAAAGGGGAGAGATTAAGGTGAAAGGAAAAGGTTTAGTCAAAACCTTCTTAGTTAGCCATCGACTACGTTCTCCTGAAGAGAGTTTTACCGATCTAGGATACTCATTCAGCGCAACTTAGAGATAGAAACGAAACATTATGAATTGTTTTAGATTGCTTTAACGAAAGAAAATGAAAAAAGGTTTTACTCTTTTACCTCTAAGTCTTACGAGTGGAAATTTACTCTAGGAATAACGGAAAGATTCCCCAGATACAAGGAGTATCTACCATGGTAGCTAAGAAGAAAGCAAAGAAAAAAGCCGCACCTAAGAAGAAAGCGGCAAAGAAGAAAGTAGCGAAAAAAAAGGTCGTTAAAGCCACTAAGAAGAAAGCAGTTAAGAAGAAGTCTGCGCCTAAAAAGAAAGTAGTTAAGAAAAAAGCTGCTCCAAAGAAACCGGCGCCTCGTCCTACTGCTCCAGTTGCGACCCCAGAACCTACGCCTGCACCAAGCCTGTTCCCAACTGGCGGTTCCAGCGAAGGAGAGAGCAATATCTAATTGCTCTTTTTTCTAAAGAAACTGGTCCCGCTCCCTCTTGGGAGCGGGATATTACTCTACATTCTACTCTTATCCCTATTTTCCGGCCCTCGGTTTAGTCAAAACACTCCTCCTATCTACGCAAAAATACTCTGTATTAACTCTCCGGAAGGTTGTGAATGTAAATTTCCTGAAAAGGAACAAAGTATCCGTGTATTTCACGGAGAAGCCGTCATCTTAGAAGATCCATTCACCAAATCCGAAACCTCAAAGATACGTCGTTCTAAAGATTCCTGCATTTATCCAAGAACCAATTTGAAACCTCTTGCGTACCAGCACGCGTTCCGACCCATGCAGACCTCTCTGGATCACTCTCCAAAGCCTTTAGAAAGATTTCTATCTCCAGAAGATCTGGAACGTTTGTCTGAATTCCAGCCAACGAGTTTAGGAGCCTATTACCCTACGTATTATCATTTAGCATTGGAAGAAGCCTTTCCTGGCACAGAAGTGGCCGCGTATTCTCCTTCCGGAAAAGAAATTGGCAGAGCGTCCGCTACATTCTTAGAACAAGTACGTTGGGAAGGTAGTGGGATTGCAAAGGACGGAAAGAAGTACCATTTTGCAGGAGAAGGAAAATACGAACTCTACGATTTGGAATGGGGTTGGGGTGCAGGATACAACTACCAAGTGTTTCCTTATAGGACCTTGGCTGTGAGTTTTAAGGATTTATGCGAGAAAATCGGAGCAAAAATTTCTTCCTGTAACAAATCCAAGGTGATCGGTGCATTAGCCTTTATTCCTAGGATCAAAGAAAAGAAGATCAAAATGCAGAATGGAAAGTACCATGACGGGTATTTCTGCCTGAACGATACAGGATCTCCTCTATATATCCGAGACGACAGATTGGATATGTTCGTAGGGGTTCACGGGGGAGGAAGCCCCTACCAACCTCAGGAGCTCTCTAGGAACCTATTTTTAGATGCAGGGATTCATCCACTCTATCCTTCCGATTGGAAATTGTACAGTTCCGAAAAGGAAAGATTTTGGTGTCCTAAGGAAAAACTTCCCCGAAATCCTTTCTCTCCTTCGGAATCCGAATGCAAATTGGATTATCATGCCCAAGCTCCCGAAAAGGGAATGGAGATGAAGATTTTTTTTCGTAAGGATGGAAGTCTGGTCCGTTGCAGGACTTGACGATTGAATAATGGCTACAATCTTTTCTCACCCAGCAGTTCCAATTTCTCTCTTCTTCTTTTTCGGAAAAAAGAGAATTCCCGTAATACTTGCAATTTTTGGAATATTCTTCTCTATTCTTCCCGATTTCGATGTAGTCGCTTTTAAATTCGGGATCCCGTACGAAAGTGACTGGGGTCACAGAGGATTTACTCATTCTATTTTATTTGCTTTGGTAGTATCCTGCATTGTGGCATTCTTCCGAACCAAACTGAAAGCAAGTTGGCTTATTATCTTTTTATTTCTTTCTGTATCTGCGATCTCTCATGGAGTATTGGACGCGATGACCACAGGCGGTTTAGGAGTTGGGTTCTTCCTTCCTTGGCGTTCTGAAAGAATTTTTTTCGAATATAGACCGATACGGGTTTCTCCTATCGGTCCTAAGAACTTTTTTACGGAAAGAGGTTGGGTTGTGATCCAATCCGAACTTTTATATATTTGGGTCCCGGCGTTTTTGGTTTCAATTGTAGGAGTTGGGGTGAGGCGGCTAAGTAATAAAGAAGGCGAATAAGAATTCCGGGGAATAACATTTCCTTAATATTTATTTATTGAATTTTTGTTTTTTCTTATAATATTTACGTTATTCGCAATGCTAAATCCAGAAGAATTAGAATCAGATCGATATATTCGCTCAAGGGGTGAAAGAAGTTCTATTGAACTATCTCTTATATCTGGATATGTTGTATTATTTGATTTAGTAAATTCGACAAAAATTAAGTCCCTGTCAAAGGGTCAGGCAGCTGATTGGATTTCAACGTTTCTCAACTTTTATGAGATTGTAGTTCAAACAATGAATGATATTGGCGATCCTATTAAGTTTTTAGGTGACGGGGTATTTTACGTTTTCCCAGACACAGAAGATGTGATGACAAAGAAAATTCTCTCAAGCCAGACTCAAAGCTCTCCTGAAACGAAGGCAGATCAGTTATTGGATAAATGTATCGAAGTAATCGAGTATCTAGATAAGCAAAATTCTGAATGGCTAGAGCAAGACCGTTTTTATTTAACGATTACTTTGGACTATGGGAATAAAATTTTTAATCCTGCTTTTTTGGATTTAGGTACCCAAAAAAGCCAAGATTACCTAGGATTGCCTATAGACCGTGCTTTTAGGATAAATGGAATTACTGGGCACAATTATATAAGTCTCTCTGAGTCTTTTTATAATAAAGTTATTCAACAAAATCGGTTTAAAAGTAAAGATTTTGAAAAAATCCGAATGAAACCAGGGACTCTTAAAGGTATAGAGGATGAAACTTGTGTTTGGATCTATTCGAAACCGTATTATGATCAAAGTAGTTTATCTCATAAAAGATTAATGGAAAATAAACTCTTAGTTGAAGATGAAAAGTTACTTGGCAGTAAGATAAGAATTCATCTATTGAAAAATATAATTAATGCACAAGGAGGCAAATGATATGAGTATATTGAACAAAGCAACGGTTTGTTTATTGGAGTTAAATCAAGGCCCCCTTGTTAAGACTAAATGGGTGAAGCTCGTTTTTTTTATAGAAGCATACAGATATTGTAAAAATCAAAATCGAACTTTTCCCGAACTGCAATTTATAAAAATGCCCAACGGTCCTGCATTTTCAGGATATGACGTCAAATTAGAAGAACTCGAGGCAGAAAATTTAATTCGTGTTCAGAAATCAGCGGGGTATAATTTGAATATCAATACAAAGATTGAGCTTATTGATCCTACTATTCTCAGTGAAATTGAACCTGATTTGAAAGCTGAAATTGAAAACGTATTCCATTACTTTAAAGAAAAATTAACTCCTTGGATTAGTAATTTTTCGCATACTATGGATATTTGGAAAAAAGCGGAAATGTGGGATCCTTTAGATTTTAATCTTCTTTTATCGGATTCGGGGATTCAATTACAAACCATTCAGGCGAAAAATATACGGGATTTGATTGATCAAAAGATACAAATCCCGTAAGTATATCAAGTAATTGCTATTTTTTGAATGTTCAATTGGCTTTCGAGATCTCTAAAAACCAATCACTGAACCACTAAAAGATCTATCTTTCCGTGTTTATTATATTTCACGAAAGCTTTTCCCTTTTCGTAATAGTCGTGATAATCGCCTTGTTTTCTGAATTTAGAACCCAAAAGTTTTTCTGCAGCCGGTTTAGAAGATCCAACTGTAATTCCTTGCCCTAATCCTGGGCTCGCATCTCCGACTACATTTACTTGCACTACAGTTCCCATATCTAAGATAAATGCTGTCTCTTTGTTATCGTATTCGAAATATTCCAGACCGCTTTTTTTATCCGTTTTGATACGTGTAGGTTTTCCCCAGTTCTTCAGAAGGTCTTCTAATTTATCTCCGGGACCAACTCCACCGACTTTAAATGCATTCACTTCATTAGCAGGGGTAGGAGCCGTCAGTTCTATTGAATGTATCTTTGCTAGAACCTTTGCCCAACCGGAAGTAGAATCGTAATTGGTTAGATAATAATTTGCGAGTCCCTTGGATTTAGGATCTACCGCTGAATAAGATTCTACCAATGCAATATTTAAGATAGGAGTAAAGTTCTCATAGATATAATCCGGATCTACTTGTTGCTTCTGCGCAGTGGATTGGCCTATCGTTTTTAGATATTGAGCGATCTGAGGATTATTGCCGCTTTGAGAAGCAAGAGTCCTGATCTTTTGATCTATGGACAAGGCGAGGCGATTGAAAAGTTCTTTTGCTTCTTCTCTTTTGTCCGTCCAGAACAGCACCACTCCCAAGTTATTAGCTAATGCAACGGTTCCTTCCGCTTGAAAAGCTTGGTTAGCAACACTAACAGCTACATCTAAATCTTTTTCATCCGCAGAATAAGAAAGTAAAACCGCATAGTTGGAAAGAAAGTAAGGATCGTCTGTTTTTACGATTACTTCTCTATAAGCTTTGAGTGCACGATTATATGCCGCTTCGTTTCCAGGAACAATCCTCATGACTGCACGTTTACTTTTATCAGGAGGAAACACCATAGTGTCTCTAAAGGAAGGCATATCCAATACAGGTTTTAATTTTAGTTCTTCATTGGAAGCTGTCGCCATCCAGATCTTGTGCATACAAACCGCGAGAGCCTTGCTCAAGTAAGTGTTCTCTGGAAATTTTTTAATACCGTCTTCTAAATTGGATCTTGCATCATCTAAATTTCTTCCCAGCTGGATATCATCGAAAGTTTTTTCCATCTTAGCTAAGAAGGCATACAGTTCTTGTTTATCCGTCTTGAGTCTGGACAATCTTTCGTTTGGAGAAGGATGACTGGAGAAATAATGAGAACCTATCAGCTCAGGTCTAGTTTTATCTGCTTTAGAAGAAGCTAATGCTTCTTTATACGATTGTTCTACTTCGTTTAAGGTTTGGAGAGTAATCAGCATGAAGTCGCCGCCGTAACCTGCTTTATCCAATAGGAACAAACCTGTTTGGTCCGCATCTAACTCTTGCTCTTGAGAAAATTTGTTATTTTCTAAGAAGGCTTTTCCGGCCGACTCATCTTTGAGTGCGTAAAACTTTTTTACACTGTTAAAAACATGTCTATTATAGAAGTGCGCTAATTCGTGAGACAATACTCCTGCTATATATCTTTCTCGATGGAAGTCCAACTTTTGTGCCGCATCTGCTTCTTTCTGTTTGATAATCTCATCGAGTGAGTCTAAGGCACCTGAATGAATGCAAAATTGTCCGCCTGCCATCGCAAATGCGTTGAAGCTTGCCTCTTTTACGATTTTATAAACTAGAGGAAAAGGAGGGTTTCCGGAATTTTTGGAAAGTTTACCGAATGCTTTGTCTATCGGTTTCTTCCAACCTTTATGATCTGTAAGCACCGTCTTGGACTTAATCAGATTTGTGAACTGCACATTACTTTGTCTCACCAACTGTGCATATAATTCCGCGTCGAATTCTCCCGG
Source organism: Leptospira neocaledonica (assembly GCF_002812205.1). NCBI lineage: Bacteria > Pseudomonadati > Spirochaetota > Leptospiria > Leptospirales > Leptospiraceae > Leptospira > Leptospira neocaledonica. The sequence continues at coordinate 143,407 of NZ_NPEA01000002.1, forward strand.
TTTGCTCTGAGAAAAAATTGAAGGACCCGAAAAGGATACTAAGCCTAAAACCACCGATAGTTTCAGGACATAAACGCGAACCGAATTCGAAAGATTGATCATGGGAAAAACCTCTTGAGGAGAGAAATCTATCTGCTCTTAAGCGACTGTCAACTCTGAAAGGTTTAAAAAATGAAGTGAAGTTTTTTTGAGCGAAAAACCCGATTTAAAGTAAAGGAATTTTTTCCCTAAATAAATTATATCTAAAGAGATTTCGGGAAACTGATAAATTTAAGCTGCGATAGAATGATCGATCAAAATCAAGATATTGATCAAAAACAAATGAAGAATACTAAAGAAGAAAAATCCTCTTGCAAATTTAGGCTCAGGATTTTGGAACAATTTAACGGAAAGATAAATTATGGAGATGCTCAACACCACGGAAGAGATCATATACAACCAACCCATGGAAGGTTCCGCCCAATAGAATGCGATCACAGATCCCACGTACAGAACCGTATAGAACAAAATAGATCGTCCAGTTTCCTTTACACCTTTTACAACAGGAAGCATCGGGAAATTTGCGTCGCTATAATCTTCTTTCAAAAAGATAGCAAGTGCCCAGAAATGAGCCGGGGTCCAGAGAAAGATCATTAGGAATAAGATCCAAGCCGGCAAAGGTAAAGAATTACTAACGGCAGCGTAACCGATCAGAGGTCCTACACAACCCGCCACTCCACCTATTACGATATTCTGATGTGTTCTTGGTTTTAAAAGTATGGTATATAGAAAAACATATGCGAGAAGTGCTGCAAACGCGCATATCGCAGTGAGTAAATTTGCAAAATAATATAAAACTGCGAAAGCAGCAAAGGTCATCGCAAATCCTACGATCCAAGCTTGCGCCTTACTGATCCTTCCTGCAGGGATAGGACGATTTGCAGTCCGTTTCATTTTTGCATCTCTATCTTTTTCCAAGATTTGATTGAAAATGAAAGAAGCAGAAGACATTAAAAAAGTTCCCAGCATTGTCATAAAGACCAGAAGTGTGCTAGGTGCAGAAGGAGAACCAAGATATAAACCAGGCACAGCAGTGGCTAAAACTAGGGAGCTTACCCTAGGCTTGATCATTTGGTTCCAGTCTGAAAGAAAACTATTCATTCTATTTAAGAGACCCTACTCTTGGAAAGCTCGGAAGCCCTTTGCACCCAAACCGCATAAACGGATAAGAAAAGAAGAATGGCCACTCCGGTATGAGCGGCTGTCACTAGTTTTGGAAGTTTCGCATATACGTTCACAATTCCTAATCCGATCTGTAAGATCAGAAGAATGATTGCAGTTCTTACGTATTTTTTGGTCTCCGCGGAGAATCCTTTGAATATTCCATAAAGGTTAATTAGAAGAACGTAAAATGTCACTAAATAAGCACCCAATCTGTGCTGCACTTGTATTTGTATCTTAGGTTCCGGAACAGAAGGGACCCATTCTCCATTACAAGTTGGGAATTCTAAACAAGCAAGTCCTGCATAATTGGAACTTACTCTTCCTCCCAAGATGATTTGGAAGAATATTAATAATACTCCTATCAGAAGAGGGATCTGGTCCTTCTGAAACAAACTTTGTTTTGTTAAAAACTCGTTTGAGTTTATAGATTTTGAAAGCACTCGCGCTTTAAACGTCGCCGTAACTATACAAAGTAAAAACAAGATCGCATTCAATAAGTGAAGATTTACGGTCGCGGGGTCCAAAGAAAGAAGAACAGTTAAACCTCCCAATGTAACTTGAGAAGCGATGAGCAAGATCCCTAAGATAAAATAACCTAAGAAAGGTTTTCTTAATTCAGGAACGATTGCAGCCCAGATGGTGCCGGCTATAAGAACCATTCCTAAAAATCCGGAATAGTATCTATGTCCGACTTCCATAAAAATATTAAAATCGAAGTCAGGAAAAATTTTACCGAAACAAAAAGGCCAATCAGGACAAGCGAGTCCAGAATCAGTGGCTCGCACAAGTGGTCCATACAATAAGTTTAGAAAAATTAAAACCGAATATAAGACCAGAAAGAGAGAAAACTTTCTGAAATGAGAATAAGTAGAAGCGATCATTCTGTTTTTTCGGAGAATCCGAGCTCTCTCCTTTACCATACTTGAGCGCGACTGATTTGGGGCAAGAGATTTGATGTTTGAAAATCGGAAGCTTCAATTTTGATCTGAGACTAATTCTCATGCAAAGAAGATTTGAAAATTGTAAAGAACGAGTGTTCTACTGTCCCGACCTAAGGATAGAAGCTTTTTATGTCGGTTCTAAACGTATGAAATGACTGAAAAGCAAAAACGCTTTCAAAAAAAGGACAGGTCTCCAAAACTGGTTGGTATCTTTCGCTTTTTACAAAAGTGAAACGTTTTTTTCTGATACTTTAGGAGTCATTCCATGAGCCAAAACGGAGACCATTACAACAAGGCAGGTTTTTGGACATTCGTGGTCGTATTGGCCGCAAACATTCTTTATTTCGTTTATCTTTCTGCGTTCCACAAAGGTGTTAAGGATTATAACGAAGTAGTTCCTTCTAACACTTCAGCAGCGGCGAAGTAAGGAAAGAACCCGGGATAGAACGTTGTTCTCCTCCAATCATCCGCAGCGTTTTTCTAAAATAGCTGCGGCTCTTATTCTTTTTCTGCCATTCCTGTCCGTTCTATCCTTCGATACCGAAAGAGAATTACCTACTCACGCAGTTCCTCCCGAACTCGAAGGTGTAGGCTTGGAAGAAAAATTAGGAAACCATATCGATAAGAATTTATCTTTCATTGATGAACAAGGTAAACAAGTTCGTATAGGCGATTATCTGAAAGAAGGAAAGCCACTTCTTCTTACTTTAGTTTACTATAGATGTCCTACACTCTGCAGTCTTTATCTAAACGAGATCTCAACTTCACTTAAAGAATTAAATTTAGAAGTTGGGAAAGAATTCAATTATATAGCAGTAAGTTTTGATCCGAAAGAAAAACCGGATTTGGCAAAAGCGAAAAAAGAAGCATATGTGAAAGATTATGGAAGAGGGGACGGTTCCGGATGGAGTTTTTTAACCGGAAATAATCCTGAAATAAAGGCTTTGTCTTCCAGCTTGGGTTTTAGCTACAAATGGAATCCTTATAATGATCAATGGGTGCATGTTTCGGTAGCCTATGTGATCACCCCTGATGGACAAATTTCCAGGTACTTAAAAGGGATCCCAATGGATGAAAGGACCCTAAGATTATCTCTTGTAGAGGCTGGAAACGGTAAAATCGGCGATTTGACTGACAGTGTTGCCCTTTTTTGCTTCCAATTTGATCCATCCAAAAATAGGTATACATTATACGCATTCAATATCATGCGAATCGGCGGTTTTCTTACCGTCCTCGTTCTTGCAGCGTTCTTATTCCGCTTTTGGAAGAAACAAAACTCGTCTAGTACAGTATAAAAAAAGGAAGGAGTGATTTCGATCCGATGAACTGGTTCTCTTTTATTACGGCGACAAGCTTCATGCCGGTTCCAGCGACTAAAGAATCGGGAGATGTAGATAACCTCTATATCTTTCTTCTTGTTTCGGGCCTTATCTCTTTTATCATTCTCATTGGGGGAATGGTAATATTCATTTTCAAGTATAGAAGAAAAACTGAAGACCAGAAAAGTGCGTATATCACGCACAATACTCTTGCTGAGTTCCTTTGGTCCTTCATACCTTTCGTGATCATGATGATCATCTTTGCTTGGGGATGGAGTGTATTTCATGATCTTCGCAGAGTCGGAGAGAAGGGAGATGTAGAGGTTCACGTAACTGCGCGTCAATGGGCTTGGCAGTTTCAATATGCAAATGGAATTATCATCAATAGTCCAACGGATAAAATGTATGATCCAAGTGTTCCAGAATCTACATTATTTGCTCCACAAATCGTAGTGGTTCCTCTTGGTAAAACCATTCGTTTTATTCTTACTTCTGATGACGTTCTGCATAGCTTCTACGTTCCTGCATTCAGGAACAAAATGGATGCGGTTCCAGGCAGAAGAACTACTTTCACTTTCACACCAATTGAGAAAGGGGACTTCACAGTTTTCTGTACTGAATATTGCGGAACTAAACACTCCAATATGATGGCTACGATTCGTGTGGTCGATGTAGAACAATTCGCTGCTTGGGAAACTCAAAACCAGCCAAAGACTGGCGGTCCTGTTGACCATGTGAAACGAGGTGAAGAACTGTATAATAATTTAGGTTGTAACGTTTGTCACAGCGTAAATGGAAATAAAAGCATCGGTCCTACATGGAAAGGTCTCTATGGCAACAAAAGAGTTTTTGTAGATGGGTCTTCAGTAGTTGCTGACGACGCTTATATCAAACAATCCATCCTTCTTCCTACTGCGAAAATAGTAGACGGGTTCCCTCCTGCGATGTCTTCCTTTCAGGGACGTATCAAAGAGGATGAGATTAAATCCATCATCGAATTCATTAAGACGCTTAAATAGGATTACGGACAATGGCCCACGAGCAACATAATTACCTGAATCACCAAAAGGGGATTTGGTCCTGGCTTACGACCTTAGATCATAAGCGTATCGGGATCATGTACTTTGTCGCGATCATGAGCTTCTTCTTTTTAGGAGGAGTTTTCGCTCTATTAGTTCGCGCAGAATTATTCACACCGGGAAAAACCCTTTTTTCCGCAGATGTTTATAACAGAATGATGACCTACCATGGAGCCATTATGGTGTTCATGGTGATCGTTCCTGGTATTCCTGCAATTTTCGGAAACTTCGTTCTTCCGATCATGATAGGAGCAAAAGACGTAGCTTTCCCAAGATTAAACTTGATGAGCTGGTACATGCTGATGATCGGAGCTGCGATCACTGGTTCCACTCTCTTCTTGGAAAACGTAGATACTGGTTGGACCTTCTACACTCCATATTCGTCCATTAAAACTGGAATGGGAGTGATCCCGATGGTTCTTGGAGTATTCATTATCGGATTCTCTTCGATTTTGACTGGTCTGAACTTCATCGTAACCACTCATAAACTGAGAGCGCCTGGAATGACCATGAACAGAATTCCTCTCATGGTTTGGGCACTTTATTCAACTGCGATCCTGCAAGTATTGGCTACTCCTGTTCTTGCAATTACACTGCTTCTACTTATTGCAGAGAAAACTCTTGGAGTGGGGATTTTTGATCCTCAGTTGGGAGGAGATCCGGTGTTATTCCAACACTTCTTCTGGTTCTATTCTCACCCTGCAGTTTATATCATGATCCTTCCTGCGATGGGAGTAATCTCCGAGTTGGTAGCAACATACTCTCGCAAAATAATCTTCGGATATACTGCGATTGCTTATTCTTCGTTAGCGATTGCCGGGGTTTCCTTCTTAGTATGGGGACACCATATGTTCGTTTCCGGACAATCAGAGTTTGCAGGGGTTTTATTCTCCTTCATCACTATGCTTGTAGGGGTTCCTACTGCGATTAAATTGTTCAACTGGATCGCGACCATGTATAAAGGAAGTATCCGTTTGGATGCTCCGATGCTTTTCGCGATCGGATTCATGTTCTTATTCACGATCGGTGGTTTGACTGGAGTGTATCTGGCTTCTACCGGTATGGATATTCACTTCCACGATACTTACTTCGTGGTAGCTCACTTCCATTATGTGATGGTTGGTGGAACTCTGATGGCTCTTATGGGAGCATTGATCTACTGGTTCCCTAAAGTAACCGGAAAAATTTATAGTGACCTGCTCGGAAGAATTTCCTGGGTCTTTATCTTCTCCGGATTTAATGTTACCTTCTTCCCTCAATTCATCTTGGGGAATATGGGAATGCCTCGTAGATATTACGATTATCTTCCTACATTCACCGAGTTAAACCAAATGTCCACTTTCGGATCTTGGTTGATCGGAACAGGATTTTTGGTCGGACTTTTCGGAGTGTTCTACGCACTTTTGAAAGGAAAAGAAGCAGGAAACAATCCTTTCGGAGGAAAAACTTTGGAGTGGACTATTCCTTCTCCTCCTCCACATGAAAACTTTGAAAAGACCCCAGTACTAACCGGAGGGCCATATGAGTACCGCTAATCACACAGGTGGTTTTCATCACGCACATCATTTCGACAGCGCAGAACATCAATACGAATCTTCTAAACAAGGGATCTGGTTATTCCTTGTAACTGAGATCCTGATGTTTGGTGGATTATTCGTAGGATATTCCATCTACCATTCTTTGTATCCTCAAGTTTTCCATGCGGGAAGTAAGCAACTTTCCGTGGTCTTGGGAGCGTTGAATACAGTGGTTCTTCTGTTCAGCTCCTTCACAATGGCGCTTGGTATTAACTACGTGCAAAGAGGTCTTAAAAATAAGGCGATCATCGCTCTTGCAGTAACCATCGCTTGTGCCGCGATCTTTATGGTCGTAAAGTTTTTTGAGTACACTCACAAGTTTCACGTAGGTACAGTTCCTGGCAAATACGCTTACACTGAAGAATTAAGCGCTTCCGGTGAGAAGGTAACCAAAGTGGGTGCTCTACTTGCAGAAGCTAATAAACTTAGCGTAGCAGAAAGAGAACACAAACTTCATCTGGACGAAACTGAATACGAACACCTGACCCTTTTGGAAAGAACCAAAAACTGGCCTCTGTTCTTCGGATTCTATTTCGTGATGTCCGGTATTCACGGTTTGCACGTTCTTGCTGGTGCATTCTTGATTTTCTGGGTTCTTTTAAAAGTGATCAAAAACCAAGTTGGTCCTGAATACTACACTCCTGTAGAAGGTGTGGGACTATTCTGGCACGTGGTCGACTTGATCTGGATTTACCTCTTCCCTCTTCTTTATCTGGTGGGATAAGTTCGAATCCAAAATAATGCGACCGAAAGATCGCTGCAAAAAAGCCGGGGTTTACACTTCGGCTTTTTTATTTTCTTCACAAAGCCCAAGCTCAAAAAAACTGCGAGGAAACGGCGAATTCTGCCGATATTTGAGAGGAGACAAGTTTTCCCGGACGCAATATGCAAAATATAGATTATTCCAGAAGGCTGAGACAATCCGGAACTAGAGGTCCTGCTCCACGTCAGGGAGAGTCTTCTCCAACCGTGCAAACCATTCAGCATGTGAGGGGAGGGAATTCTCCGATCCGTTCTTTCCCAAGTTCCAGATCCATCTTTTTGGTCTTGGTGGGAGCTATTTCCCTTTTTACAGGTGGAGTAGTAGTCGGTCTCAGATTAGATCAGAAAGAGCAGGCATTTGCTCAAAATGAAACTCAGTCTTTTTATAATGCGGGAAAAAATGTAAGAACGGAACAATCCGTGGAAGAGAGAGAAAATTCTTCCTCCGAGGCTGTAAATTCAAACACAACCGAACGTTCCGCCGAAACTTCTTCTTCTCAAAATACGAATCGGAATTCTGGACTCAAATATCCGGCCAGATCGGATAAGGAAAATTATTTCCTGTCTATCCCGACAGAAGATTCGGTGGAAGCGATGGAAATTGGAAAAAAATTGCTAAGAGCAAAACCTGAGTTCCAAGGAAGATTTTTCAGATCCAAAGATGGGGAATTATTTTTAGGATATTTTTACGGAAAAGAAGAAGCTAATAAGGCTCTAGAATCCATTCGTCCACTCAACGATCCGATATTTCACAAAACCTCCATTCACAAACTTCAATTTTGATCCGAATTTTCGTACAAAGTTCGTTCTTGAGCGTTTACTCATTTTTTCCTTGACTTTGCCTCAAAATTTGCTATATTTTTGAGCAGAGTTTTAACGGAAGTCTTAATACTAATTGGCTGGCAAAAAGAAACAATCTGGCTACGATCATGGCGTAGGCGACTACGTCGTATATCCGATCCACGGGGTAGGTGAAATCACCGAAATCGCTAAAAAGGTTATCCTGGGAAAGAAAAAAGAGTGCTACGTAATGGAAATCCAGGGTAGCAAGATGAAGGTGATGATCCCGGTCGATAAAGCAAAACAGGTCGGAATTCGACCGATTATCGACAAGAAGGATATTAAAAAAGTCATCAATCTACTCAAGAAAGACGAGGTCGATACTGAAGAGGACTGGAAGATCAGGTACCAAAACAACCTGAACAAAATAAAGTCCGGATCGATTTTCGAAGTGGCGGATGTGTGCAGGAATTTATTCCGCAGGGCAAACGGTAAAGAACTGTCCATCATGGAACGTAAATTGTACGAAAGTGCGTACAATCTAGTGAAGATGGAAGTCGCCCTAAGCAAAGGAGTTTCCCAAGAAGAAGCGGGAAATCTCGTGTCAGATGTTCTAGCTAGTACATTCGCTCCGGGAGATAGAGTTCCCGTGGCAGCAGTCGACATAGACGAAGAATAATTTCCGATAAAACTCGAATCTTATTTAAAGGATTTGAGTTATGGCGTATTTTTATAAAGGTCTAACGGCCGTCCTACTCTCCTTAGTGTCGTTCTTTGTAACGCAAAAACAAACCCAAGAGTTTGTATTTTCAGGCTCCAGTGCTGGGCTTGTACTCGTTATTTCTCTCGTACTTTTGTTCGGTGAAACTAAACTATTTCCAAAACTTCGCGGAGACGTTATTTTTTGTGTAGGAGTCGGAGCTCTATTGGGATTCGCACTCGCTTGGTTTATTGGAACGATTATTCGTTTTGAGGAATTGAATCTTGCATTGTACCTGATCTTAGGTCTTTTCGGAGCTAGAGCGGGTAAGTCATTTGCAAAAGAACCTGGCCTTTCCGTATTCGGAGGTGGCGGCGGCGGACCTACTTCTCTAGTAGATCCATTCGGCGTAGCTTCTATCGGTAAAGATGAAGTCAGAGACAAAATTTTGGATACTTCTGTTGTTATCGACGGAAGAATATTAGATATTGCTGATACACATTTTATCGATGGGCCTCTCATTCTACCTAACTTCGTATTAAGAGAGATCCAGTTGATCAGTGACTCTTCTGATCCGATCAAAAGAGCAAGAGGACGCCGTGGTTTGGAGATGTTGAACAAACTCCAAAGAAAGGGTTCCATCGAAGTTAAGATCACGTACAAAGATTATTCCGACACGAGAGAAGTGGACGCTAAGTTAATCAAACTTGCTAGAGACACCGGTGGAAAAATCGTAACCAACGACTTCAACCTGAACAAGGTTGCGGAACTCCAAGGAGTAAAAGTCCTTAATCTGAACACCTTGGCAAACGCATTAAAACCTGTTGTTCTTCCTGGTGAAGAGTTGGCTATCCAAGTCATCAAAGAAGGAAAGGACGAAAACCAGGGTATCGGTTATCTAGAAGACGGAACCATGGTAGTGATAGAGAACGGTGGACATCTAGTTGGAAAAGAAGTGAAGGTTACTGTAACTTCTATCATCCAAACTGCTGCCGGAAAAATGATCTTCACTAAAGCCAACGGAAATGGCGGCGGCGGAAGCTTTGATAAAGGTGAACGTGCCCCTGAGAAAGAAAATCGCGGTAAAGGTGATCGTGGCGGAGAAGATCGTGGAAACAGATACGATCGTGGGGACCGAGGAAACGAGGAAAGAGGTAACCGTAAAGATTACCAAAACAAAAACCAGAACCGCGGCAATTACCAAGACAGAGGCGATAGAAACGAGAGCAAAGGGGATGATTTTGGAAATCGTAAAGACTTCCAAGATCAGCAACAACAGCAACAATAACCGGTCTCTAAAGAGACAGAATGCGGGTCGGATTTAGGAATTGCCTCCAAATTCGACCCGGTTCCGAATTGACGGTATCTTCTACCGAAAAAAAATTGAAATACGATCTCAATAAGGAGAGCCAAATGCAGGCCCAAGCGCAAGTGAAGGGACTGAAGGAGCTCGGTATAGAGCCCTCCGAAGTCTTCCATAACCTTTCATACGACGAAATTTTCGAACACGAAAAGAATAACGGGGAAACCGTCCTTTCTTCCAACGGAACCATGATGGTGGATACCGGTATTTTTACCGGACGTTCTCCAAAAGATAAATACTTCGTAGACGAACCTTCTTCTAACAAGAATATCTGGTGGTCTCATATTAACTTTAAAGCTTCCGAAGCAGTTTTCGAAGAGCTTTATCAGAAATGTGTAAACTACCTGAGCGGAAAAAAACTCTACGTATTCGACGGATACGCAGGAGCAAACCCTGAGACTAGAATTGGTCTTCGTGTAGTTTCCGAAAAAGCTTGGCAACATCATTTCTGTACCAACATGTTCCTTCGCCCTAGCAAGGAAGAGTTGGCTAATCTTCTTCCTGAATTTACTATTATCAACGCTTGCGGAGTGAAGAACGAAAAATACAAAGAGCATGGCCTGAACTCCGAAGTATTCGTGATCTTCAACCTTGCAAAAAAACTTTGTATTATCGGTGGAACCGAATACGGCGGAGAAATGAAGAAGGGTATCTTCTCCGTAATGAACTATAAGTTGCCATTACAGGGAATCGTTTCTATGCATTGTTCCGCGAATATCGGAAACAAAGATGGAGACACTGCTCTGTTCTTCGGACTTTCCGGAACTGGTAAAACTACTCTTTCCACTGACCCGAACCGCAAACTGATCGGAGACGATGAGCATGGTTGGGACGATAACGGAATTTTCAATATCGAAGGCGGTTGTTACGCGAAAGTGATCAACCTGGATCCTAAGACGGAGCCTGAAATTTTCGAAGCAATCAAAAGAGATGCTCTTTTAGAGAACGTCGTTTACGACGAGAAAACGAAAGTTGTAGATTACACTTCCGCTGCTAAAACCGAGAACACCAGAGTTTCCTACCCGATCTACCATATCAAAAACATCCAAGTTCCTTCCAAAGGTGGCCATCCTAAAGTGATCATCTTCTTGACTTACGATGCATTCGGAGTTCTTCCTCCTGTTTCTCGTCTGTCAATCGAACAAGCGATGTATCACTTCCTTTCCGGTTACACTGCGAAAGTTGCAGGAACTGAAAGAGGTGTTAAAGAGCCTACTGCAACCTTCTCCGCTTGTTTCGGAGCTGCGTTCATGACACTTCACCCGACTGTTTATGCTAAGTTGTTGGGAGAGAAGATGCGTAAGCACAATGTTCGCGCATATATGATGAATACAGGACTTGTTGGTGGAGCTTACGGAACTGGTAAGAGGATGAATCTTCCTTCTACTCGTAAAATTATCGACGAGATCATGAATGGAAACATCGACAAGGCTGAATTTATTAAACATCCCATCTTCCAAGTGGAATATCCTAAAACCGTAGAAGGTGTGGATAGCGCTATTCTGGATCCTCGTGGGGCTTGGGCTGATAAGGCTGCTTACGATGAGTCTTCTAAAAAACTTGCAGGCATGTTTATTGAGAACTTCAAAAAATATGTAGAAGGTTCCAAAGACTTCGACTTCACAGCTTTCGGACCTCAAATCGGCTAATCGAGAGAAGAGTCAGAATCTTGTTAAAAGGAGTAAGCGGGATTTCCCCCTTACTCCTTTTTTATGCCTTCTTCGTTTCGGTAAGTTGTTGACAAACCGTTGTGCGGCGCATAATCATCATACAATACATAGGATCAAAAGCATGGAAAAGGAAATCAAAGAAGCACTGAATTTCGCGATCGGAGCGGCAAAAACCCTGAGGGAACAGGCGGACAGTATTCTTTTAAAAGTGGAAAAAGAATTTAAAGAGCTCTCCGCAAAAGGTTCTCAAGACCAGAGTGAAGTTGCAAATAATCTTAGAAAGTACATCGAAGACGCATTACGTTCCGTGGAAGGTCTTGCTGGCCAAGTAAACTCTAAAGTAGAAGAAGCAAAAAAAGAATTCGGTAAGAAAAATTCTAACGGTTCTGCCGGCTAAGATCTTACTCTATTTCGTTTTTAACCTTCCTCACCAATCCAAATCGATTTTTAAAATTTTAAAGCCTGGGATCGTCCGATTCCAGGCCCAACCATTTTGCCAACCTTTCCGTCCATGAGATTGGAGGAGGGCTTTCCATATCCAATTCGAAAGAAGTGTTCCATAAAGAGATATTTTGGTCGAATTTGATTTTCAGGATTTTCAGAATGATCTCCTTTGAATTTGTAAACCATTCGGAAGAAGGAATTCCTTTTTCGGTCAAGTAACCTTCTATCAGATCTATAGTTCTATAATCCGAAGAAAGAGAAGAATAAGAAAAAGAATCGTCTGCAAATTCGGAGAATACCTTCTCCCATTCATCTGCAAAATTTCTTTCTTTGTTTCTGCAATCGTAAGCCTGGCAGATAGATGCTCCGTAAAAGGAATAATTCTGACTACGCGGATCGCCTGTATAAACAGGATGGATCATACATCCGATTCTACTTCTGACCTTGATCTCTTGAGAGACTCCATTTATTTCTTCGGTAAGCATTCCTAAAAAAGGACAGTTATAGGTGAGTGGGTCTTTCTTTACGTAATTTTTTTCCGCTTCTTCTCTTACCTTTCTGAATTCAGCCATCGTATAAGGTTTGGAGAAGTCCACTGACTCTTTGAAGTTTTTAGTTCTTTCCTTTAAGAGGGTTCTGAATTGATCCGGTTTTAATTCTAGATTGAATAAGCCGCAGCAGGCTCCGCAAGAAAACGGAACATCTGCAGAAGGTTGGCAAAGCCCCACTTATAAACCGCCGTGAGGCAGATTCCCGGGCTTAGAAGGAAGAAATCCTAAGAAAGAGAGTTCCAATTCTTTGGTTTCAGGATTTTCTACTATATTACAGTTCAGAGGGAAGATCTGCATTCTATCTTCGTGGAAAACGATTACCTTTCCTCTATACTTTTCGATCTGCTCTCCAATAAAATCCTGTTTGATCATCGGAGCAGCAACTAAAGAAGATTCGGATTTTATTCCACGGAAGAATAGATGATTATTCGAGTTTGTAGAAACTAAGAAGATACTGATCCTCTCCAATTCTTCTAATTCTGTAAGAAGATTTTCGAAATAATACTGGAAGGTGATCAAATATCCGTCCGCGGATTCTGGTTGGATCTGTCCCTTGGAATACAGATCGATCCATTGGATCATCTTGGAGATTGTATCCTTGTTCGCAAAAAGTATTTCAGGTAGATCCGTTACAACAGGTGTGATTTCTAATTTTCTGAAATCATGGAGGCATTGGAACATCAGTTCCCACCATCTCTCTGTATTATATGCGTCGTCCGGATTATTCGGGATATATTTTCCCAAAGAATGATTTTGATGATCACTAAATAAAATCCCGCCGATCACTTTGGAAAATTCTTCAAATGCAAAGATCAAATGTTCCATCAATTGATAGGAAGTAAGTGATTCTTCTTTCTGTTTTTCAGTGAACTTGTAATAAGAAGCTGCTATCGGATTTGGATAAAATTTGAATATTAAAGAAGGGTTAATGATCTTATGGACAGGTTTTCCTTTTGTAGGATCGGAAACCACTCTGATGATTGGCTGCCCATGCAGACTGTAATTGGTCCAAGTAAGATCGCTTGGATCGTAATTTCTTCTGGCATGTTCCTTTGCTAGATACAGGGACTCGCCTATACTTTTATCAGCGAATAAGTTCGTATAAAATTGGATCGTGAAATCGATCGTATTTTGATTGTCTGCGATTTCCCAGTTAGTGCCTATAAAACTTTTGATCCCGGACATCAAAAAGGATCCGGCAAAATTATTCATCAGATCTGCATTCAGATTTCTGGTAGCACTCTTATTGGATTGGCAAGAGTTGGAGAACACCATATCGGTATTAAATCCTGAGTTTTTGATCTCTCTTGCTTTTAGGATCTTTCCTTCTGAGATCAACCATCCGTTTTCCAAAGGATCATCGGAGAAGTAAAGATGTCCTGAGTAATGGATGATATTCTTTCCTTTGATAAGAGAAAGAAGTTTTAATTTAGTAACTTGGCGTCCGCCTATGAATTCGATCTCTAATCTGGAACTTGGTACCTTCTCGCTTAGAACCCTAAAGATCTGTTCTCCTTCTTTCTGAGCCCATTCTAGATCCTCAGTTGGATCTGCGATGATGAGCATTCGGAGCTTCTCTTTTTCTTTAAAGGCGCCGCTAGAGGATTCTCCTCTTACAGTTTTTCCTATGTAAAATTTATCTGAGAGAAAACAAGTGCCGTCATGTAGGAGTTCCCACGGGATCACTCCTAATTTAGGATCTATATTAAAATGAAGATATTTTTCAGTAGTAAGTCTGAGTTTTTCCTGGATGGCCGCAGGGAAGAATTGATCGTAAAAAGTTTCTCCCAGGATCTTTAGATCATGAAGAATGTCCGTTTCTAGAGTTGGGGTATGCCCTGATTTTTGGTGGATCGCAACGGAAACTCGAACTAAGTTTTCGATTTCCTTAATATATTCTAGAATTAAATCTTCGTCCATAGTGGATTGAAGATGTGACTCTGATCCACTGCCGGAACTATCTAGAATATTGAATACGTTTACGGCACCGACTCTGTCTATGATTAGGTTCAGCATTGGATCTAAAAACTGCGCCTAAGAAGTTTCCTCGCCGTGACATAAGAGTCAGGAAGGAAACTGGTTACAACGCTCTTAATCCAAAAGGATAAAGAGATCTATGGATTTAGACAAGTCTTTTCCCTGAAACTCTACTGTGTACTTTCCTTCTCTCAATCCGGAGAAATTAGTGATCCCTTCGGAGTTGAATTGGTTGGAAAGTATAAATCTTCCGTCCTTAGAAAGATTTACTCTTTGGAAATCTTCCGGTCTTGGACATTCGATTTTGACACTTAAGTAAGCGGTTTCGTCGGTTTCTTGTACGACTTGGTAAGTGAACTTGCAGTCCTTATCCATTTTTTCTTCAAATACGATGAACTCGGAAGAAGAAGGCGATTTTGCTACTGCGGAACGCATAGCAGGCGCGTAATCTACACGAGTGTTGATTTGAAGAGTTTCGATTAGGCTTCCGAAAAGTTGTGCTCCGGATTTTCCTAATTTAACTACGATAGATTCTTTTCCTTGTGCCTTACGGGCTAATTCCATTTCCACATATCTTTTCAGATATTCAGGAAAAGGTTTAACCTGCCAGCCTTCGTTTAGTTCGGCCTTATTCAGATCCAAATCCTCCTGGAAGGATTGGAAAGAATGTGTACGTGAAGCTGAATCGAAGTAGGACTCGCCGGCAGTTTTTAGACTAGCCTGGAGTGCTTCTTCCATTCTAATAAGTTCGTTTTGTAATTCGGTGTCTTTTTCTAGTTTAGTCAACACTTCAGGTTTCCCTTCAAATAGTGACTGGATTATTTCTGGCACCGAGTTTTCGCGGTTGGATTCCATTTGAGTAAGATTCTCCAATAGGTTTTAAGACGATTCTTTCTACTCAGACAATTCGGAAAATTTGAGTTTTTTTTGTATTTTTTCGATCAATCTGAGTAATGTAACGCTCACATTTCCCTCGGTTATCCCTAAAAGGTCAGCAACCTCTCTGTAAGGAGTCCTCGCTAAGAAATGGCCTTTTTTGCGCTTTTCTAAGAGTTTTTTCCGTTGTTCGTATTTCTTCTTTAACGCTTGGGAAGTTTTATCTATTTCTTGAGGGAGTAAGGGGGCTTTCTTAACAGTTACGGTTTGTTTTTCTTTCAGCTCCAGAATATTTAAATATAGAGACGTAATCTTGTCTTCCATACGAATATTCTCTTCTTCCCGCTTAGAAAGTTCAGAGCGAAGGCCTAAAATTTTCTTTTTTATTTCGTCTACACCCAGATTCGTTTTTTCGATCAGGAATTGGATCTCTTCCTCGTCTAGGTTGAGGTAGTATATATAAGAAAGTTTGAAAATTACTCTCTTCTCTACGCCTATCTCTCCCAACACTTGGTGGAAATGTTTGGTAAGCTCTTGCGCCTCTTCCACCAAATCTGGGCGAAGATCCGGCTCGTCTTCAATAGTGGCGTATTCTTTTCCTTCCTTGTTGATCTTTCCAAGGTTGGTCATCTTTAGCTCTCGTTTGGTTCTTTGCCAATCGATGAGCATATTACGTAGAACTGAGTAAAACCATGTTCTAAAACTTGATTTACCTTTGAAGCTGGAAAATCTAGCTCCGGTTTTCAGTCTTTCGAACGCGTATAAGAAGAAATCTCCGGCATCATCTTCACTTAGGTGAAAGATCTTCATCGGAAAATTGTAAATATCTTCGGAATAGGACTCGAAGAACAACTTGAGAGCGGCCTCGTCTCCTTCCCCGCAACGGGTAACTAGGTCGAGGGTTTTATCCTTTGACAAATTCATTCTTTATGTAACCTTGCACCTGAGAGCCAACGATATGAGACGTAGTTTATCCCTCGGAATTATCTTGGCCGCGTTCCATCTAAGCACCTTTGCGCAAAACGATAAAGTAATAAATTTTCTTTTCCCGGTGAAAACCGACGGAATCGAGAATAAGGTTACCTCCGTATTCGGAGAATCTCGGGGGGACCATTTTCATAACGGAATGGACATTGCATCTACGGGAGAACCTGTTTTGGCGATGGCAGAGGGCAAGATCCTCTATTCGCGGTTTGGCGAAGATGATCCTTTTGGGGAAGAATTCGGGACAGGCAACTCTGTTTGGCTCGATCACGGAAATGGGACCTATTCTTCCTATTACCATTTGAAAGACGGTCGGCTCCCGGGACTTTTAGAAGAACGTCTAGTCGCAGGCGGAGAAAAAATCGCCTATACCGGAAATACCGGACACTCAAGCGGTGCCCACCTACACTTTGTTTTACTGAAAGACTTTGGAAAGATCATCCAAGATCCTATGAAGGTTTTGCCTATCGTAGAAGATGAGAATCCTCCAGTGATCGGAAATCTACTTATTCATCAGGACGAATATAAATACAGCCAGGTGAATGATGGGGACAATATCAATATTTCTAAGGCCTTTCCCGTGACTGTCGGTATCCAAGATGCGGGAAAAAAATCGGGCCAAAGAAGAGGTGTTTCTCAGATCCAAGTTTCCTTGAATGGACAATTATTGAAGAAGGCCAGCTTTTCCAATCTACATTACGAAAAAGGAGAATGGAAAAACTCGGAAGGGTTCCCATTTGCAGACCTTTATTATAAGGACCAATATTTGGTAGGTAATCTGGATTTCCGAAATGGAGAGAATGTGATCAAGGTTCTTGCCTGGGACTTTCGTCAAAACCTTACCGAAAAAACTTTCACCTTCTACGTAAACCGCATCCGTTAACCGTCCAATAGGTCATCTATCCGCTCTTTCGGAAAATAGGTGCCCTTATGTTTGAAGTCGCAGATATCCCAGGTTTACCTCGCAAAAAATATCTTTTAGGGATCGCTATAGTCGTCGGTTTGATGTCTGCAGGGATATTGGGCTTCGAGAATTTAATCGGCAATCATACATTCAGACCCGGATATACTATTGCTGGGATCACTTCTATCCTTTGTTGTTTTTTACTTTATAAGTCCAGATATAAAGAAGCTGTCTATCTTTCTTCTTTTCTTTTCGCTTTAGCTTTGGGACTCGGGGTAGTTTATGGTCCCGGTGTTAAGAGCGCTGCAGTTTGGTTTCCGGTTTTAGTTTTTTTCCAGCTATACTTTTTCAATCGTAAGATGGCGGTCCTATCAATGTTTTATTGTTTAGGTCTTTTATTCTGGAAGACGGGTGTTCCGATCGGAACTAGTGGAAATGAGATCTATACTGATTCGATCGCATCTCTTTGTGTTCTTACGTTATTCGCTGTTTTAATAGGTGCGAATATGGACAAATTGATTTTGGATAAGGATGTTCTTTTAAAAGAGCTCTCTCACCGAGTCAGGAATAATATGCAAGTTATCTTAGAGATGGTTTCCTTTCTGAAAGATTCGGAACATTCTATGGAAACTAGGAACGTTTTGCAGATCTTAGAAAGAAGAATATTGGCTCTTTCTTCCGTTCATGCAGTCTCCCAAGATGCGGAACATATACAAAGTGTTTCTATCGGAGAAGTGATGGAAGATTATCTAAACCGTATCGTTTCCAAATATAAGGCTCTCCCCAATTTGGACCCCGTAGCAAAACATTATCAGCTGGATGTGAAAGAAGCAAACCTTCTTCTTTTAGTTTTAGGAGAGATCGTTTCCGAAACTTCTGAATCGGTTACGAATCATGTGGAAGATCTGAAAATTAGTTTTAGAAATCCTACTGTCAAAACTTTAGAATTACAAGTGGAAGGAGCAAGTTTAGTAGAAGGGGATTGGAGTCGTTTTTCTAGAGATTTGTTAAGCCATTCCGGTGGGAATTTAAAAGTGGATCCGAGCGGCGCTGGAAGAGTATCTGCTAGCTTAGTAACTTTAAGAAGATAGATTTTAAACTCTATTTTTCCAATCTTCTGAACTGATCCTATAAAGGAATTTAGATCTTAACCGCTTGTTTGGTTCCGTTCGTTCCATAGACTCTGATATTGTCTCCGAAACTTTCGTATACAGTTTCTTCTCCTAATAATGTAACCAATCGATTCATCAATTCAGGATTTGGCTGTACTGAGTAATGATTATGTGCGCGGATTACTTTTTTCTCTTCGTCGCCGGAGATTAGATGGAAATATACTTGGGAATTTCCTTGGTAGGCAGCAAGTAATGTGTGGAGTTGGCCAATAATATCCGGCATTTTTCTGTGTCGGTCTCCGAGTTTGATATGAAGTGCCTTTTCCATTTTGTCTTCGATGGTGGCGTCGTTCAAGATCTCAAAACTGTTTACTTTGATCTGTCCTCTGAGCTCGGATTCTCCAGCTTCTATCCTGTCCAGATCTCCTTTTAGAAATACCGCCTGATCTTCTTTTATAAGTTCCTTAAATCTTTGGTACACTTTAGGGAAGGCCACACATTCTATTTCTCCAGTGCGATCTTCCAGTTTGAAGTTTACAAATTCTTCTTTTTTCTTGGTGAACTTGATCTTTAAAGAAGTAAGGATTCCTACTACTTCTACCTTATTGCCTGCTTTGATATTGTCTAATGTTTCGATCGGAATCGAGTTCAGGCTTTTTAAATGGCCTTGGTATTTATCTAAAGGATGTCCGGAAAGGAAAAGCCCAGTGACGGATTTTTCTCTCCTTAGCTTATCTTCCATTTCCCATTCGTCTGCGTCTTTAGGAAGTTTTAATTCGTAAGTAAGTCCACTATCTCCAAAAAGAGAGAATTGGCCTTCTCTGGATCTTTCCTGTTCTTTTTGTGCGAAAGAAACTAAACTATCCATGGATTCGAATAAACATTTTCGAGTATAACCGAAAGAATCTAAGGCACCACCTTGCACTAACGCTTCGAGTATCTTCTTGTTCAAGACTCTAGTGTCTATATTAGTCATGAACTCGGTGATTTCTTTGAAACCTCCGAGTTTCTTTCTGGCTTGGATGATATTTTCTGCTGCGCCTTCTCCCACACCTTTCATTGCGGAGATACCGAATCGAATGGTTTGATCATCGATTACGGAGAAAGATACGTCGGACTCGTTTACATCCGGAGTCAAAACACTGATCCCCATTTCTCGAGCGTTATTAATGTACTTTGTAATATCCGTCGTTTTGGAATGATCTCCCGCAAGCAATGCGGCCATATATTCCGTCGGATAATTGGCCTTCATGTAAGCGGTTTGATAAGTGACTAACGCGTAAGCAACGGAGTGGGACTTATTGAATCCGTATCCTCCGAATTTTTCCAACTGATCGAAAAGTTCTTCTGCAAATTTTTTTGCGTGGCCTTGTTTTTGGGCACCTTCGATGAACTTAATCCGTAACGGATCCATGAGTTCTTTTTTCTTTTTAGCCATAGCTTTTCGGAGCATGTCCGATTCGCCCATAGTGTATCCGCCCACAACTCGGGAGATACTCATCACCTGCTCTTGGTAAACAGTGAGTCCGAACGTTTCCTTTAAAATAAGTTCACAAGAAGAATGTGGATATGTGACCGGCTTTTTACCGCTCTTACGCTCTAAATATTCCTCTAACATCCCTGATTCCATCGGACCAGGGCGATACAGTGCGATCAAGGCTACAATCTCATCAAAGTTAGAAACCTGGCTTCGAGCAACAAGGTCCGTAATACCGGTGGATTCTAACTGGAAGATCCCAAGTGTATTCGCTTTTCTTAATAAAGCATAAGTGTTGGCATTATCCAGAGGAATTTTATCTAAATCTAATTCGATTCCTCTTCTTTCTCGAACAAGTTTGATTGCATAGTTTAGGGTCGTTAAGTTTTTTAGACCCAGGATATCCATCTTGATCAGACCGACGGATTCCAAATTGTTTTTTTCGTACTGAGTTACGATGGAACGAAAACCAGGTCTTTCTTTCTCCGCAACGGTGGAAAGAGGGACCACTTCTTCTAAAGGAAAAGGAGAAATC
This sequence comes from Leptospira neocaledonica, assembly GCF_002812205.1. Taxonomy (NCBI): domain Bacteria; kingdom Pseudomonadati; phylum Spirochaetota; class Leptospiria; order Leptospirales; family Leptospiraceae; genus Leptospira; species Leptospira neocaledonica. The sequence goes on from NZ_NPEA01000002.1 coordinate 163,661, forward strand.
ACTACACCTGCCGCGTGGCGTCCCGGTTGCCTATGATTTCCTTCTAAACGTTTTGCGATCGCGAATATCTTTTTGTTTAAGTCGTCTTTTTCGCTGGCTTGTTTTAAGTCTCCCGACATCGCAAGAGCTTCGTCGATAGTGATACCAGGTTTGCTAGGACAATAGCTTGTGAGTTTGTTGGATTCTTCGTAAGGAAGATTCATTACTCTGGCAACGTCTTTGAGTGCCGCTTTTGCACCTAGAGATCCGAATGTGATAATCTGGCCGACTCTATCTTCTCCGTATTTTTGGCGAATATAATTGATTACTTCTTCTCGGCGTTCTACGCAGAAGTCCGTATCGATATCCGGCATGTCCTTTCTGTCCGGGTTCAAAAATCTTTCGAAGAGTAGATTGAATTGTAAAGGTTCTACGTTCGTAATTCCAAGTGCGTAAGCAACGATGGAACCTGCTGCGGATCCTCTTCCAGGACCTACAGGGATCCCGGTTTTTTTGGCGAAGTTGATATAATCCTGAACGATCAAGAAATAACCGGCAAAGTGCATATTCTTGATCGTGTTTAGCTCGAACTCTACCCTTTCTTTGATCTCGGAAGTAACTTGAGGATAACGTTGGCGAATTCCTTCCCAAACCAAATTTTCCATAAAGCCGTATTCATCAAAACCGTCCGGAACCGCGAATTCAGGCAAAAGATAATTGCCGAATTTTAATTTAAGATCTACTTTATCACGAACTTCTAATGTAGAATAAAATGCTTGAGGGAGTTCCGGAAAGAGAGACTTCATTTCCGCAGGACTTTTTACGTAGAAGTGTTGGTTGAACCCGAACTCCATCTCGTCTTCGATCGTTTTTCTCATTCCGATACGAAGCAGAATGTCCTGAGCTTCCTTATCGTCTTTTTTCAAGAAGTGAGAATCGTTCGTGACTACTAATTTGATCCCGGTTTTTTGAGCGAGATCGTATACACCTTTTGCAACGATATCCTGTTCGGGAATCCCGTGGTTTTGGATTTCTAGATAGAAGTCTTCTTTATTAAAAATTTCGTTTAGTTTACCTGCAAGTTGGAAGGATTCCGGAGCCTTACCTTCTAAAATTTTGCGGTTCACTTCTCCCGCGAGGCAAGCGGTAAGGCATACTAGGCCATCGCTATGCCTGTCTAGAAGATCGTAGTCGATCCTTGCCTTCTTATAAAAACCTTCGGTATAAGATTTACTCGCGAGCTTTATTAGATTTTTATAACCTACTTCGTTTTTGGCAAGAAGGATGAGATGATATGCGTTTCCGTCGGCGATCTTAAATTCTTCCGTTTCCGCTTTTCTGTTCGGGGAAACGTAAAATTCGCATCCGATGATCGGTTTTACACCGGCCTTGGTCGCTTCGTTATAAAATTCTATGGCACCGAACATGTTTCCATGGTCCGTCATTGCCACAGAACTCATGCCGAGCTCCTTAACATGCTGCATTAGCTCTTTGATACGGATCGCCCCGTCGAGCATAGAGTAGGTTGTGTGGAGATGAAGGTGGGCGAAGTCTTCCATACCAAGGGACATAATAGAAATTGGGTCCTACCTCCGTCAAGCGGAGTAGCCGGAAATCTTAAAAACCGGCCTGGGATTTCCGTATCGAAATGTCAGAATTTCCCGAAGGCTTTCCCCTGCGAATCATAATGGGAAAAAATAATAAAATCTATCTTTTATAGAATGCTTCTCTAAGGCGATTCACCTAAGTCTAATCCGACTTATCTAAAAGACCCTCTTGAAGTAATTTCCACTACTTATGGATCGGAAAATATTTCAAAAATAAGAGAAAGCGGATGAAAGTTTAAGAAAACGATAAGGGAGAAGATACAATTTAGAAAATCGAAATAGACTTTAAAACGCGGATATTGTTTTTAATCTCTTCGAAAACAAAAATGCAAAAAGAAAATTCAATCAGCCTAAGAATTGCCAGCCGTTCCGATCTAGAAGAGCTTTCGGAATTATTCGACCTTTACCGTAAGTTTTACGGATTTACTTCCGATCTTGTTGGAGCCAAAAAGTTTCTAGAAGATAGACTTTTACATAAGGATTCCGTATTGATCGTTGCGGAAGGAGGAGAAGGATTACTAGGTTTTGCACAACTGTATCCTATCTTCTCTTCATTATCTTTAAAAAGAGATTATATACTCAACGATCTATATATTAGAGAAACGGAACGCAGAAAAGGAACCGCTAAAAAAATCCTGAAGGAAGTTGCAAATCATATTGTAGAGCACGGAGGTAAAGGAATGGGATTGGAAACTCATCCGGATAATCGCCACGCGAGACATTTATATGAACGTTTCGGCTTTAAGTTAGAAGAGGAGTTTTTGCATTATTACTGGGCCGCTCCCAAGGAAAAATAATTCTACTTAGGAAATTAGGTTACCTGAAAATTTTAATCGCAGGTAACCTATGCTTATAATCTCAACCTTTAGGAGGTAAAGGACCTAATTTATCCAGTAACATCTGGTTTACTAGATTCGGGTCTGCCTTTCCTTTGGAAACTTTCATTACATAACCTACGATTGCGCCTAGAGCCCTGTCCTTACCTGATTTGTATTTTTGGACAGCATCTTCGTTTGCTGCGATTGCCTCGTCTACGATCCTTTCGATCTCTTTATCGTCTCGAACTACGATCAGATTTTTTTCGGTTACGATGGTTTCAGGATCTTTGTCTGTTCCGAGCATTTCTTCGAAGACAGTTTTGCCGATCTTACCTGAAATTTTTCCATCCGCGATTAGTTTTACTAAGCCGCCGATTCTTTCCGGGCTAACTTTAAATTCGGAGATAGTAATACTTTCTTTATTAACAATTCCTAATACTTCGTCTTTGACCCAATTGGAGGTCTTTTTGGCGTCTCCGGAAACTTTGAGTGCACTTTCGTAATAATCAGCAATTTCTCTTTCCGCAGTTAGAACTTCTGCATCGTATTTAGGGAGTCCTAATTTTTCTACAAATCTGTCTCTTCTGGCATCAGGAAGTTCCGGAAGAGATTTGCGGATATTTTCTACCGTTTCTTTGCTCAGAATTACCGGAGGAAGGTCCGGATCCGGGAAATATCTATAATCATGGCTCATCTCTTTGGTTCTCATTGTGAGAGTTACATTAGAAGCGGAGTCCCAAAGTTTGGTTTGTTGTGGGAAAGTTTTTCCCTGAGTATACATATCTCTTTGCCATTCTACTTCGTAATCGATGGCAGCTTTAACCGCTTTGAATGAGTTTAAATTTTTAATCTCTACTCTTGTTCCGAATTTGTCCGAACCTTTCGGACGAATGGAAACGTTCGCGTCGCAACGAAGGGAACCTTCTTCCATATTACAATCAGAAACTCTAATATATCTAAGTACCGACTTGAGAGCTAAAAGATAATAGTATGCTTCGTCGGAAGAACGCATGTCCGGTTCGGAAACGATTTCGATCAAAGGAGTTCCTGCGCGGTTTAAGTCCACATAAGACTGAGGAATTTTAGGATCCGCGGAGTGTATTAATTTTCCGGCATCTTCTTCTATATGGATGCGTGTGAGGGTTACTGATCTAGGCTTGTCTTCTCCCTTAACGGTAAAAGAGATTTTGCCACCTTCGCAGATGGGTCTGTCGAATTGGGAAATTTGATAACCTTTGGGAAGATCCGGATAAAAATAATTTTTTCGATCAAACTTAGTGTGAAGAGTAATATTAGAGCCGAATGCCAAGCCCGCCATGATTGCTTTGGTCAAAGCTTCTTCGTTTAAGACAGGAAGAGAGCCGGGAAGTCCCAAACAAACTGAGGAAACCTGAGAATTAGGAGCTGCTCCGAACTTAGAAGGGCTATCGGAGAAAACTTTGGAATCCGTGTTTAATTGAGCGTGTACTTCCAAACCGATGATTACTTCGTATTCCATTAGGGCTCCCTTGCCTCAGTCTTCAAAAGACTCGGAAATTTATCCTTATCCTTGAAATTTTAGAGGCCTATGGAGTTATTCTTCCAAGAGGACCAGTACCGGCAACGGATTTTTGAATGAAACAAACTCTTTGTATAGCCAATCAAAAAGGAGGAGTGGGAAAAACTACCACATCTGTCCATCTTGCTGTAGGTCTTGCCAGAAAGGGAGAAAGGGTTTTACTCATAGACCTGGATGCCCAGAACAATGCGAGTTCCGTGTTCCCGGAATCTTCTACCAAAAATGGTAAGGACTCTTTTTTACTTTTTAGCGAGAAGGTCCCAATTCGCGAACTGATCACTCAGACCAGGATTCCCGGTTTGAATTTACTACCTGCCTCTTCTAAACTTTCGCAAATTGATGTTCTTCTTTCCGGAAAAATGGACGGTTTTTTTGTTTTGAAAGAAGCCTTGGAAACAGTTCAAGGTGATTTTGATTGGGTGGTGATCGATTGCCCTCCTAGTCTTTCTTTAATCACTATGAATGCGTTTGTAGCCGCGACAGGAGTTATTGTTCCATTACAGATCTCTAAGTTTTCTTTGGATGGGATAGAAGCGATCTTAGAAGCCAAAAATCATACTGTAAAAAGGTTTAATCCTAATCTGAAAATTTTAGGAGCATTATTGACCTTATTCCAACAAAGGACCACGATGTCTCAAACGGTCGTTCCGATGATTGAAGAACATCTTCGTCTATTCGAATCTAAAATTCCTCCCTCTGTAGCAGTGGAAGAGGCACATTTATTGAACCAGTCTTTATACGAATACCAGCCCAAAAACAAAACGACCAAGGCCTACCAACAATTCACAGACGAGGTCTACTCTTTTGGCGGGTAAGAAGGACTTATTAAAAAAGGCAGCTGGAGCTGCTGTCCAAAAAACATTAGGGGGAGAAGTTTCCCCGGATGCAAAACCGGATCCTAAAATCTCGGAGAAGCCCGCGGTTTCCGAATCGGTTTCTCCTATTTCTTCTGAACCGTCTCGTTCTGTTCCGGAACAAAGGGAGACTTATTCTAGTCCTTCAGAAGCGCCCGAAAGCCGGGAAAAACAATTGCCCAAAAAAGAGCCCATTTTCAAGCTAAACAACGGTATGAGGATAGAAGAATACACACAAACGGGACTCCGTGATTCTAACGGAAATAAAAAATGGATCCGCATTCTCGGTGTCTTCTTTGTATTGATCTTTGTTTGGTGGCTCTGGCCTTCTAAACATGAGATCTATATGGATGTAGATAAAATGACTCCGGACAAGGTCTCCGGAATGGGTTCCGAAAAAGAGTATCATTTCACTCACGGACAGGACTTTTTCATTTATTATAAAAGAGGCGGTTGGTTCTCTCCTGATAAGATCAAACTTACGATCTATAAGGTGGATGAATCTAAGGAAGAGATCAGCGTTCAGGAAAAAGAATTTAAACGCAGATTCGATAAATTCCAAACTTACTATGATGATTCTTTCTTCGATGACGAAGGCGCATACGAAGCAGAGATCAAAGACGAGAATGGAGAAATTCTCGTGACCAAAAAATTCACCATCGACTAGATGAAATTTTCAAAATTTATAATATTCTTCATTTGCTCCTTTGCATTTTTTTGTGAATCTGCTGAGAAACCTAATGGTCTTCCTCCGGGTGCAAAATACGACAAGAACATGAACGCATATATTTTGAACGAGCCGGGTCTCTCCAGAATATATTATGATAATGGAAAGTTGTATTTTGAATGTCCTTTAGATGAGAATAAACTCTATCATGGATTATGCAAATCCTATCTTAGATCCGAAGAAGGGGTTTCTTCCCAAGGAAAATACGAACACGGCTCCAAAATCGGGGACTGGATCTGGTATTTTGCAGACGGCAAACCCTATATCAAACAACGATTCGGAAGCGAGATCAAAGTCGAATTCGCCAAAATTAATGGCGATGAAGGAAACGAAGAAGGTCCGTACGAGAGATACTATCCGGAAGGAACTCTGGAAGTAAAAGGCAGTTATAAGAACGGGCAAAAATCCGATTTTTGGCAGAAATACTTCAAAGACGGAGAATTGGAATATTCGGGTTATTATTCTAAAGGGAGAAAGATCCGCACCTGGTTCTATTATTTCCCAAACAGACAAACCGAGTCTGTCGAAGTTTTTGATGAAAAAGGTAATTTTTTATCTAGAACTATTTTTTCCCCCGGCGGAAAAGTTCTCTGCGAAGTTCAGAAAAAAGAATCTCGCTGCGGATAATATTTAGTGGATCCTAGAAATCTCAAACTTGAGAAGTTTGCAGCCTGGGGATTCTTTGTCATTACGGTTTACTTAAGTTTTTATCTCACTCTGAATCATTATGCGGGAGAAGGTTTTATACTTTCCTTGGCGATAACCCATTTGGGCATATTTATTGCGTTCAGAAGAGTGTTAGACAGATTAAGTTATTCTGTTTTATCTTTTTCTCATATTGTTCTTTGTTATTGGCTGGGAAAGAACGCTTTAGAGATTTTGTCTACTATCGATGGATGGAAACAGGGATTCTAAGGCCCCGAAATTAATCGTCAGCAGAATGAATAAGAAAAAAATAAACACAATCACCAAAATCAGGACTAAAAGTATCATCAAAGCGATCCTGATAAATCTTACCTGCAGATAACTGATGCCCAAAGCCAAATTTTGGTAAGTACTCAAATCAGTACTTCTTCCGAATTTAAGATAATTCCGGATATAAAATGCGGAAATCGCTATTACCGCGCCTGCGATCAGAATCCCGAAAGGTTCCGAATAATTTTTTTGGAGAACGAATAGTGGAATATAAACTATATTTCCGATCAAAGTTCCTAATGCCACAATTCCTAAAAAGTGAAGAAGTGCGGTGCCAAAAGAATAGTTCCAGCTATTTTCGGACCTAAATTCAGATTCGTCTTCTCTTAGATTTTTAAGAGAATGAAAACGGTCCGCTTCATCGTTTGAAAAAAGTTTTCCGATTGTGAATATCAGATAAACCATACCTATGATCCAGGCGAATGCCAAAAATAGGGCAGGTATCACCCAAAAAAGATCTTCCGTTCTTCCAGAACTTGCCGCGGCCAAAGCGATATTCGGCATACTGAAAAGTCCGTGAATAAAACCGAAAAAGTACAGGATTCTATTTAAGAATGTGTAGAAAAATGCTCTGAAATAAAGGGAAAGAAAAGAAGTCAGAGAAAGCATCGCCAAGAATACATAAAAGAAGATCTGCATTTTTTGTCCGAGTAGGACTCTTCCTAATCTGTTTTTGATCTCTTCCGGTTGTGAATCATTCGGAAGACTCGGATCTTCTATCTCTTTTATGATCTTTTCAGTTAGAAGCATTTGAGAGATCGCTCCACCTTGGAAATAAAATCCTGAGATAGGTTCTCTTGCGCTCCCGTCCAACAAGGCTTCCATTGTAGCTGTGTCATTTGTATTTAGAAATGTAGGTTGTAGGAAAAGTTGAAACCCGCTAACCAATAGAAGTACGAAGGGGATAATATAAGTGATGATCAATTTGATGCGAGATTTCATATCGTAATCCGTCGATAGGGCTATGATTTTACTAAGCTGGATTCTCTCCATCCAAAAAGTTATGAGAGAAAGACTTCACTTAAAGTAAGAATACAAAAATCGCAATCATTCCAATCCCCACAACTCCCAATGCGATCAATACAGTCAGAAGAAGACTGGATTCTCCCGCTTCTAAGGAAGCGTTGGAAGCTGCGGAGGAAGTTTGGCCGGATTTGGAGGAGACCGGTTTTTCCCCAGTGTAAAGCCTTACCTTGATGGAATTTTCTTCTTCGTAAATTTTACCGAAGACATCGTTTCCAATTTTGATTATGGTTTCATTCTCCACACCCTTGTTCTCTGTTGCGACAACAGTAGCTGGAATTGGTTTAATACTTCCGTCTTCGGTTTTGAGTTTCATAGAATCTATGATTCCCAAAGTAGTAGGATCGTTTCCTGTGAGTTGAACAACAATTTGGTCACCTGGCTTGAGCTGGTTGACTGGAATTCCGGAAACAGGGGAAAGGATAAATTTAAACTGAACTCTTGCCGCAGTCGGAGGAATGGAAGCATCTATTCCAGTCGGGACTCCGATCGGGATTGTAGGAAGTTCTTCGGGAGCAGATTCTTCATGAGCTTCTTCGGAATCTAAAGTCTCAAACGAAGATTTTCCGGAACCTGCCTCATCTATCTTGTCTCGATCGATTAGAGAATACCAAAGACTGATATCCGGTTTGGAATTTCCCATTGCTTGGTTTTGGATCTGGTTGATCAGGTATCTAATCTTTTCGTCTTCACGCTTATTGATATAATGAATGAGCTGCTCCATGAAATCGTCGGAGCGACCACTATTCTGGAATAATTCCTGAAGTTTATTGGTAAGGTTTTTAAGTTGTTTGCCTTCGTATTTGATCTTTTGACAGATATTGGTGATGTCTTTGTAGGTGGTTCCGGATAACGGAATATTGATCAACTCGCTGTTTCCAACGGCGACCACCTCGAATCTATCGATCCGACTGGAAACCGGATCTACGATTCCCCCAAATAAGATGTAAAGAGAGGAAGCACCGTCCCTAGACTGAAATAATAAGGAATATACTTGTTCGGATGGCATAAAATTTCGAATGAAAGACCGATCCTACTATGAGGCCAAATCGGTATCGACTTTTTTTTGACATCCTGCATCGGAATCTTATAATTGTCAAACTAAGGAAATTTGCGGATATGTTTAATTTCACCCGCCCAACTGATGAATTTCTTCTTTCATAGATCCCCCCTAATCCTACTTCTAACTTCCCGCTATATTCGAGGATCCAGAGTCACAGGATTGCTTTCGATCAAGTCCAGGATTTCGTTTATCGTGATGGCTGTCGGAGTCGCCCTGCTCATCGTAGTACTTTCTATCTTCAACGGATTCCAGAGGCAACTTAAGGAATCCCTGTGGCAAGGCGGAGAACATATTACAATTGAAAGCAGTTCCAATGGCGGAGAGATCCGAGATTATCAAAAAATCATCAAATACATACAAAAGGATCCGGAGCTCAAAGACAGGATTATTTCTGTAGAGGGTGGGATCCAAAGTCATGGGCTTATCCAAAGATATAACGTATTTTATCCTGTTCTTATCAAGGCAGTCGCGGTTCCAAACGTAGACGCGTTAATAGAAAATAAACTTCATAACTTCCCAAGAGTGGTTCATTACGATAGAGAAGAGCTTGGTCATTTAAACCGAGAGAACTATATCATACTGGGAAAAGAGATGGAGGATCTTTATAATTTCAGTTTGGGGAAACAACTTACTTTAGCGGTTCCTGGGGGAAGGTTTTCTCTTGGAAAAGGAGTAGAAGTAAGCGTTCAAAATTTCAGAGTCTCCGGGTTTTTTAAAACAGGGAATTATAAGTTCGATTCCAGTTTTGTTTACATGGCATTGCCGGTGGCTCAGAAGTTTTTCAAAATGAAAGATTCTGTAAATCAGATCACGATTAAAGCAAAATCTTTGGATGACCTTGCGATCAGTAAACGTAAATTGTACAAACTTTTTAATAGCTTAGAATTCGAACAAGAAGTGGATGTCGCTTCTTCGCTATCCGTGAGAACGATTGCCGAAGAACAGGAAAATCTATTAGCCGCCCTGCAATTGGAAAAGACGATCATCTCTATTATCGTTTTCTTATTTATTATCTTAGCAGCTCTTGGAATGGTCGCATCCGTATATTCTTTGGTGCGCGCAAAACGAAAGTCTATAGGTGTTCTTAAAGCCTTAGGACTTCCTGCTTCCGATATTCTACTCATTTTTACGTTGAATGCAATGCTTGTTGGAATTTTGGCTTCTTTGACTGGGGGAGTTACTGGAATATTTTTAGCAAACTCCCTCGATAGCATAATTGGTTATATAGAAGAAATCATTAATATGGTGGGACTTTCTTTCACAGGTTCCGATTGGACACCTGTGGAGTTAGTTCCTAAACGGATCTATTATTTCGATAAACTGCCTGTGGATATTAATATACCTTTTATTTTTATGGTTACCACTGCTGCTACGATACTTTCCGGGATTGCCGGATACTTCCCCGCAAGATGGGCTGCGAGTTTGAATCCTGTCGACACCATAAGGAACGACTAACGTGAGCATTATTAAAATCCGAAATCTGGTTAAAAAGTATCATATCCTGGAAAAAGAATTTTCCGTTTTGGATGGATTGGATATGGACGTGGAAGAAGCTGAAATTTTTTCCATCGAAGGAAAATCCGGGATCGGAAAATCCACTCTTCTAAACATATTAGGAACGATGGATAGTTTCGATTCAGGAGAAGTCGAAGTCTGTGGTATTAATCTAAGTAATTTGGATGAAAAAGGAAAGGAAAGTTTCCGTGCTGAAAAGATTGCATTTATCTTCCAACATCATCTTCTCCTTCCCGACTTCTCTGCTTTGGAAAATGTAAGCATTCCACTTTTGATTAAAGGTTATTCTACCTCTAAAGCTGAGAAAGAAGCAATCTCCATGTTGGAAAAAGTAGGATTGAAAGAAAGAATCCACAGTCATCCTTCTCAGTTGTCTGGAGGAGAAAGTGCAAGAGTAGGCGTGGCAAGAGCACTTGTTGCAGGAAAAAAACTAATCTTAGCAGATGAGCCTACGGGAAACTTGGATAGAGAGAATTCTAGAAATCTAATGGGTCTAATCCAAGAATTACAAAAGGACCTTAGATTCAGTCTAATACTTGTGACTCACGATATGGAACTGGCAGCGCTTGCCCATAAAAGAAACCAGATCTTCCAAGGAAAACTTCAAGCCGCTTCGGTCCCGCAGACGGTATAAATAGTTATGGATGGCTGTATTTATTGCGGCTTATCCCTTCTCGACTGGAAAAATCGGGGAAAGATTGGATGTGCTCATTGTATCCAATTTTTGGGAGAAGAATATACCAAGTTTATTCCGATCCAGGCACCTTCCGATTGGGAACCGCCTTCTCATTTTCCTGCAATTGAGACTTGGGAAAAATTCAGAAAAAAAAAATGGGAAGAAGGTTTGTCTTATATAGATTCTCAGGGCTTACCGTTTACATATAGGTTCCGTATTGCTAGAAATCCAAAACATTCTACCTATACCAAACGTACCGAAAAAACGGACCAGTTCTTATATTCGTTTCTAGAAGAGAATGATTCCCTGCCAGAGGATCTAAATTCCGGGAAAAAACTACCGATCCTAGAATTAAAACAAAGAATTCCCTGGAATTCGGGGACATTAGTAATGGGAGACGAGGATCATATTCGCTGGGAATGTGTGACCGATTCCCTACTTGAATTAAACTCTGTCTTAAAATCCGATTTTTTAACGAAATTCGAGGCGGAAGATAAGTTTGATTTTCAAAAAGGGATCGGATTTATCAATTCCTGTCCTACCAATTCCGGTTTTGGAGACAAACTTTCTGTTTCCATTCCGGCAAGACTTGCGGACTCGGGAGAGTTAAGGGATTTCAGACTGCCTACGGACTGGGGCTTCTATCGGGAAGAATTGAAGGGCAGATTGGTTTTTTTCCGAAAAAATTTCGGCCCAAATAGAAAAAATTCCTTTTTCAATTTGGTTTCGTATTTAGCCTTACTGGTAATAAGCGGAAAAGAAGGGACAAAAGCCTCATTTGCCCCGTAATCCTTTTTGGTTAACTAGTCCGATATATTCTTTAAGGGAGATTCCGGCTCCCAGTTGGAAATTGGATGCGAATACAGTCTAACCTACAGAACCCATCAGGAAGGGCGTGCAATTATGTTGGAATTTACTAAAAGAGCAAAACGAGTAATCAACGAGATCGCGCAGGACGAAGCAAAACGTCTTGGTAGCGAATTTATAGGCCCTGAACATATCTTATTAGGATTGTTAAAGGAAGAAGATTCGGTCGCGATAAAAATACTGAATAACCTGAACATTAACCTGAACGAACTTCGTAAAGAAGTGGAACGCAGGACCAGGGAGAACTCCGGCACATTGTTGATGGACATGGCCCAAGGACAGGATCGATACCAAAAAATTATCGAACTCTCTAAGGAAGAAGCCAAACGTCTTAAGCACAACTATGTTGGAACGGAGCACATTCTTCTAGCATTACTGCGGGATAATAATAATATCGCCGGCGGAGCGTTATACTCCTTTAGCGTGAATTATAATGTGATCAAAGGAGAGATCTTACGTTTATTAGGCGCTCCTCCTACAAGCACAGTTGGAGTTTCTAGCCAGCCAACCGCTCAGCCAGGAACACCTCGTGCAGAAAAAACGAAAACCCCAATCTTGGATGAGTTTGCAAGGGATCTTACTCAACTAGCCAGAGATAAAAAACTGGATCCAGTTGTAGGTAGATCGAGCGAGATCCAACGGGTGATCCAAATCCTTTCTCGTAAAACAAAGAACAACCCTGTATTGGTTGGAGAATCTGGAGTTGGTAAAACAGCTATCGTAGAAGGACTTGCACTTGCGATCGTAGAGAAGAATGTTCCGGATCTACTTTTCGAAAAACGTGTACTTTCCTTGGATCTGGCCAGCTTGATTGCAGGAACCAAGTATCGCGGAGAATTCGAAGAAAGATTAAAGAAGATCATGAAAGAAATTTCTTCTTCTAATAATATCATCATATTTATCGACGAGTTGCATACTCTGATCGGAGCGGGAGCAGCAGAAGGAGCGGTAGATGCCGCAAATATCCTAAAACCTGCGCTTGCAAGAGGTGAGTTGCAATGTATCGGAGCTACTACCAGTACTGAATACCGCAAATATATTGAGCGTGATTCCGCATTGGAAAGAAGGTTCCAAGTCGTAAAAGTTGCAGAACCTTCTGTAGACGATGCTATCCAAATCCTCACCGGTTTGAAAAAAGCATACGAAGCTCACCACAAGGTGCGTTATTCCGAAAGAGCTTTGGACCAAGCTGTTAGATTATCTCATAGATATATCAATGATAGATATCTACCTGACAAGGCGATCGACATCATCGACGAAGCGGGAGCAAAAGCAAGACTTGCAAATTGCGCTCGTCCTCAAGCAGTAAAAGATTTAGAAGAAGAGATCAAATCACTTTCTCAAAAGAAAGAAGATTTGGTTCGTTCTCAAGAGTATGAAAAAGCTGCTGGAGTTCGTGACGAAGTAAATCGTAAGAAACAAGTTCTGGAGGAAAAGATCAGATCTTGGCAAGAGAAACTGGATGATTTCGCAGTTTCCATCGACGAAGACGATATTCTTTCCGTGGTTTCTCAATGGACCGGAATTCCATTACAAAGAATGGAAGAGAACGAGTCTGCAAGACTTCTTCGTTTGGAAGAAGAACTTAAATTAAGAGTTGTCGGTCAGGATGAAGCGATCGAAAAAATTGCAAAATCCGTTCGTAGAGCTAGGACTGGATTCAAAGCAGAGCGTAGACCTACTGGATCCTTTATCTTCCTCGGACCTACAGGTGTGGGTAAAACCGAGCTTGCTAAAGCATTGGCTGAGTTCTTATTCGGAGACCAAGATGCGATGCTTCGTGTGGATATGTCCGAATATATGGAACCACATGCCGTCAGCAGATTGATTGGAGCTCCTCCAGGTTATGTTGGTTACGATGATGGCGGACAATTAACAGAGTTCGTGCGTAAAAAACCGTATTCCATCATTCTATTGGATGAGATCGAAAAGGCTCACCATGATATTTTTAACGTTCTTCTCCAAGTAATGGAAGAAGGGAACCTAACCGACACCAAAGGTCGTAAGGTAAACTTCAGGGACGCGATTATCATTATGACTTCGAACATCGGCGCCAAAGAAATTTCGAGCAGTGTAAGACTCGGATTCGAGGACCGTTCCGGAGAAGAGGATAAATATAAGTCAGACCAAGCTCGTGAGCAGTTGAAAAAACATTTCAACCCAGAGTTCTTGAACCGTGTGGATGAAGTAGTTTACTTCAAACCTCTCAGAAAAGAAGAGCTTATGGCGATTATGGATATCATGATCAAAGATACCAATAAGAGATTATTGGATAAGAAGATCAAGATAGACCTGACTCAAGAAGCGAAGGACCACTTCATGGATATTGGCTACGACGAGAAGTTCGGAGCGCGTCCATTACGCAGAGTGTTCCAACGTGAGCTAGAAGATTATATGGCAGTCCAAACCTTGAAAGGTGCTTATAAAGAGCCTACCAAGATCACAGTTGCTTTCAAAGAAGGTAAACTGGACTTCTTGGAAGAAGTTTGGGCAGATTATAAACCTGCAGATCAAGGTTCCGACGGAGGAAGTTCTCCGAACAATCCGGAGCGTTCCGAAGAGCCTGCGCTAGTGTAAAAGATTTTTGCCCCCTTAGGAAACGAAAGGGGGCTTTTGATCTAAAAAGGGAGACTTTATTTGGAGAGGGTGTATGCCGTACCTGATTCCCGTTATATTTGTGCTCCTTTACCTTTTAGTCCGTAAGGTATGGTTCCATCTCCGTAAGATCAGAACCGTCGCAGGGATTGAAAAAATTTCTCTATGTGTTTTCCAGCCTGATTTATTTCTTCCCGAGGTACGCGTCCTCTACAAATACTACTTCCAAGGCGGGGTCTACTTCGGATCCGGTTATATGCTGTTGACTGATTTCCTCGATCAAGAGGAATACGAGATCTACAGAAACTTGGACGGTTTACCAGTTTTGGAAACCGGGGATTTTCAGATCGTATCTGAGGAAAGAATAGAACATTTCCTTTCTATACGGTATCCGAGTATAATCGTTTTCATCGACCCGGTGGAGCCATTTCATTCCCTAATTGATTGTCTAAATACAAAATCAATGGGGGTCCCCACCTAAAATTTTTCCCGCCTATAAAAAGTGACCAAAAGATGCACAAAGGAAAAATACTCCTACTTACACTGATACTATTTGTTTTTTCCGCGGGGAATATTATCGCTCAGAGCGAACCGGATTACCAAACAGCATTGGAAGAATTCCAAAAAGGAAATTCTGAAAAGGCGCTCGAGATCATTCGTGTACTTCACGAACAAGGAAAAAGATCCTACGAGACACATTACCTGGCGGCCTTCTGTCATTATAATGCGGGAAGAAATAAATCCGCAGCCACTCATTGGTCCGAAGCATTAAAACTGAAACCTGGGGATCCCGCTGTTAGTTTGGATTTTGCCAGATATTTGATCCAAGCAGGTAGGAATTCCGACGCGTTAGAGATCATTTATAATTCTTACCAATCCAATCCTAAGAATAGAGAAGTAAGATTATTATACGCGACTGCTTTATTATATAATAGTAAAGCGAGAGAAGCATTATATATCATTGAAAAACTAAAAGCAGAAGATGGGAATGATTATCGTCCTCTCGTTTTGGAAGCTCAGGTTTATTTTTATTTAGGAAGCGCAGAAAAGGCTGAAGTCAGTTTAAAATGGGCTCAGTCTTTAGTTCCGAATAATCCGAATGTGTTGAACAACCTTGGATTAGTTTACGAAAAAGCGGGAAACCAAGAAGCAAAAAGAGGGAATGTTAAAAAGGCCCTCGAACAATTGAGAAATGCTAAAGAACAATTGGAATCCGCACTCAAGTTAAAACCGGACGACGAAAAAATAAAAGGTAATATCAGAAGAATAGAGGCAAGGATCAATGCCCTTTCCGCCGGGTGAAAAAAAGGTATTATTCCATACCTTAGGTTGTAGGCTCAATTTTTTTGAGTCGGACGGTTTATTCTCTTCTTTGAGTAAACACGGGTATTCTGTAGCTAGTGCAGAAGACGTTCCGGATGTGGTGGTAGTTAATACATGTACCGTCACTAATAAGGCAGATTCAAGAAATCGTAATATTATTCGAAATGCGATCAAAAGATATCCTGGTGCTCAGGTTTGGGTAACAGGATGTTACGCACAAACCGATAAAGAATCGATCGAATCCATTCCCGGGATTGCGGGTGTGATCGGTAACGAGAACAAATCCGATCTACCTAGATTGATCCTGGAAAAAGAAGGCGCGGATTCTTCTCATATTCCAATTGTTTCGGACCGATTTGCGTATTCCGATGTTTTACCTAATGGACATACCAGAGCTTATCTAAAGATCCAAGATGGTTGTGATCGCCAATGTTCTTATTGCAAAATTCCTCAAGCAAGAGGTAAGGGTGTCTCCCGAAACTGGACGGATGTACTAGATCAGGTTTCCTTCTTACAAGACAATGGGGTAGGAGAGATCATACTTACAGGTGTGAACCTGGGATGGTATAGGGACGGAGAAGGCAGAAAGGCATTTCCTAAAATGCTCGAAGCCATCTTAAACAAATTAGAATATTCCAGGCTTAGACTTTCTTCTATCGAACCGCCTGATGTAGGTGTGGAACTTGCGGAACTTCTTACACATCCTAGATTTACTCCATTCTTACATGTTCCTTTACAAAGTGGAAGTAAAGAGATCCTAAAAAGAATGAAACGTAGTTATAATCCTGAAACTTTCCGCAAAAGAATAGAACTTGCTAAATCCAAAGTTCCGGATCTTTTTTTAGGAACGGATGTGATTGTTGGTTTTCCGGGGGAAACAGAACAAGATTTCCAAGATTCTTGTTCTATTCTGGAAGAATTAGGTTTTTCTAAAATACATGCGTTTCCATTCTCTGTTCGGAAAAATACTTCTGCGGAGCAATTTCCAGAAACAGTTTCCAAAGAAACCAAAAAAGAAAGGGTCCATTCTCTAATGGATCTTTCTCAGAGGCTACATCGCAAATATGCAGAAAGCCAGTTTTCTAAAAAGAGAGAGGCAGTTTTGGAAAATGGCGGGATTGCGGTCACCGACAATTATCTAAAAGCTGTGATCCCTGAAAGCGATCTGAAAAGTTTAAGCCCGGGTCAATTTTTGACCTTAGAGATCGGAGAATATCTCCCAGATGTCGCCGATAAAGAAGGCAAGGTGTCCGCAAGGATCCTGGCCGCAATCGGTTGATCGGATAGTTAAAAAAGAATCATTCGTTTACGTTTGCAGAATATTGGGATTTCATAAAATTCTAAACTTTAAGTAATACTCTCTTAAAATAATATGTAAGAACGATTTTAAGGATCTATTTTCTTAAAATCGTTCTTTTAAGATCGGATCAATTCTTCCGAATACATTTCTTCTTCTCTTAGATCGTAATAACCGTATTCAAATTCAGGACCGGATTGGATCTCTAATCCGTATACGTTTTCGCTGATACGTACAGTTTTAATAATTTCTAATTTATACTGTTCTGCTAAGAACTTCATCTTATCTAAAGAGATCTTGTCGTTGATCCTAGGCCCGATAGGGTATTCGTTTTTGACCCAGTCCAAGACGATTAATTTGCCGCCCTTCTTCATGGAACGAACTAGTCCGTCCATTGCTTGGCCGGGGTCAGCAAAAGTTGAAAGTACTAATGAGGCAAAGATGATCTCAGGGACAGGGATCCACTCCGGCAATAAGGGACGATCCGCCTTCTCCATATAAAAAGGAGTAAATCTTTGGATGTCTTCTCGGTTTTTCCAATGTAGTACTTCGTCCAAGAAGTCCTGGTTACATTCCGCACCCCAGACCCAGCCTTCTTTGTGGATGGATTTTAGAAGAGTTTCGGTCCAGAAACCCAGGCCCATCCCGAAATCTACGATATTCTGCACATCCTTCAGGGAAAAATGTTTCAAAACGGTTTCCGGAGGAGTAAGCTCACGTCTCTTACTAGAGAGGAGAAAATTCTGATATTCTGGGTCGTAATAATATTCTATATCGATCATTTAAGTGCCGGAAGTCGTATTATGTCTTATGAATGCTTTCATTAGTCAAGACCAAACCGAAAGGCGAAGTTTTTGTATCTTACGCATTTTATATTATTTTCCCCACTTTCTCCTAAAAACCGAAGTAAAAATTTGCATTGTAGCAACCGATAATCTAATTCGGAACCTTATTTCCAGATGAAAATTCGACTCAGGATCCTATCAATATTCTTCCTTTTGGCATTGGGACAATCTATCTATGCCCAGGACCTTCGTCTGGACAATGAGAATTCGAGTGTTGCCAATTCCATCAATGTGGAAGTTTTAAAAGACGGTAGATCTGTTCGTATTACTTGGGAAGCTCCAAGGGAGACGGGCGAGATTATCGTAGCTCGTTCTTCTTCTATTATTGATAGTCCGGAAAAATGTTATATTTCTGACTCTTTAGGAAAATTTCCAAGCGGTGTTGCTAACGGTGTGAATCAGATTTACGATTATAATCTGAAACCGGGAACTTATTATTACGCAGTTGTATTAGCTCATCATGTTAGGAAGAAGGATGTAAGATTACTCGCGAATCGTAATTACACTACCATTCCGATCGTGATAGAGAATAATCCGCCGCCTCAGACAAATAATTTTCCTCCGACCAATACTCAGAATAATTTTCCGCCCGCTACGAATACGAATCAGCCTCCACCTGAAGAGCAGAAGTATCTTTCGGATAACGCTAGAGTCACTGATATCTCGGTAAAAAGAGAAGGTCAGTTTCTTCGTATTTCTTGGGAACCTTATCCTAAAGGAATTCAAGGCGAAACTATTTACACTATATATAAATCCGCGGAACCAATGTCCAGTATGACATTGATGAGAAAAGCAGAGAAGTTAGCAGAAGTCTCTCATCCGGAAAATACTTTCTTGGATCAGGATCTGACCAAGTCCCAAACTCTTTACTATGGTGTTTCCGTAAAACAAGGTTTGAAAGAAGTTTTGCCTTTGGTTCAAAACCAATCCTTCATTCGCCAGTTCTATGTTTACGATCAAGACAAAAGAAAGCCTCCGAAAGAAGGTGACGTAGTAACGAATCCTCAATTCGCGTACGATGAAATGCACGTGAAGGATTTAAATGCGAGTGTGGTCGATGGAGGAGTTCGTTTAGATTGGAAATCTCCTGATCGTGCTGACGAAAATACCGTTTACTCAATCTACCAAGCAGGCAAACCTTTGTCCGGAGGAGTTTCTACTTTCTTAGGCGGTAATGTTAGAAAACTCGGAGAAGTTTCTCATCCAGATACTAACGTTATGGTTAAGATGAAACCATACACTGGAACGATGTATTTTGGTGTTACTGTCAAACGAGGAGATCTGGAAGATTTTACTCTGACCCAGGACCAATCTTTCGTTGCGATCGGTGGAGCATCCGATCCGGCAGATAATAATACTCAAACTGCTGAGAACGATAAACCTAACAAAAACGAACCGAAAGAAGAAGATAACAATCCCCAGAATAATCAGAATGTTCAAAACGACGAAAAACAACCGCTGATCGTTGAACAGGAAGAACCAAGCGAAGAAGAAATAGACCGTGTATTAAAATCGACATATTGGAAAAACGAATATGGAGAAGCGGTAAAACAGTTGGCTGCTTATGCTGGTTCAAACGATATCGATATCAGGGGAAAGGCCAAGTTTTTCCTTGGGATGTCTTTTTATAAAAAGGGCGAATATAATAAAGCTCTAAAGTTCTTCGTACAAAAAGATACAAAGAACTATAATCCGGAACGAACCGAGTTCTGGACCAAACAATGTCTGGCCCGGATCGGCGGAGGAAGAAGATGAACCGTTCCATCATATTAGTCACGGGATTTTTATTCGTATGCGCAGGTCTTCTTACAGGGATTTACACTGCGGTGATCCAAGATACGGATTCCACAAACAAAGGAATCTTGGAAAAAGTGAGAGAGGGAGAGGAATTTTTAAAACATTCCAATCCTAAATCTTCCGAAAAAGCTTTGGATATTTTTGCCGAATTATCCTCCAAAGATGTGAGTTCGGATGTTGCTTTCCGCATTCAATACGACCTGGCAACCGCTCTGGACAAAACCGGAGATAAAATGAGAGCCCTCGGTATCTTTAGAGAGCTGAACCAGAAAGAAGGTCTTGCTCGCGAGGAGAAGGCCAGAGTTGCCTATGGACTCGGGAACCTTCTCCTTTTACTAAACAGGGACGAAGAAGGTAAGGGTCATTTGGAAGAAGTTCTTAGAACTTCCGGAGATAATAAGCTCAGATCTAACGCGTTATCCGCAATTGCTGACTATTATATGAAAAAAGGCAATTACGATCAGTCTAGAAAGAACTATGTATTGGCCTTACAAGAAGATCCTGAAAACGTAAAAGCCCGAGTCAGATGGGGAAAATCTTTACGTAGAATGGGCAAAGATTGGTCCGCTTACGATGTGTATGAAGACTATGTACAGTCCGATGCATATTTCGATCCTGACAAGGTCGCTGTAGATAAGGAATTCCGTTCCGGACTCTTAGAGAAGGGACGAGAATTATATGTACGTAAAGAATAT
Organism: Leptospira neocaledonica; assembly: GCF_002812205.1. NCBI lineage: Bacteria > Pseudomonadati > Spirochaetota > Leptospiria > Leptospirales > Leptospiraceae > Leptospira > Leptospira neocaledonica. The sequence goes on from NZ_NPEA01000002.1 coordinate 183,875, forward strand.
TACTCTGCGATTGAAACCTTGAAAAAGGCTTTGGACATAGGTGTTAGCGAAAGAGCTAGAGAACAAGCTTGGTATTATATCGCAGAAAGTTACGATGCTTTGGGAAAATCCGAACAAGCTATTCAATACCTGAACAAAATCCTTGAAAACTCAGACGGAACTTTGGACCAAGCTGCTATGTTTAGAAAGGGAACCATCTATTTCAGAGGCGGAAAGTATGAGAAAGCAGCTGCGGTTTTCCAAGAATCTGCGGACAGAAATCCTGATAGTCCTGTAGGAAAAAAATCTGCTACCTGGAAGAAGGAAGCCTTGGATCAGATCGAAGATGACCTGAGATACAAGGACGGAGAAGGTGGCGGAAAAGCAAAACAAAGCGACGACGACCGCCAAGACGACGACTGGAAATATTAAGAAATTTTAATTAGAGGATGTCTGAACGAATTCTTGTTCGGACATTTGGATCTGCAGCCCTAAACAATCGTAGATTGCATGGGGGATATCCTTCAAAGCGTGGATCTTGTCCTTCATTTGTTCTGTGAATTTACCGTACAGAATGGTTGGTACCGGGTTTACGGTATGCACATCTACCGTTAAATCTTCGAGATTTCCGTGATCCGAGGTTACAATAAGTTGGTCTTGTTCCGGATCCATCGCATCTAAAACTCCGAGTAAAAAATTCTCTAAGTCGGAGATACATTTTTCGGCACCTTTCCAGTTCATCTTATGACCTACCTTATCTGTGATAAAGTATTCATAAATACATAATGTGTGATCCTTCATGGCTGGAATGATCTCGTTCCCGGTCTTGTACGGATCTTGGATTTCTAAAACGGGATCATCCTTATCTATAAAATCTCTTCCAAACTTTCTGAGAAAATCTCGGCTGATGTCCATATAAAGACCTTTGCCTTCTCTCAAATCATCCATATCTTTTAAAGGTTTGTCTGCTGCCATTTGAATGAGAGTAGAAGCGGATACATGTCTAGGATTTTTTTTTATATGTTCTGCAAATCCAGGAGTATAGCAGTTCAATAGGTCCGCTTTAAATCCGTTCTCTTCCAAGATGCGGATAATAGAATATTTTGCGATGATACGTTTTAAGGTGAATGTAGGAAACCCGCTCATATGACGGTTCAACACCTGGCAGGCATTAATTCCTGTCCAAAGAGAGGTCTGTCCTGTTGCGCTTTGGGGAAGCCCTTTAATTCCCATACTCGCGTCCGTTTTAAGGTAGGTGAGCTCTTGGACACGGGAGGGAGAATCGTCCGGGATAGCTTTGCCGCCCAAAGGTAGAAAAATCCCTTTCGCATACTTGGAGAACGGATTTTTATCCGGATCGTTTTCCCCAAAGCCTATCCCGTCTATAAATACATAAAATATCATTTTATTGGTCCGAGAAGTGCCGATTAACCCATTGAATTAGACTGATTCTTTACAACGGAATCGCCGATACTAGAAAGGTGAACCCGCGCAAACATAGCAAAAGATCTCGAATTCTATCTCTGATACTGCTATGTATCGTATTGATTTCCATCCCTTTTTTCCCGAGCGCATGGAAGGACGCGGTTTTCTTCTCTCCTATTCAAATTCTTAGTTTGTACCCTAAACTGAAAAAGGAATCTTTCCTAGACTCCATCCTAGAGAGATTTCAGAACAAATACTTTGATCTAGGTTATAGATTCGAATATTTGATGAGAGAATTTCCCAAACCTGAAACCGACAAGGATGCAGAAGTTTTGGGAAAACTTTTCAGCTCTTCCATCCAATTAAAACAGATCCGGATTTATGATTATAATTTTAGGACCATGTATTCTTCCGATTCCAAGGGGCCAGGATTTCATAAAGGACTCAGACTACTCGGAATGCAGGTACCAAAAGCGGGTTGGGTAGAAGATACGGATGGGTTTTTATTATACAGAAATTCTGTCGGAGACCTATATCTTCAAATCTTAAAGGAAGATGGAGATAAGATCATCCAAGAGGTAAGCGGCTCTAAAAAATCTTTTTTACCTAGGGATTTCTCCGAAGGAATTTTATATTGGGTGTATAAGAAGAAGGAAGAAGATTCCGAACTTTTAGAAACCAATCTGAATCCTAATAGTACATTACTTCCTGATACTACTGAAGTTTCAAACTCAGAAGAATCCAAGGCGATGATACATGCATTATTGGATAAAAATTCCAAGTCCCAGAATATTTTAGTCCGTCCTGTTTGGGAAAAAATAATCGCGGAAGATCTAGAAATTTTTCTTTCACAACCTAGAAAGGCAAGAGCAGAAGAGTTGTTATTGATACTGAGTTCTTTCGGAATTTCTTTAGTCTCTCTCATTTGTGGGATACTAGCTTCTAGAGTATTATTCACCATTCGAATGGAGAATCGTTTTTCGGAAAGAGAAGAAGTGATCAAAGTAAAAACAGAGCTGATTCGTTTGCTCGGACAATTTAGGGAAAAGACAAAATGATCGGCTTTAAATTCAGACTTATACTCGCTTTATCTTTTATATTTTCCGTTTCAATACTTCTTTTAGAACCGTATTTTCCTTCGGGGATTTTTTATAAGTCTAGATTGGAGTCCGTATTTTCTTCCTTTAATAAAGAGATCTTAGAGTTAGAAAAAAAGATCAGAGAATCAGATCCGGAAGAATTGGATGTGAATAATCTATTCCTTCCTGTAAAAAACTTTTTATCATGGGATCCGAATCTTAAAAATACCCCGAACCTGGAATTTTCAGGAGATAAGGAAAGATACTTATTATCCCAAGCCTGGGAAGGAAAGACTAGTCGTTTTCTTTCTCTGGAGAATGAGCCGGTTCTATTTGTTCCTTTATACTCAAAATCAATCGCGGTGCTTGCTGTATTAGATAAGGAAAAATTTAAAATTTCCTTAGATGATAAAACGGAATATTTTGTCCCGGAACCGAGATTAGGTATATTCCAAGATTGGGAAGAAAAAGGGGACAAAACGGATCCTAGAAAAATTTCGGAAGAAGTTCTAAAGTCAATGAAGGACGGAGGAAATGACTTCAAAGAAATTCGTCTAGGAGATAAATTATATAGAGCCTATTACGCATTTTATCCGGATGATAAGATAGGTTTTATCCAAGGGATTTTGCTATTAGTTCCTTTTGAACGTAATATTTTCCTAATATTATTTCCTGTCTTTTTCGGATTATTATTCCTTTTGGATGCGTGTATCCTTTTGGTCCGAAAAAGTAAGTCCTCTTCTTCTTATGCAAAAGCAGATGTATCTAATCTTATCCAAATTCTTTCTAAAAGGATAGAAGAGACTAATTTTAAACAGGTCGAAGCTGCAAAATTACCCGAGTTACCGGAAGTTCCGGAGATTGTAACCATTCCTCCCGTTTTGGAGACTAAACCTACTGCAAGTGGTACATTCTATGTCCTGCCCTTCGATCTGCCTGGAGATTCTTTTTTAACTCCTAAGTTTTTAAGAGAGAAGAAGGAACCGATCCATATTGAAAGAGAAGTTGTATCCGCTCCTTCTGCTGTATCCGTTGTGGAAATGCCGGAGGCTCTGCAGAAAAAAAGAGACTCTATCTTCACAGATGAACTAGCAAGGTTGGTGGAAAAGGTAAAATCAACTTCCCCTGAAATCCCTGCTATAGAAATTTCGGATCGTCCTAAGGATTCAGGACTCTTAGCAAAAGCGCTCAGAGTGACTGGACTTGCTGAAATCGGTTTGAAGGCTGCGAGAGGTCTTGCTCCTCAACATAAATCTAGATTTTTCCTGTGGGCAAGAGCTTGGTGGGGAATTCGCAAAACGGACCCGAATGAAGAACTTCCTCTTTCCGAAAAATTCAGGACTTGGTTAGATAAACAACCTATCCGTGAAAAAAGAAAAATTTTAGAAGTTTTAGACGAAATTCATCAGGGATTGGACTCTCCAGTTTCTTCTTTATTAAAATATTATCTAACGATATTTTCTTCTCTTCATCTAAAATCTTTTAGTATTCATTTTTACGATAGAAGAAGGGGAGCCTATCTTCCTGTTGTGTCTTACGGCTTACAACCCTATAGCCGTCAGAATATGATCTTTTTATACGGGGACCAATTCTTAGGAAAAGAAATGGGTGATGTTTCTATCATAGATGTTACGGAAGAAAGACGTAATGATCATTTCTTCCGTAAAAAATTCGACTCTGCGGATCTAGACGGAGTGATGAGGATTATTTCCTTTCCACTTTTCAAATCAGGTTTAGATTTTAGATTCTTCCTGATGTTCCCGGATCCGCCTAATAATAATTTAGCGGAACAGATCAGGGATAATGTGGAAAATTCCATAGAACCTGTGGAAGACGCATTTTTGCAATTAGAGATAGAGCAGGCTTCTCATGCTATCCAGGATAAAAGGGATCTAGTTCAGATACAATTTTTACTTCTTCGTTGGGCAACTCACGGAGAAAGAAGTAGATGTAATCTGTACAAGATTAAATGTACAGGCGACTTGGATTATTCATCCATAGACAAATGGAGGAAGGACGTCCTGGAGGAGGTCCAACCTAGACTTGGAGCGGAAGATTACGGCTTCGGAGTTTCTCCTTCCGAAATTTTCGTTTTGTCCAGAGAGGAAAGAGAATCGGAACTCAAAATGATTTTGGATTCTATCGGGAAAGAGTATAAGATCACTCCACTCCCTTATCCGGAAAACGGAAAAAATTTATACACATATATTTGATATTTTCTTAAATCGAATAAGATCTAATCTGAAATGCGCGCTTTCTGTTTTATCCTTTTGACCTGTTTCAGTTTGTCTTCTGCTTATTCTCAGGAAGAAAATAGAAGAGAATGGAATAAGGCTGCAAAACAAAAAGTTTTACTTCTTCACCAAAGTGGAAAAGAGGCAGAGAGCCTTCCTTTCTTAGAGGAATACGTCAAAAAAAATCCGAACGAGCTGGTCTATAAACTCTTTCTTGCACGGGCACTTTTTTGGAGAGCAGACTTGGAACTACCTGGTCATTCGGAGGATGTGTTTTCCAGAATGGAGAAGGTCAGAAAGATCCGAGACAATTACTTACGAGCGGCAAGCCTTTTCGAAGAGAATGTGGGCTATTTAGGGAAGGTAAGCCCGAGGGATCCTGATTTGGGAAAATGGACCTTTTTATGGGCGATGTCAGAATGGTATGCTGGCAGGGAAGACCGGGCAATTCAGCTATTTAAGAAGTCTTTTAAGCATGATTTTCGTTTGAACCAGGCAAATTATAATATCGCCGCCATTTACGAAAACCTGGGACAGATACTAGATTCTCAAATTTATTACGGAACCTACTTGAAAAACGAAAAGGAACTGAAAGAAGAGGAGTAATGGCCCGTGTCGAAAGAAGATTTCAGATGCTCCTCACCGAGGAAGAATTCGAATTATTAAGGACCGAGGCGGAAAAAAGAGACCTCTCCGCTTCCGAGTTGCTTCGCTCCTGTTTTAGGAATGAAGTTTTTAAATCCGATTCATATCAGAGATTAGAAGCGTTGAGAGAATTGTCTAAAATTTATCCGGAAGCGAAAATTTGAAATTACTAGTCTCTTCCGATTGTTTTAGGGAATTAGTGTTCGGAAATTCCACTTCTCGTCGCTCTGTTTCGAATGCGATCGAATCACTTACTAAAAAAAATCATATCTTTGTCTTAGCTCTTCCAAGTTTGGATTCTGTTCTTGCAAAAGAATCGGATCCTTTAACGAGAGAGATCATTTGGACCCAATCTAAAAATCTTTTCTTGGATTTTCTCACCATTAGAAAAGAAGAAATCTCACTTGCGATACGACTTTCTTCCTCGAAAAATCTGGAATGGAAAGAATGGTTAGAGATCGCAACCGCTTCTTTGGCGGATCTGGACGGGATCTTGTGTACGAATCCTAAATGGAAAGAGCAGAATCTAGTAAAGATACTACTCGCTCAGGAAATAGACCTCGACGGGGTCGCTTAAAGGGCTGAGTTGGTCCGGGCCATTCTCCGGATCGTAAACCGAGTTAAAAGCAGCAACTTTGAAATAATACGTGAGTCCCTTTTGGAAGAATAAAAGTTTTTTATCATAAGGATCCTTACGAGGTTTCTTTTTTTTCTTTTTAGATTTAAGGCTCTCGTCCTCGTCATCATTCTCTTCCGGTTTTTCTGCATTCAAAGAAATGAGTCGATTGTCTATACACTGACAAAGTTTAGGACCACTCATATCGTTTCTTTTAGGACAAGTAGAATCATCCCCCAAGATAGGATCCAAATACTCACTCATAGGATGTTTGGTTTTTCCCTTGGTGGAGAGGACTGGCATTTTTCCTTTTTCCAGTTCTTTGCTGGTACCTTTTAAAATCCCAACCATACGATTCGGACCAACTCCGTAATGAATGACATAGCCGCCTTTTTGTTGTACATTCCTTTCCGGATTTTGGGTCCAGCTCAAACAAACCCGAGGACCGTGTGCTTCGGGATCATAATCGTCAAAGTTTACTATTTTTAATCCCGCGGGTTTGACTGGAGGAACAGTTTCTCTATAAGAAAAAGTTAATGCTTCTAATTCAGGACTAGATTTAGAGGCTGAATCTGTTTTAAATTTTACTTTTACCTGGTAATATTTGAAATAAGAGAGTTTGTTTCCCCAAACTTTATCTAGAGGAATACGATAACTGGAAGATTTTCCTTTAGGAGAGCTTTCTTCTTCAGTTTCTCTGTATGGATCATCTTCTTTAAATTCTTCTTCTATCTTTCTGAGATCGATTGATCTCCAGGCGGGAGATTCTTCCGTTTTGGAAAAAATTTTAGGAGAAGATCTGAAATATAGTTCGAGTACCGAAGATTTAGGCACATTCGCCTTTAATAATACTGCTTCCGGCAAAGAATTGGAAAATTTGGTTTTATAAACAGAAGAAATTGCGGTCCCGAATTTTGCATCTGCCGTAAAGGAAGATGGATCGTATTTTTGCCCATCATACTGAGTGGATAAGGTTTCCGGATCCGGGCTTCCTTTGGAGACGAAAAAGTCATCTAACCAACCGTAAAAACTTTCCCCGATCTTGAATGGTGTGCTATCTTCCGGATGGAATCCGATCCGGATTATAGGTTCTTTAGAAGAGATAGAGGCCCTGTCCGTTTCTTTTCCGTTGATATATAATACGATCTCTCTTTGCGCAGGTTTGAAGTGGATGATAAAATGATTCCAATCGGATCTAGAAAGTCTATAGTTTCCTGCAAGTTTTAGAGATAAATGGGTTTTATCCGCTTTCTGAAAGAAATTACGAAATTCTAATATTGGTATTTCATCTTTGATCCTAAGATCCCAGCCGAATTTTTTCCCTCTCGTATACAAATCTTTGGAAAGTAAAACGGCTTCCTTGTCTAGGTTTCCAGGCAATAGAAAAAAGGAGATATAAAATTCTTCTTTGATATCTGGACTTGTGAGTATTCCTTTTGTTTTTCCCGAAACCTTGATTCCGGATCTTTTACCGACAAAACCTGCGGATCTTTTTCCGGAATGTGCCTTGGCTGAATCTGGAAGATAAGAAGAAGATAATATTCTGTAACCGCCTGCCTTATCATTCAAGTCCGAAGCTTCCTTCTCCTCAAAATCTAAGAATAGATCGGAACCTTCCTTACGATCACGGGGGCTTAATTCTAATTTGGGGGCTCCGTTTTCAGTACTTCCCAAACGAACGTATTTTAAAACGAATGCACTTAAGGAGAATGAATTGGATTCGGCTGAGATAGAACCGGAGAAAAAGGAAACAAGACCGACCAAACCTAAGAGATAGACCGGATAAAGGATCTTGTTTCGCATTCTTAAAAAGGTGTTCCGTGATTTAAACGATGGTGTCTAACTGACCCACTCTTCTTTCATGGCGTCCAGCTTCAAAAGAAGTAGTCAGCCATTTCTGGGCGATGCGGGCCGCAAGGTCTTTCCCTAAAACTCTTCCGCCTAATACCAATACGTTTGCATTGTTATGGCGACGAGACATTTCTGCAGTGAATTCATCATGGCAAAGAGCAGCTCTGATCCCTTTATGACGGTTTGCTGCGATAGAAGCTCCGATACCAGTTCCACAAAGTGCGATCAATCCATCGACTTCTTTGGAGAGTACTTTTTTGCAAGCGTCTGCGATTACTAAAGGGTAATCTACAGAGGTTTCGTCCTTTGTGCCGAAATCCAGGATCTCAATCGAGTCCGCCAATTCTTTGCGAAGGTATTCTTTGAGTTCGAATCCGCCGTGATCGGAAGCGATGCCAATTTTTTTCATGTTCTAAAGGTACCGTACCTACGAGAATTCTCCGATTCAAGCAATTTACAGCAAGGATCGGAAAATAAGGAAAAGATTCTTAATCGAAGAGTCCTTCTTTCAGGAAATCGGGAGCGGTCTGGTAGAATTCCCAATGTTGGAAGAAAAGGGCCATATAGGTATTTTGGAAAGTGGATAATGGAAGAAGTTTTTCGGTCAGGGATTGGTATTCGGCCTGATGTAACCTTGCCAAAAGTTCCTTTTTAGCCTCTAAAAAACTACGCAGAGTCTTTTCTTCATATGCGGATAGGCGAATTGTCTTTTCGTCAGAGAGTAAAAAGTTTTCGTAATAAGAAAACATAAGCTCTTTGGTTTCTCTATGATGAGAATGGTCGGAGAGTAAGGTTTCTTTTTCTTCCTTAGTTAGTCCGGACATACGGATACATTCCAAACTTTGGTAAGCGGATTTTGCTTCTTGTAAGGCGAGATTCTCTGCAATCTTGGTTCGTTCTTCCGGAGAAAGTTTAGAAGTGTAAAATTCTTTTAACTCTTTATAGCTCCCGCCTTGGGATAAACAATGTCCTATCTTCAGTTTTGTAGGGAAAAATAAAGGAGAAGCGGATATCTGAGCGATACCCGCATAAAGAAATATTAGGACCGGAAGAATGTATTTCATTCTATTTTCCTAGAAGATCTAAACCTTCTTCTCGAATTCCTTCATGTATTCGACTAAGGCGATTACACCTTCTTTAGGCATAGAATTATAGATAGAAGCTCTTAAGCCACCAACTAACCTATGACCTTCCAAACCATGGAGTCCCTTTTCTTCTGCTCCCGCCAAAAACTTGGATTCCAAATTTTTGTCATGCAGAGTAAAGACGACATTCATTACGGATCTTGAATTCGGTTTTACCGGAGCATTATAGAAGGAAGTGGTATCCAAATAATCGTATAGGATCTTGGCCTTCTCCTCATTGATCTTTTCGATCTTCTCCACTCCGCCTAGATCTTTCAGCCATTCAAATACAAGCTTAGCCATATAGATGGAATATGTAGGAGGAGTGTTATACATGGATTTATTTTTTGCAGTCAGTGCATAATCCATCAATATAGGAACAGTTCTACCGGAGCGCCGGAGTAGATCTTTACGAATGATGAGGACGCTTAAACCGGAAGGTCCGATATTCTTCTGTGCTCCCGCAAATATCACTCCGAACTTACTTATATCTATTTTTCTGGATAGAATTTCGGAAGTCATGTCCGCGATAAGGGGGGCCTTCGTGATATTCGGAATATTTGCATAACGAGTTCCTAATAAAGTATTATTAGAAGTGATATATACGTAAGCGGCTCCGGGATTTACCATGGAGTCGTTTAGTTCGGGAGACTCGGTATACTTATGATCTTCTCCGTCATAGATTTTTTTGACGGGATTGAATCTAAGAGCTTCTTCCATAGCCTTCTTAGCCCAGATACCTGTGACTGCAAAATCAGCGGATTCTCCATCTTTCAGAAGATTTAAGGGCAGGGCGGAGAAGTGAAGGCTAGCTCCTCCGGAAAGAAACATAATTTCGTAATTTTCCGGAACAGATAATAATTCTTTGAGCAAGGAAAGGGATCTATCCAGGACTTCTTCAAAAAGTTTTCCCCTATGACTATCTTCCATAATGGACATACCGGACCCGCGGTAGTTCAGAAACTCGGAAGCTGCCTTCTCCATGACTGGAGTAGGTAACATCGCAGGACCTGCGCAAAAATTGTAGATTCGGCGCTCAAATTTGCTCATGAGGTTAGGGTAAAAATCAGGTCTCGGGAGGCAACTTCTTACTGTTCCTACATTCGAGAAGAATCGAAAAATCCTTGGCAGAGTCCTATCTAGAATCGTAAGATAGCCAATCGTCTCTCCCTGTTTAGGGGGATTCGTATTTCTAAGGAGTTCCATAATGTCACGGATTCGACTGGCCGTATTTCTAATCTTCCTCGGAAGTTTTAGCTTTCCGATCTTCGCCCAAGAGGGGCCTAAACTTGGAGAAAAGGAAGTTCGTTCTTCCGGAAAAGTGAACTTCGTCAACAGATCTGCCGCGAGAGCAGACGAAGAGACAAAAGGAAGTAACGCGAGAACCGGTGCAGGGATCTCTGATGCATTAAAAAAGGATCCTAAATCTCCTGCCTCTGCAGATGGAATCACTGCGATTCGTATTCTTCCAGATGAGAAAGAAAAAAAATTCGGAGCTGATCTGATCAGCATCGGTAAAGACGCGGACTACGGACATATCAACTCTATCCAAAGGATCCTTTCCGGATATGTGAAAGCGAATTTCGGATACTCCGAAGCTAACTCGGATACATTAGCGACTTATATACTTTATTATAACGCGATCCATCGTAAAGGTGCGGATTATGTTAAACGTAAATACAATACTGAAGTTGTGAAAAACGCGCAAAGTGACAAGATCGGTATCGGTAGACGTTATACGGAATGGCCTGGAAAAACTCAGATCGTAATCCCTATCGTATTTAACGTTCTTTCCGATGACGGAAAGGATCTGGATACGGATGAGTTAGAGAAAGAAGTCAACAAGGACCTGGACAAAAAGAAAGAAGGCCAAGACGACAAAAAAAGAATGAACGACCTTCAGAACGATAAGGCCGAAGAAGAGAAACGTAAACTCCAGGACAAAAAAGAAGAGAATAGAAAAAAACAAGAAGAAGCATCCAACAAAGAAAGGAATGCAGAAAGAGAGATCCAGGAACTAAATAAGGATCCTGTTAAGAACAAACAAAAGATCACTCAAAAACAAGAAGAACGTAAACAGGCTCAACAAGAACAACAAAAGGCCAAAAAAGAAGAGCAACAATTAAAGGAAAAAGAGAAGGACATTGCTAAAAAAGAAGAATCCCGTAAATCGGATTCTAAGTCTTCCTCATCTTCTTCCGATTCCAAAAGTTCTTCTTCCGGAGACTCAAAGAGCTCAGACGCAAAGTCGGATGATAAAAAATCCAAAGAAGAACTCAAACAAGAGCTGAAAGAAACTAAAAAGGAACTGGAAACAGTTAAAGAAGAGCAGAAGAAAAAAGAAGAATTCGACAAGAACGTTGTCGGAGGAAAAATTCTATTCCTAAAAACCTTAAAGTATACTTCAGATGGACATTATAGCAACGAGCTTCATGCATTAGATCCTACTCAAGATGATACGATCTTTAAAGGAGACTTCAATAAGATTTGTGGACGCACATTCGAAGTAGTGGATGGAAAAGCACTCGTAGTAGGTTACGAGTCTGATCACTCCGCGGCTCATAAACTTATACTGATCGATCAGGAAACCTTAAAGCCTGCGATTTGGTCTGCAGATTCGGTATTCTGGCGTTCTCCAATGATCGTTAAAGGAGACGAGATCTATGCCTTTGAAGAAAGAAACGGAAAATACTATTTAAGCCGTTACGACAAAGGTTTAAAGAAAACTGCTGGAAGTGAAGAGGAGATCAGCCCGAACTCCAATGTGACCTTCTTCGGTGAAAAAATTTACGTTACAGGCAAGGAAGAAAGTTCCGGAAAAACGGAAATCGCAGTATTCGGCAAGGCGGATCTGAAATTGATCAAGAAGATCAAACCTTAAGCTTCATTTCTGCTTAGAAAGAGAAGGCGGGCTTGGACCCGCCTTTTTTATTTCCGGAGAATGTTTCGTTTGCCTTAATTTTTTCTTAAAAGCCAAACACCTAAAAATACGGAAACAATTTCAGTAGCCATGCTTAGGTAGATATATTCGTTTCCTGGTCCGTCCAAGAAAAGAGTATATAATCTTGCTACAAACAATCCCGCCGCACTCGCAACGGAAAGAAAAATGGCCTGGGTTTTGAATTCTGGTTTTATTAAACCATAATATACTAAAAGCCCGACCCCGAAACATAAACCGGAATACATAGCCCTGAAATCGGCAAGAGCCCCGCTGGAATGGATTGTATAACCGATTGCATTCGCTAAAGGAACCGGAAATAGAAGGAAGGCCACAGTAAATCCGGCATACACCGCCAAGTTTAAGGCCAGGAAAATTTTAGTGATCCAACTTATTAATGAACCTGTTTGATCTGAAATAGAGTGAGTTTGCATCTTTGTCCTCTCGTTTGGGATGAGTAGAAGATACCCTTTTTCCGGAAGACAGTCGTCCGGCGTTATAAAGGCTTACACATTTTTCGATAAGAGATCGGAGTTTTTTGAGTAAGTTTCAAAAAAGCTTCATTAAAAGAAGAACGGTTATTAAAACCAACTGTCATTGCGATCTCTAAAACAGTCTTATCAGTTTCAGACAAAAGTTGTTTGGCATCTTCTATCCGATGGTGGTTGATCAGAGAAAAATATCCTTTTCCGATCTTATTATTGATCAGTTCCGAAAATTGGTGGGTGGTCAGGGACAATTCTTTTGCGAGTTCCGCCAGGGATAGATCCTCTCTTCGATGGATTTTTTCGGATTCGAATAGAAAGTTCAGCTTTTCTAATATGGTTTCGACTTCTAAACCTTCTAATCTTGTCCTAGAATACTTAACTTTAGCTAGATCGGATTTAACGGTTTCCGGAAAATCGAAATATTTCCTACGGATATAATATACAAGTGAGACTGCAAGAGTTACAGTTATCAGCGCAAGTTTTAGAAAGATGGGATGGAAGGTCAGTCCGACTATTCCAAAAAGTGAAACGATTAAACAATCTAATGCAAATATTCCGAATAAGATCTTAAACTTAAGTTCCGAAATTTGAGGAAGTATCTTAAAGATAGGAAAAACAAAACCAAGAGAAAAAATCCCTGCTCCTAAATACAAAATTCCCGTTCCAGAAATCGGATCTTGGATATTCCAATGGATCTCGGAAGAAGGCCCTGTATATTCTACCATTCTGAAAAACCCAACTGTCCCTAAACAAAGTAAGAATGGAAGGAAGAAGAGTAGATGTACCGACTTATATCTGAAATCTTCTTCCAAAAATGATAGAAGCGCTAAAAAAGCAAAAGCAGGAGGAAGATATAAAAGAGGAAGGTTCCAAAGTTTTAGATTTAGATCCTGACCTGCATTCGGATTTAGGACCAAAGAACCGGAAAGCTGCATAAATCCTAAAGAGACTAGGGTAAGAGAAAGTAAAACCTGGAATCTATGTTTTCTGTCGGAAGGGAATTCTCCGATTGCCAGCAAAAACGAAAGAAATCCCCCGAAGAGGATCATCCCATCCGAAAACCATCCGAATAATTCAGACATGGTCTTATTGTATTTTAGGAATAGATTAGTCGAATCGAAATTCGAATAAGAAAAATTATCTCATGGAGGTAAGATCTCTGTAAGCTCTTACAACACCATCAGCTAAAGTTTTAGTAAATGTAAGCGCCACTCTTGCTTTTTCGGAAGCAACCATTACTTCGTGAGCGTCCACACTGTTCGGATCATATACCATTTTTTGAGTGAGTTCGTCCGCTTCTACTTGTAGCTCGTTTACGGATTTGAATGCGTTTCTCATCGCTTCCGAAAAACTTTCAGCAACATAGTCCGGAGCAACTGGCTCTTTCACATCTCCGTAATGACGTTGGTCTTCTATTTTTACGGAAACCTTGTCTCCTTTAGGAGAAAGAGGATAACGAGAATCGGAATACCCAGAGTTATAGGTGTACCAAAGTTTGGAATTAAAATCTACGTTCATTCTTCTCTCCTATTAAGCTCTTCCGATCTCTAAGGCTTTATTGAACATTGCTTTAGAGCCTGTGATCATCTGGACGTTTGCTTCGTAGGATCTGGAAGCTGAGATCATGTCCGTCATTTCGGTGACTATATTTACGTTCGGCATTTCTACATAGCCTTTTTTAGGTCCGATCTGGATCGCGTCCGGGTGAGTAGGATCATAAGTTAATCTTAAAGGACTCATATCCTTCTCGATTTTCATTACTTTCACACCTTTACCTTCTCCAGGAGAAAGACCAAAAGGATAAACGGGACTTTTCCATTTGGTTCTAAGATTTACAGGAGTTAGGATCACTCTGTCCCTGCGGAATGGACCATCTCCATTTGTATTTCTGGTAGTGGTTGCGTTCGCGATATTGTTCCCGATTACGTCCATCCGAAGTCTTTGTGCCGAAAGTCCGGTGGCGGAGATATTAACTGCGCTAAATAGTCCCATCTTCTTCCTCTAAATCTTAGCTATGTCTCTATTGAGATTAAGCCAACCTCATTACGTTCTTCAAATCTCGGAAGTTCGCGTTCAGTCTTTCGACCATCATCATGTATTGCATTTGAGAATTAGAAGCTTCCATTACTTCTTTCTCGGGATCCACGTTATTTCCATCGGCTCTGACTGTGGTCAGATAATCTATGTTTGCCTTAGGCTTTACGGATTTATAATCTAATGGAGTAAAAAAGGAAATATGACGTTCGTCTTCGATCCTGGTAGGAATCGCTTTAGAAGCTTCTATCTTTTCCGATTCCAGGGCTCTTTTGATCATGGATTCGAAAAGTACTTCGCTTCTTTTGAAATGGGGAACATCCGCATTTGCGATATTATCAGCGAGGACTTTTCTTTTCATAGAGGCGGCGTTCATTCCCTTCTCTAGTAAGTCCTGAGTCTTCATGAAATGTGTTTTTTGGAACATAAAGCTCTCCCGTATAAAATTTCGGTTGAATTTCAAAATTCCCAAAGATAAAAAAAGAAAACTGGCCGAAAATTTCTCAGAAAAGGCCAAAAAAGGACTCAAATCAAAAATGGGTGAAAATTCGGAGATTATCGAGATCAAGCCGGAGCTAACTGCCCTTTTTAACGACTATTACGCATTTCGAAACCAGTTGATGGACGCGATTGCCAAAAAACCGATTAAAATCGTTTTGGATCTTGGCAAAATTCCCGTGATGAATTCCATTTCTATCAGTTCCTTGGTTTGGTTCTGCAAAAATGCCAAGTTAGAAGGGATCGAGATCGATATAAGAGAGATACATCCCGATTTAATGAAAACTTTCGAAGTACTCAAGATCGACGAATACTTCCAACGAATCTAAGTCTCAGCTCAAGCCTCTGGCAAACTTGCAAGTTCTTCTAGGTCCCAGAGTCTCGGGAATTCCCTGGACATCTTTACTACTTGGTGTAGCTTGGCTTCCATGAAAAAAATTCTTTTTTCCCTCGCGGCCTTATCCATGCTCATAGGCTGTCAACCTCCTCTACAGGAGAGAATCTTAGGTATCTGGGAAAGAACTTCCGTTTGTGCTGCAGACGGACAGTGCAAAAATTCAGAGCCAGGCAAGGCTGCAAAACTTTCTATCTATAGACCTGGACTTGCGATCTACCAAAATCCGGAAGATCCTGAAAATCAACGCAGGATAGAATACGAGTTTTACGAAAAAGAAACCAAGTCCAGAGAGCCTGAGCTTATATTTAGGTTTTTGAATCTAGGATTCGATATTCGTTATATCGTGAAAAAAGCGAATAAAGAAACTCTGGAACTATTCAATCCGGATCTAAACAATACTGAAATTTATAAAAAGTTAGGCCCTGCTCCCGAATGATCTTTTTTCGGAAGAATATTTTTGTTCTACTCCTAGGCTCAATACTCCTATTCGGGGTAGGCCTAGGATCTAAAGAAACCGAACCTTCCGACGAAAACCAATCCATAATTGCCCCTTCTCCGGAAGGGGAGTTGCCTCTTCCTCCTCAACCAACCGATCAAAGCGAAGTTTCTAGAAGAAAATACCAAATCTTGGCTTTGAATACGGAGACTATTAATCTATTAAGATCTAATGCTCTGGCTCGTGCCCAAGCGAATATAGAACGTTTGAAAAAATTGGATCCTGACTGTTTGGAATATCATTATCTGAACGGCGCCTACTTGTACGTAATAGGAAGATATCCCCAATCCAAAAAAGCACTTTTGAAAGCGGTGGAGATCAACCCAAGTCATGACCCATCCTATTATCTCCTTGGAATGATCTTTGTAAGAAGAAGTAAATGGGAATCCTCCGTCTCCTATTTCCAAAAAGCGGTAGAACTTGCAAATTATAATCCATTTTACAGATTGAATATGGCTTTGGCGTATTTTGAAACAGGTCAATATCTAAAAGCAAAAGCGGAAGCGGAGAAGGGAATAGAACTCAAACCGAATTATAGGAATCTAAAACTAATATTATTAAAAGTGAATTTTCTTTTGGGAAACAAAGCGGATGCTCTGGCCCAGTGTAAGGAATTTGCAAAAGAAGGTTTTGTTCACAGGGAATTCGCTTATATTTACGCAAGGCTTGCGATGGATATAGATAAAAATTTCCGTAAGGCGATCAAACTTTATAACCAATTCCCGGATCTTCCTTTTAACGAAAAAAGATTTTTGGCCCATGCTTATTTTCACACATCGAATTACAGGGCTTCTGCAAATATATATTCAGTCATTTCAGGTTCTAAGATCTTTTCGGAAGAAGATAGGATCAATTATCTAAGGTCTTTAGTGTTCATCAAGGATTACAGAAGATTAGAATCTTTCGTGGCTTCCTGGATGTTAGAAGAGCCCGAAAAAAAATTAAAGATCCAAGAGGCATTGGATACCGCGGAACTTCTAAGAGAGAACGATCCGAAAGTATATCATATGCTTCCTTCTCGTTCTCCGTATAATAACTGATTATTCCGCTACTTCTTCCTTTTTAGTAGGAAAGTGAAGAATATAATAGATTACGCATATACCAATCACAGCCATTCCTATCCTTACGTAAATGATTGGAGCAAATATTGCACTGATAGTCATAGTGATCACGATTGTGGAAACGGAGATGATCTTTGCTTTTAGGGGAATCGCTTTATGTATTCTCCAATCACGGATAAAACTTCCGAAATATCTATTATTCATCAGCCAGTTATAGAACTTTTGAGAAGCTCTTGCATAACAAGCAGCTGTTAGAAGTAAGAATGGAGTAGTCGGTAGAACAGGCGTAAATATCCCGATAATTCCCAGAATTAGGGATATTGTACCTATTATGATTAATAAATAACGAACGAATCCATATTTATGAAGTTTTACTTCGTGGCTATAATCCTTTTGTTCTGCCAATGGGTTGCCTCTTGCCTAAGTTCTGGGACTTACTATAATAAAAAAGGGAGGCTTAAAGCCTCCCTTTTGCAAGAATCATTTCCGTTGGTTTTCGGAAAATTCTTCTTAGGTATCCTTGAGTGCAGTCACGATTTCTTGGGTGGCTTTTTTACCATCTTGGAAATACATTAAGCAATTTTCTTGGATGAAGAGCGGGTTAGGAACTCCTGCAAATCCTGGGCTCAAGGAACGTTTGATCACGATAATGGTTTTTGCTTTGTCCACATCTAGGATCGGCATTCCGGCGATAGGAGAACCTGGATCTGTTTTTGCCAGAGGGTTTACAACGTCGTTTGCACCGTTGATAATTACTACATCTACAGTGTTGAAGGTAGGATTGATCTCGTCCATCTCCTTCATTTTGTCGTAAGGAATATCAGCTTCTGCTAATAGAACGTTCATGTGACCTGGCATCCTTCCTGCAACTGGATGGATCGCAAATTCAACTTCGATTCCCTTATCGGTCAATTGGTTATAAAGTTCGCGAACTGCGTGTTGAGCTTGAGCAACTGCCATTCCGTAACCAGGAACGATAACAACTCTTTGCGCCATATCGAGTAACATTGCCACTTCTTCTGCAGAAGTTGCTTTTGTTTTTCCGGTGTAAATGTCCCCAGTATCCGCAGAAGAAGTAGCTGCTCCAAGTCCTCCGAAAAGAACGTTCGGAAGAGAACGGTTCATCGCCTTACACATGATCTGAGTGAGAAGGATACCGGAAGCCCCTACAAGAGATCCTGAGATGATAAGTACATTGTTTCCTAAAACGAATCCAGTTGCAGAAGCTGCCAATCCTGAATAAGAGTTAAGAAGAGCGATTACCACCGGCATATCCGCTCCTCCGATCGGAATTACTAATAAAACTCCGAGGATAGATGCCACGAGTACGATGTACCAGTACCACTCAATCTTAGTGGGCTCGATTACGTTCAAATAACCTAAGTAAAGTGCACCGATCAAAAATAGAACTTTTACGATCTGGTCTCCGAAGTAACGAACCGCTTTTTCAGAGATCAAACCTTGCAGTTTTCCGAAAGCGATCAAACTTCCTGTAAGAGTTACAGCTCCGATGATACCGGTTGCCGCAGTGGAGATTGTAAACTGAAGATCTGCAAGTTGTTTCGTATCATGACCAGGTTGTAGGATCTCCATAAGTGAGTTTCCACCAACTAAGAAGGAAGCAAGTCCTCCGAGTCCGTTTAGAAGTGCCACTAACTGAGGCATCCCAGTCATTTCTACTTTAAGAGCGATAAATGTTCCGATTGCAGTTCCGACTAGGAGTCCAGCACCGATAATGATGATATCATTTTGGGTAATGGTTCCGTACTCGAAGAATACACCTACAACAGCTAGGAACATACCGAGTGCTCCGGTGAAATTTCCTCTGACTGCGGTTTTAGGATGAGAAAGTAACTTTAATCCAATGATAAAAAGGATACTTGAAACAAGATAAATGAGGTTGATATACGCTTTTTCCATTTATGGTTTAATCCTTTTTCTTGAACATTCCCAACATGCGGTGAGTTACTACGAACCCTCCAATCACGTTGATGGTTGCCGCAACAATTGCGAGGAATCCTAATACTTGAATAATCCAATGATTTGTAGTATGAAGAGTCAGAATTGCTCCGATGACTGTGATCCCCGAAATGGCATTAGAGCCTGACATAAGAGGGGTATGTAAAAGAGGAGGAATACGGTTGATGACCTCGATTCCTACGAACACTGCGATTAAAAATATCGTCAGGTAGCTTACGAACTGTTCCATATTAGCTTCCTATGGACGGCGGCGGGAGAAAATTCCTCAAAACCGATGCCTTAAAATCTGTTCGTTCACTTTTCCGGGACGCCTGCTTCCTGAAAACCCTTTTTTCGAAGCAAGCAGGAGTCGCATTTTCCGCAGGGTTTGCCTCCGACGGGATCATAGCAAGAATGAGTCATGGAGAATGGAACACCTAATTTAGAGCCTAATAGCACGATCTCTTTTTTATCTAAGAACTGCAAAGGTGTGCAGATCTCAAGAGGATGACCTTCCGATCCCATCTTGGTCCCTAGACGGATCGTTTCTGAATATGCTTTGATAAATTCTGGTCTACAATCCGGATAACCTGAATAATCCAAAGCATTCACACCAATATAGAGTCTTTGGGCTCCGATACCTTCTGCCAGAGAAACTCCGAAAGATAAAAACAAAATATTTCTTCCGGGAACATAAGTGTTCGGGATATCCGAATGCCCCAGAGAATTTTTCGGAACCTTGATCTTCTTTTCCGTAAGAGAAGATCCTTGGAAAAATTCAGGATTCAATTTTTGGATCAGATGAGGTATATCTAAAAGTTTTGTGATCTTCTTTGCGGATTTCAGTTCTTGTTTGTGTTTTTGATTATAATCGAAGGAAAGAGCGATAGGAGAATAACCATCTTGGATTGCTTGGTACAAACAAGTGGTGGAATCCAATCCACCTGAGAAAAGAACGATTGCTTTCGGATTTTTAGAGTGAGATTTCGTTCGAACGCCGTTCGACTTGGAAGAAGAACTCATCTTTTATTTCTCAGAAGGTCCGTTATAAACGCATGCACTAGTGCAGGTTTCGTTTAATGTGATTTTGTATAAAAGAGGAAGCCCCGGTTTCAGTCTTTTCCATAACCAGATACTGATATTCTCGCTGGTTGGATTTTCTAGACCTTCTATTTCGTTTAGAAGATAATGATCTAGATAGTTTTCGAGCAAAGGTTTTACGACCTTGCTGACTTCTGCAAAGTCCATCAACCAACCTGTTTTTTCGTCCACCTTACCTTTCAGATGTAATTTGAATCGAAAGCTATGCCCGTGCATTCTTCTGCACTTATGACCTTCCGGAACATTCGGTAGGAAATGAGCGGCATCGAAACGAAATTCTTTGGTAAGTTCTATTTCTTCCATTTAGATGTTGGACGAACGGTTGATTCTGAAAAATGAAAGTCCGGTTTCGAAATACCGATCCGGAAAATACATGGACCGACTTGCAAAGTCGGTCTTAAGAAGGCAGTAGTGGATTACTTTTTAACCAATTCTTTCAGGATTTCCTGCTTTTTTTGGTCCTTCTGAAATTCGTTTAATACCAGCCACTCACGTTTGATCTGTTTCTCGTTAATACCTTTTGCTTCCGCGTATTTTTTGAGAAGTTTAGCTGTTTTTTGGTTCATACCAACCAAAATCCGGGTCGTTTCCTGGGTGTCAAGTATAGACTGGTTACAAGTTGTACCCACTTATATTGTTCAATTATGTCACATCAGCATTCTTGGTAAGGACATTCTGCGCCTGCGGGTTCAACTTCCACAGTTGCATGAGGAATATGGAATTCTTTGGTGATATTACGGATCTTCTCTTTTAACTTCTGGGCCTGCGCGATAGAAGTTTCCTGAACTCCCACATGAAGTGTGAGAACATGATAATCACCATCCATGGACCAAAGATGAAGATCATGAACGGAGCGAACTCCTTTTAATTTCAGGATACGATTTTCTAATTCTTTTGTATCGATCCCTTCGGGAGAAGATTGCAGATGTAGTAATAAAATTTTTCTTAAATTGCGGAAGGATTGGATCCCGACCCAAAGAGAGATTGCAATCGATAAGACCGGATCCACCCAAGACCAACCAAATATGATCAAAGCGATACTACCGAAAAATACTGCGACCCATCCGAGTACATCTTCTAAAAGATGAAGGAATGCGGTCTTTGCATTCAGGCCGGAACTATTCTTTAATTTGAATAACGCCGCTCCGTTTACGATCACTCCTAATATGGAAAGTCCTAACATTCCCCAACCATTTGGAGATCCGGGCTCTTTCAACTTAGAAACTGCAAAAAATAAGATACCGAAAGATCCTAAAAATAGAACAAAAGAATTTACTAATGCAGCAGAAAGGCTGAGTCTTCTGTAGCCGAATGTGAAAGTCTGAGTTCTTGGCTTTGCTGCGATTTTTTGGAAGATCCATGCAAGAGCTAAAAAACCACTATCTCCCAGATCATGGAGAGAATCGGAAAGAATGGCCAAACTATTAAAAAAATATCCACCAACAAATTCGATTCCGGCAAATCCGAAATTCAAAAGAAACGCGAATAAGAATGCACGGGAATTTTCAGGCATAGAAGCCGAATGAGGATCACCCGAATGGGAATGAGAGTGTCCATGATGATCATCGTGAGAATGATGATGCCCGTGCATGGATCTAAAATAAAGAATGGTTTAAAATCTTCCAGTCACTTTTTTAGAAATTGGTTGCAGGATAACGGGTTCTCTTTATCGATAAGAGCAGGTATGAGTGAAACTTCGAAAGAACAAGAATTGGAGATCATCGCAAAAGAGGTGGCTCCTTGCGTTCGATGTAAATTGAGTTCGACTCGGACCCAAACTGTTTTCGGAGAAGGGAATCCGAATGCAGAAGTCATGTTCATCGGAGAAGGCCCAGGCAAACAAGAGGACCTGACAGGCAGACCTTTCGTTGGAAAGGCAGGAGAATTATTAACTAGAATTATAGAAAGAGGGATGGGTGTTCCAAGAGACAGCGTTTACATTGCGAACATCACTAAATGTAGGCCAACTGTGGATCTAAAATTCGAAAAAGATAGACCTCCCGAGGACGACGAAGTAATTGCATGTTCTCCTTTTTTACTCAGACAAATTTCTATCATACAGCCAAAGGTGATCATAACTTTAGGGAATCCATCTACTAGATTTATTTTAAGAACAAAAGAAGGAATTACCAAACTTAGGGGAAATTGGGGAGACTTTCACGGAATCCCTGTTATGCCTACTTATCATCCTAGCTACGTAATCCGCAACGGCGGAGAAAATAGCCCTTTAAAAAGAGATGTTTGGGAAGATATAAAAAAGGTCCTGGACAGACTGGATTGGAAACGTCCGGGATAGTAATGAGAGAGAATATTTCAGGAGAATGGAATGGAAAATTCAACGACTCGAGCCAAGTTTGACGGAGACGGATGGGAGTTACTTAAATTATATCTTTTTAATGCTTTGGCTACGATCAGTACCTTAGGTATTTATTCTTTTTGGGCAAGAGTAAGAGTAGAAAGATATTTAAGGCAACATACTGCTTTCTTAGGGCAGAGATTCGATTTCCATGCTACCGGTCTAGAAAGGTTTTTAGGATTTTTAAAAGCAGCTCCCATTGCGATTATTCTATTCTGTGCGATCAAATTTCCTCTACAATGGTGGGTCTTTTCTCCAGAGTTTGAAACTTTCTCAAATTTGATTCCTGCTTTTCTTCTCTTATATTTGCTTGGGCCGTTTATCTTTGTCGGAAGATTAAGATTTCATTTAAGTAGGACATCTTATAATAATATAAGATTTCATTTTGCCGGAAGAGTTTTGGAACTTGTCAAAATTTTCCTTGTTGGAATTCCTCTTACGATCCTCACTTTCGGATTTTATTCTCCTTGGTTTACGATTCGCCTGAAAAGATTCCAGATAGAAAATACCTATTATGGAAACGCAGGATTTAAGTTTGATGGGACAGGAGGATCTTTGTTCTGGATCCACTTAAAAGGTTTCCTTCTTCTTTTACCTACGCTCGGTTTTTATGCTTCTTGGTGGCAGGCAAATGTTTATAATTATTATTGGAATCGAACCACTGTAAATGGGATCAGATTTAAATCCAATTTAAAGGGAGAAGATGTATTGGTTTATACCATTATTTCTTATGTTTCGATCCTCTTTACTCTAGGTTTGGCATTTCCATGGATCGCGGTAATTTGGTATAAATTATTTTACGAAGCGATTTCCTTAGAAGTCGAACCTGATCTTAGCCAGATCCAGCCTGAATATGATAAGGGAGCCTCCGCATTGGCAGAAGGTTTTGAAAGTTCTTTGGAAGCCTTGGCCGACATATTCGATTAATTTTGATCTGAGACAATACGAATGAAAGATAAACTATACGATGGAAAAACCGCGATCCCTTTTCAAGGGGATCTGGTTCCGGAACAAGACAGACTAGTATTTCTTTCGGAACAGAAATCCTTTAGTTTTCAATATTCTGATATTCTAAACTTGGATCCCGTTGGTAGGGAATTTAGATTAGAAATCAGGAATCCGGAAAATCCTGCCTATAGTTTTGTGATCGTATTTTATTCGAAGGAAAGTTATAGTTCTATCCTTGCTGGCAGAAAGTCTCAAAAAAAATTTCCACTTTTAGATATTTGGCAGAATACGAACTTCGCAATTAAGATCGGAGCCTTGGCGCTGACTACATTCTTGGCTTTTTCCGTTTATAATGCGGGGCTTTCTTATGCATATTTTTTTGTCCCGACTAGTTACGATAAAAAACAATCCGAAGTAATGTCTGAATGGGTTCGAGATTATTTTCCCGAATGTTCTTCTCCCAGTTTAAAATCAACTATGAAGAAGATCAGCAAAAAGCTGAAGGATGTAGACGATCCATTTGATTACGATATTATTGTAATCGATGACGAGGTATTTAACGCTTTTGCAATGCCGGGCGGCACAAT
Source organism: Leptospira neocaledonica (assembly GCF_002812205.1). Lineage (NCBI taxonomy): Bacteria > Pseudomonadati > Spirochaetota > Leptospiria > Leptospirales > Leptospiraceae > Leptospira > Leptospira neocaledonica. The sequence continues at coordinate 207,691 of NZ_NPEA01000002.1, forward strand.
CGTCGTTTTTACTGAACTACTGAAAAAGACGGAAACTCCTGAAGAGCTAGCCGGGGTGCTAGCTCATGAGATGGCCCATATTCATAAAAGACATGGGGTTCGGAGACAGATCCGTTCCGCAGGAAATGTAGTATTATTATCTTTGGGGATTGGTTCAGGATTCGAAGGGGTGGATATGTTGGAAAACATGGATTCTCTTTACGAAGTCTTGAGTGTCACCATATACGACCAAAAATTCTCCAGAGAATATGAGTCAGAAGCAGACGAAGTCGCGTTGGAGAAATTAAAAAAATCGAATTTAACAGGAGAAGGATTCCTAAACTTTTTTAAAAGGATCCAAGAAGAATACGAAGTTCCTGAAGAAGGGGAAGGAGAGAAGGATACGGTAAAGATCCCGGACTTTTTAAGTTCTCACCCTGCTACAGAAGATAGAATTGAATATGTGAAAAATATAATTTCTCATCCCGAATATCCTAAAGGAAAATTAGGAATTTCGAATAAAGAATGGAACCGTATTCAAAAACTTTGTTCTCCTGTGAAACCTAGAAAAGAATTTAAAAATCCTTTAGGATTGTGAAAATTACAACGCGCAAGAAATCGGTTCACGCGATGTAGGAATTCCTACATCGCTTTCCCAGGGTATTATTTTATATCAGAGATATCGTCCACTTGTTAAGTGCGCTATAGTCGCTGCGAGATTTACTCTCCCTTCTTCTTAGCTAACCAATCCGCTATTTTCTGATAGATATCGGAAGGAGCGGATTCGTGTGCGAATAAGGAAAGATGATCGTAGTCTATCTTTCCTCCATTGTCGCGCCCTACTTCAAGGAACTGAGTAAATCCTCTTTTTCTGCGATAGACCGGATGGATCGATTCGGAAGTTGCGATATTGTCTAACTTGCCTGCTACAAATAGAGTCGGAAAATCCATTAACTCGAAGTCGGCCCAAACTTTCGGATTTTCTTCCAGTGAAGGAAGATAGTTCCACAATGTTTGGTAAAGATATAAAGTGGTAGGGTTGTCTTCGTCCAAGGAAATAAATCTAGAGCAGAAACTATCCTTATTCTTGCAGGAATTGGAAAGGTCTGTACCGAATCGTTTCTCTTTTTTCATATCATCAATGAAACTATCGTTGTACTTATAATCCATTCCTGTTCCTAAAAAGAAAACTTTGGAGATCGCAGGATCTTTTTTGGATCGGATATAATGAAGAATTGCCTGGCCTCCTACTGAGACCCCTCCTAAAATATAATCCTTACGATTACTTAGGCCTTGGACTTGAGAGACTGCTTGCGGGATCAATTTTTCTCCCACCTCTTTCAAATCTAATCCGGGATATACTTCGAAATGCAAAAGGAATACGGAGAATCCATTTCCGCTTAAAACTCCGATAAGCCCGTTATAATCTCCGAGATATAAAGACTTTTTATTCACAAGGATAGGATCCAAAAGTAGAACTGGCGGATAATCCGAGCTATGTTTTAAAAAATTGGTGAGATATACATTAGACGCTATATTTGCAGTTTGATTTTTAAAAGTTTCTTCCGTGATTACCGCATATCGAGTGCAGGAAAAAAACAGAAAAATGGAAAATAAGAAGAATATGATTTTATTTTTGAATTTCATTTTATGATCCGGAATTAATTTCTTTTGTTCAACCAATGGATGATCGTCGGGAATACTTCGTCATCTGCCTTCTTTCCTACAACTAGGTCGGTATGACCATAGTCTTCCGAAAAACCTTTCCCTTTAGAAAGTACGAATAAAGTTTTATCAGCAGATCCTAACTGGTCGTAAACATATCTGAGAGAGTATGCGAATCCCAATTTGTCCCTTCTACCTGCGACGAGTAATACTGGGATTTTGATATTCCCAAAACTTTGTGAATAGATCAGTTTGCCGTCTTCGGAACGGAATTGTCCTGTTTCTACGATCTTATCCATCTGCCTTGCTTCTCTCTTGGAAACCGTAGCTATGGAATCCGTAAAGACACCAGATACAATTTTAGGATCTATATTCGGCGCGTGCCAAAAAACTTCTTCGAAACTTCTTTTGGGAAAAATAGGGAGTCCCGTTCCTCCTCTGACACCCGACCAGGTTTCCGTCGGAACGGCAGGCCAAAGATTCATGAGCCAAGTAAAACTAGACCATAATTTTAAAGCATCAGATGGAGGATCCATGATCGCAGGAGAACCTATCGCCACAAAATTCGCTACTCTGTTCTCTCCTAAACTTCCGAGTCTCGCGTATTGGAGCATTCCTCCCATACTATGGCCGATCCAGTTCACCTTATCCTTGCCGGTTGTTTTGAGAACGTATTGGATCGCTGCATCCGCATCTTGTTTTATATAATCATCGATAGAATAATCAAAAGTTTTATCTCCCCAGAATAAAGAAGGAGACCCAGCTTCTTGTTTTCCTCTCAACTCCAAAAGCCAAACATCATAACCTTCTTTTTGAAGATGAGCTACAATAGACGACTTTTCGTTGATCTTAAGATAGATACGATTCGCTATGAATCCGTGACAAAGTATCACAGGATATTTTTTTTGAGAAGTACCCTGCAAAGGAGGAAAATGTTCTAGAGTCAGATCCCAACCGTCGGAGGTTTTAGGATGCAGGATCTCTCCCTTTAGCGCGATATTCGCGGAACAAGAAACGATTAGCGGTACGCATACGAAGAATGCGAAAAGAAAACGAAGCATACCCGCGATCATCTTCTTTGCCGAAATGGAATCAAGGAAAATTCAAAAGGCAAAGCAAAGTAAAGAACGATGTTCGTATTATCCGATACGGAGAAGACTTAGAAAGGAGTTTACCGACTTCTTCACACCCGGAAAAAATCCGATCTTATGAAGTAGCGGATTCCACCAACCTGTGGTAATACAAAAATACGTATCGTATGGAGCCGTATGATGTATTTTATGATGCTCCGGTGAAAGTATCCAACGCTTTTTTTGCATATATCGAATGAACTTGTTAGGCTCATCTTGATGGGCCCATTTGTGGATTTGGTTCGTAAAAAAGATCCCGACGAGAACTAGAATCCAAAATGTTCTCGCCCAAGGGAATTTTCCGCTCTCTAAAGGAGCAAAAAAACAGTACAGGAGAATAGGAAGAGAGATTAGACAATTGTTTCCGTTAGTCTCTATGAAATCATGTCGGGTGATTCCTTTAGGATCCACATGATGATCACGAAATGGAAAAATAAAAGCAGGACCTATATAAGGAGTAAATTCGTTCCCGAAACTATCTCCTAAAAAATGAACAATGCCTGAAAGAAAATCAGCGGTAATATAAGCTGAGAATAAGAGAGCTACAAGTTCGAATAAGAAAATCCATGGAGAATCCTGCAGAACCGACAACGATAATATTCCAAACTCATACAAACATAGCCCGGAAAAAACTAGGAACAAAAGTATACTTAGAACTTCCACGAGTCTATGGATCTTAAAAGGAGAAGGGAACAAAATTTTCAGGAAGTTCATGGTTCTTATTTATACTATAGCTCTCGGTTTGCAAAAATTTTTTTACCTGATCCTTGATTACGGTAAAAAAAGACCCTTTCGAAAACGATACATAAGAGATAGATCTATTGAGAATTTAGATATTTCGGATTAATCAAATGTTCTCGCATACTTGAATTTTATTCGGATTTTTAAATCCCGCTTTTCAATCTTGCGCAAGAAATTCTTAATTGAAAGTCCACGGCATTAAGAATGATTCTACGACGTCTTAAAAGATTGATTTATCCTCCATTATCAGCCGACCCCGAAAAAGACGTTTCGATCAAACTTCTTTATGGCCTGATGTATGTCACCTTCGCAGTTGCGGTCTCATATCGGATCATTCATCCACTTATTTCTGAAAAACCGAAAAACGTTTATTATTCCTTCTATCTCATTCCGTCTGCTGTGATCCTTTGCCACCTTCTTGCTAAATCGGGAAGGGTAAAATTAGGCGCACATATAATGATCTTCTTACAATGGTTAGCACTTTGTATTGTGTCTATGAGAGAAGGTGGAGTGTATGCCACATCATTCTCTCAGTTTATGATCATTATAGTGCTTGCTTCTTTGATATTGGGACAAGTTGGAGCGTTATTCTACACACTATTATCTTTCTCTACAGGTCTCTTAAGTATTTATCTGAAATCCAAGGGAATGATACCGGCTCCAAATTATCCTGTAGGAGAATGGTCTGCATTCATAGGAAATTCCGTAGGCATATTTATGGCCTGGATCCTAATGAAATTTGGTTTATCAGGATTATCTAAAATAAGAGAAGAATTATCTAGAGCCCAGATCGACGCGAAGTTAGGAGGGATTACTCTTAATTTGGAAACTAAGGAAGTAACCTTATCCAAAGAATATCGTATCATGTTGGGAGATAAAACTGCGAAAGAATCTACTACAATCCTGATGGATCAATTTTTGGAGAGATATGTAGACGGAGATAATAAGGAAAAAATTGTATCAGAACTTGCAGAAGGAGCAAAACATTTTAACGATCCTTCTTATTCCACAGAATTTATTTTTAGAACCAAGGGAGATGATGGGAAAACCAGATATATTTTGGCCAAAGGTAAATATAAAGATTCTGTAATTGGTTATGGAACCGGCCAAGATATCACAGAAAAACATATTGCGGGAGAAGAGATCAAAGCGAGTCAGGAATTGTTCTCCAAAGTATTCAAGCTGAGTCCCTATGCTACTTCTATCTCAAACTACGAAGATGGAAAATATGTGGATATCAACGATGGTTTTACTGAATTACTCGGTTATACAAGAGAAGAGGTGATCGGTCGTACTAGTGTTGAGCTAGGCATCTGGTTAAGTTCCGACGAAAGAGAACATTTCAAGGAAAAGATCAAAAAAGACGGATTTTTATATAATGAAGAAGTAACATTCAGAGCCAAGGATGGACGTTATATCCAAGTGGAATTTTCCACTCGATTCACTGTGATCGATGGAGAAAAGCGTATGATCAATATGGTAAAAGATATTTCTTCTAAAAAAGAAGCGGCAGAATTAAGGATCCTGAATAATGAGATTTCCTCCCAGAACGAATTAATCGCAAAACAAAAAGCGGAATTAGAGTCTACGCTTGAATATCTTCAAAAAACCCAAAACCAATTGATACTTTCCGAAAAAATGGCATCTCTAGGACAGTTGGTTGCAGGGATTGCACATGAGATCAATAATCCTATTGGAGTCATCCGAGCGGCTAACGAGTCTGTCAAAAACCATTTCGATCGTGTCTTAGATAGAATGCAAGAGGCCGCTTCCGTTTTGGAAAATCTTGGCAATGAAGCCAAATTAGAATTCCAAACCTTATTAAAAAAAGGAAGAGCTTACCAGGAAATTATTCCTCCAAAGGTAGTAAGAGCTAAAACAAAAATTCTGGAATCTAGACTGAAAGAACTCGGGATCTCAGAATCTAGAAATATAGCAGAAGGTTTGATAGAAGCAGGCCTGGAAGAAGCTCTGGAAGATTTCCCAAAACTATTCATCGGAGAAAAAATCCAACATATTATCCAATATGCATTGGATGAGATCCAAGCAAGTAGAAGTTCCAAATTGGTGGATATGTCCGTAGACAGAACTTCTAAGATCGTTTATGCACTTAAGAACTTTTCCCACTTCAGCAATGGTGGACCGAAAGCTCCTGTGGATATCAGGGAAAGTATAGATACTGTTCTCACCATCTACCAAAATCAATTGAAGTCAGGAATAGAGATCATAAAAGAATATGAGGCAGGAATTCCTATCGTCCCAGGATATTCGGACGATCTATTGCATGTTTGGACTAACCTGATCTATAATGCGGCACAAGCGATGGCCTTCAAAGGGATCCTAAAAATAAACGTAGGTGCTGGAGGTGGAAAAGATCATATCTGCATTAAGATTTCGGATAACGGGCCTGGGATTCCGGAATCGATACAAGAAAGGATTTTCGAGCCATTTTTCACAACCAAGGCCCCGGGAGAAGGTTCCGGATTAGGATTGGATATAGTAAAACGTATCGTTGAAAACCACGGCGGATCTATCGGATTCGAAACTTCTCCGAAAGGAACTGCATTTTTAGTAATCTTGCCTCAGTGAGTTTTCTTTTTCAGAAATTTTTCTATCTTAGGACGGATCACGTAATGACAATAGGGCTGTCCAGGATTTAGTCTGAAATAATTTTGATGATAATTTTCACCCGGGAAAAATTTTTCTAAGGCAACGATCTCAGTTACTATAGGAGAAGCGAACTTAGGATCTGCTTCGGTTCTGGAAGCTTCCGCAATTTCTTTCTGGGATTGATTTTCGTATAAGATGATACTTCTATACTGAGGCCCTTCGTCATTGCCCTGTTTATTCCTGGTAGTAGGATCATGTGCTTCCCAAAAAATTTCTAAAATGTTTTTGTAGGATATCTTACTTGGATCGAATCCGACTCGAATTACTTCCGCATGCCCTGTCAATCCAGTGCAAACCGATCTATAATTTGGTGCAGGATCATGTCCGCCCGCATATCCGGAGACAATGGATTCTACCCCATCCACCAATTGGTAGATTGCTTCGACACACCAAAAACATCCTCCACCTAAAACTGCGTATTCCAGATCTTTTTGTTCTGACATTCCATCCTCCTTTCTTATTAGATTTGATTCCGCTCGGAAAGTCGTATCTCGGAAACATTTTTCCGAGTTTCTTTCGAAAAAACGTAAGCGCTAAGCCGGGACTGAGACCGGGACGGGTATGAAGTTCAAACTAATATTAAACCCCAAACCTATCAAAAGTAAATCTTGGAAGGTAAAATCTCCCAGAGAATCCATGCCAGTATGCACCCTGATTCTACCTGATAAACTATATAAAAATTATCTGAAAACGTGGAGTGGATCCAGGCCGGGAGCCAGATGTTTAAAGGATTTATTGGAATTATACGGACCGGATCTTAAATTCCAAGAAAAACTAAATCCGGATTCTGCTCTGATGATGTACCAAAAAAAAGAAGAAGGTAAACAGAAAGACTGGAGCCGCCTGAATTTCCGGCCGGATATAGAAGATTGGAACCTTCTGGGAAACTATGCAAGAAAACACGGAGTTTCCAAGTGTTACTTGTTTACGTTTTTATTAAGTAGATACTTTTCGGGTACTCCATTGCAGGAGTTTTCCCAAAAGAAGAAGGTGGCCTGATCGAAAATTAATCCCTGCTACGGATCGGATGGATAGGTTGTCCTGAACTTAATTTTGCGATCTCATCTTCTACAGAAACCAATCTTTGGATTGTTGTATTAAGAAGGATCGAAAAAAATTTAGGATTCGTTTGTCCGATCCGATAGAACATTTCCTGATCCAAGATCCCTATTTTTGCTTTTTCAGTGATGACTCTTGCGGTAGCGGCTCTCGGTACATTATTGATTAATGCGATTTCCCCGAAAAATGCTCCCGGTTCCAAATTTCGAATTACTCTTTCCTCTCCATCGTAAGACTTTCTGATTTCAAGAGCTCCAGTGAATACGAAATACATCATTCCATTGGAAGGATCCTTTTCTCTAAAAACTTCTTCGCCGGCTAGATAGGTTTTAACGGATACGTTATTAATGAATTCTAAAATATTAATTCCCATCTTATGATTCCTTATTTCCAGCAGCTTCAGCTGGAGTTTCTTCCCCAGCAGTTTCGGAGTCAGTGACTTCAGAAGTTTCTGAAACTTCCGATTCCTTCTCGGCAGCCGGTGCTTCTGTAGCTTTGGATTCTTCTTTTTTATGGATCTCTGTATAAAGATTTTCCAGTTTCATCTCTGCTCGATTCAGTTTTTCGAAAGTGTTTTTAAGAAGTAAAAGAAGGAATTGAGGACTTGTTTTTTCCAGTTTTTCGAAAACACCTTTATTCAGGACGCCCACCTTTGCAGAAGGAGAAAGAACTTGGACCGACATAGCTCTGGCTCTTCCTGAAATCAAAGCGATTTCTCCGAAAAATTCTCCAGGAAAAACTTCCTTAATAGATTTATCTCCTGAGTCCGGGCGATTTTTGCTGACCTTTAAATGCCCCTGGAATAGGAAATACATGTTTCCGTCGGACTCTTCTCCTTCTTTAAATATGAAGGAATCTTTGGGATAGACCCGGGTAAAAACGCTATGAACGAAGTCCAGAATGGTCGGCATTTTATGTAAGACGGGAAAAAATCCACAGATCCAGATCGGATCTAAATTTTTTCAAAAATCGTTTTTAACGATCTGTTTTAAAACGCCGTTCGACCAGGTTTTAGTCGAATCCGTCCAAACTAGCTAAGGTGAGGAATGAGAGCATAAAACTTATATAAACTATAATTTGAAATACTGCCGAAAAGATTAAATAAACGGATCTGAATTTTAAGCCAATTGTTTTAGTCAGAAAATTTTCCCAGGTTGCTACAAGTAAGATCGGAACAGTCATAAGAAGTTCCGGAATACTAATTTCGGTCTTGAATAAACTTCCTAATTTGGATCCAACTAAAAATAGTACAAGACTCACAACGCTGAAGACCAAAGCTTTTATACTTCCTAAACCTTCTTGAGCGGTTGAGAATTTTTCCAGGAATAAGTTTCGAAAGGAAGCCAATCCTGCATTATATATAATTAATACTGTAATAACGAGCCAGATCAATCCTAGGATTTCGGTGTTTGTAGCAGATTCTTGGCTCCTATTAATGGGAGAAGAATAAGTGATCACAAAAATGAATATCGATATGGCGGATATTATGGATAAAATAAAAAGAATTAGAACAGGGTTTAAAATTTTGGACTTCAAGTGCGCCTTCCGATTTCGGAAAGGATCTAAATCTCTCTATTTTCAGGCAAGGAAAAGATAATATTATAAAATAAGACCGCCTATTTTAAGTAAGGCGGCAAATGTACATAACGCTATGAAAAAATTATTATACGTAGAGTATAATAATTCCAAAACTTGGATTCGATTTTCAAATTCCTTTTCTTAAGATTAAGAAGGAAAGTCCTTGTCTGTCCAATAGAACCGAGTGAAAGGATTTATAGGTATTATATTCTAAAATCGCTAGGTTCTTGGTTTGGTCTGCGGCCGCATTCAAAGAGAATGGAATCCAAGGTTTAAACTGATTGGTCTGGATCATTCCGAACTCTGATTGGTTGACGCCTGAAAGAACTGGGATCGGCTTTTCTATAAAAGTGGAAAGCCCGGAAGAAAACGGAAAAAGCGGAGCGGAATCTAAACCAGGAGAATAGATGATCGGCTCGATCGGAGCTACTAATCCATTATCTGCAAGTACTGCGATGTCTAGGTCTGATAAATGTCTGAGTACATCTCCCACCTTTCCCCCAAGCAAATTATCGGAGAATAAAGAACGTGCAGCGCCTAATAGAAGTAAATCGATCTCTTTACTCTTTGCGATCTCTACTATCCCCGGGACAATCCAGTCGGAAGGAAATCCTACTGTTTCAAAACTGAATTCTGAACCGGCAGCTTCTTCTCTAACTGCTTGGAAAATTTCATCTTCTTCTAATATAGGAAATCCTTCGGATTTGGATTCTACCGAAACAACGTGTAACGCTACTATGGAAAGATTATCTTTGGACTTAGAGAATAGCGCCCTTGTTAGCCCGAAAAGTTTTGCTCCCATCTTGGGGTTGGCAAACGAAATTAGAACTTTCATTTTCGCCTCCTAGGCAATAATTTCCCCGGAACTATTTCACTGGATGAAAAAATCCCGAGGTCAGAATGAGCCGGGAAGATTGGGAGGGACTCCTGTCTTCTCTCCATGCTTACGAAGTTAGCTGACGGGCTAGGAAAGAGAGATTTCCCCCGCGAGAACGGTTAGCCCCAAAAAATTGGTTCCTCCGCTCCGACTTCTGTCGGATTAAGCAGACTCGGAACGAAGTGTAGCTAGAAAAACTGATTTGTCAAGTAGTAGATTGAAGTGATTATGTAACGACTTCAAGACGAGAGAGATATAGGCTAAGGTTTAATTTAGGCCGGTTTTCTTTTTCGGAACAACCAAGTGGTTGGAACCAAATACATTAGGATTAATATCACAAATCCTGCGATACTCAGCCAAACGTTTATAAATGCGAGTAGAGTTACAAAAGAATAAATGTAAGGGCCTTTTATAAAATGTTTAGAGATCACTTCTATTTCTGCGAGGCTCGCTTCCGGGTTTCTCAGATATTCTTTCTTAACTCCGTATCTCCAGACTAGATTAAAAGGAATTCCTCCTAAGGCTACCCAACCTCCATAGATCAAAGCAGCAATTTTAGAGTTATCATTGCCCAGAAGAATGTATTCTCCTAACATTTCGGAACAGAAAGGAATGATGATTATATTCAATAAAAGTAAATTGTTTAGGATAGTTAAATTATGATCCACATACTTGACGTATCTAAAAATAGTATGGTGATTGGTCCAGACTACAGTGATGATCATAAAGCTGATCAAAAAACTTAAATAGGCAGGCCAAGCTTCTCCCAATGCAACCAATAGATTTTTGGTGCCGATCTGTTCCGGACTAGGAATTTTTATTTCAAGTGCCATTAGAGTTAAGGCTATGGAAAAGATTGCATCACTATAAGCCACGGTGCGTCCCGATTCGGTCAAAACAGGTGCAGGTGGTGAAGTTTCGTTAGTCGTGATTTGTTTTTTTGTCTTAAGTTTTTTAGCTACCATCGTTTTCCTAAAAGCCGGGTTCCCCCGGCATTAGTCGATTACTTAAGATAGGAACAGCAATAGTCGCTGAGCTTTTTAACGTTCAGTTTGAATTTGGAATTTGCAGGAACTTCAAAAGATTGTCCTCCTTTGATCTCCTTCCATTCGGAATTTCCGGGTAGTTGTACCAAAAGTTCCCCGTCTAAAATTTCCATAATTTCTTTATCGTCGGTTCCGAACTCGTATTCCCCAGGCATTAAGATACCTAGTGTCTTTTTTTCCCCATTGGAGAATAATACAGTTCTACTAGTGACCTTTCCGTCAAAGTATACGTTTGCTTTTTTGATTACTGTTACGTTCTCGAATTGTTGCATTTTATAGAATCAAGCTCCGAAACTAAAATTTAGAACGGAGCTTTTAACGATACCAAATAATTTCTTATTTGGAGATCAACCAACGCATTCCATCTTCTCTGGAAGGAGTATTGATTAAATCTATATTACCCGCTTTTAGGGATTTAGTATCGATAGAAAGTTCTGAAAGTACCGACTGTGGGATGACGATAGCGATCTTTTTTAAAGTAGTGGCCATTGCTTTCGGGAACCAGGTTTCGTTTACCCAAGTCTGTGCTTCCGCAGAAACGATTCCCATATTAGAAGTATCTGCCATCCATTTGGTAACTTGGAATTCTTTTACAAGTTCCAGGCCCTTCTCCAACATCTCCCGATAACCTTCATAGCTGAAATTTTCCGTCCAGACGATCTCTACTAGATCATACTTTTTAACGTAATATAATTTTCCGATTGCGGCAGTGAACTTGAGCTCATGAGTTTTAGAATCCAGGACCTTCTCGGTAGCTTTTGTTTTGCTCGCGATCTGGAACATTCCTACGGTACTTCCGAGTTTGTTTGCAGTATTAGATATTCCTAAAATTCTCTCTGCTAAGGTATCGCTGTTCTCCGAATTATTCATTGCCAAATTGCTGATAGAAGAAACCGAATCCACAACTTCTCTTGTTGCGGTGTTATGTTCTGTTACTGCGTTTCGGATCTCGTCGGAACGTTTGAATACGAAGTCTGCTTCCTTTAGGACTGAATTTCTGAGTTCTTGTTGGGAGTTGACCGCCGATCTGACTTCTTTGATCTGAGTGGACATTCTATCTATGGTTTCTATAATTTCTTGGATCTCTTTTGTGGTGAGCTGGATTTTTTCCAGACCTTGGGTCATATCATCTTGGTTCTTCTTTACTAATTCGTTGATACTTCTTACACTAAGAGCTGTTCTTTCTGCAAGCTTAGAAACCTCGTCTGCAACTACTGCGAAACCTCTTCCTGCGTCTCCCGCTCTTGCAGCCTCGATGGATGCGTTAAGCGCTAACATGTTTATTTTTTCGCTGATGTCTGCGATATTCCCGATCGTCTTGGTAATCTCTTTGGAACTTTTGGAAAGATTGTCTATGGCCTGTCCCATATAAGTCAAGGATTGGGAACCCTTCTCCGCACGTTTAGAAATATCCTCGAAGGAAACTAATGTTTCGTCCACCTGACCTTTCGTTTTTTCGATCGCAGAAGAAAGTTTTTCCACTTCAGAAACCAAATTGCTCATGCTGTTTGCATTCTCGCCCGCAATGGAAGATATCGAAGTAGCTACTCCTGAAATTTCTTCAATTGATGCGGAAACTTCTTCCGTGGCCGCCGATTGGGATTGTATATTGGAACCGAAGTCCAAAACCACGGTTCTCATATCTCCGGAGTCCTGGGAAAGTGTATCCGCTGTGCTTCGGATCAAACCTATTAGCTCCGATTGGCCTTGGAGCATTCTGTGAAAACTTTCGTAAAAATCAAAAAGTAGATCTTTTGAATTTGTTTCTATTCTCGCAGTTAGATCTCCCTTGCTGACCTTCTTGAATGAATCTTGTATGGTTTGGAATGTGCTAGCAAGCCAGGTCCCAGAGAAAATTCCCATACATAAGGAAAAGAAAACTCCAACTCCACCAGAGATATAAGCTGCAAATCCGAACTTCTCGGCAGGAAGAATTCCTAAAAAGTAAAATGTTCCGAGTATGGACCCGAGGACCAAAGAAGTGAAAATAGTATAAGAGATAAAATAATAGAGCCTAAGTTTGAATAACATCGAGATTCCTTTTTGTATAAGACGTAGAGCTTATTTTGGAACCAATTCTAAGTCAGTCTTAAATTGAGGAAGAATCTAAATCCTTGGGTCCTTCTTCCTTGCGAGAGAAATCTTATGCGGAGAAGTTCGGGGGTTTGAAAATCAATTTTACATCACTTATGGGATATATTTTGTCACTTTTTTCTATCAGTCGCCCTCTGCGGCTGCTTAAAATCCAAAATTCTTGACTTTTTTGGAATCTCCGGGAAACTTGAGAGGTGCTTTAGCACTCTAACTTGCAGAGTGCCAATAAGAATCGATATGGAACTATCCCAAAGACATAGGATGATCCTAAAGGCCACTGTGGACGAGTTTATCCAAGAGAACCGTCCAGTTGGCTCTAAAACCTTATTCGACAAACATGATATAGGTTTGTCGCCGGCTTCTATACGTACTGTTTTAAAAGAACTGGAAGAGATGGGATATCTTGCATCTCGCCATACTTCCGGGGGACGGATTCCTACAGAGATTGGTTATCGATTCTATGTGGATTCTTTAGTGGTCCTTTATGAGTTAACGATTAAGGAAAAACAAAGGATCCAAGAAGAATACCTGAAGATGCAGTTTAAACTGGATCAGATCCTGAAGGCAACTGCGAGCGTTCTAGCAAGTCTTTCTAATTCTGCGGGTGTTGTCTTGGGGCCTGCCAAAAGTTTGGACACTCTCAAACATGTGGAATTGATCCATGTTCACGGAGACGAGGTCCTCATGATCATGGTAATGAGATCCGGGGCGGTGTTGAACCGTAGTGTATTCTTGGATCGGAATTATAGCCAGGAAGAATTATACCAGATCTCAAAGTATCTGAACGATAACGCGAAAGGTTATGACATGTTCGAGATCCAGGAAAAAGTGATACCTTCTCTCTTATTGAGAAAAGATGGACCATTAGATTTTTATAAAGTGTCCGGAGTGATCTCTGCCGCTATGACGCCAGATAATTCGGAAGTGTCTTTATATATCGACGGTCTCAAGAACTTATACGGAAGATTTAAGGATGAAGAGGAACAACTCAACCAGGTTCTCTCCCTACTGGATGATAAAAGATTCCTCACCGGAATGTTTGGGGATTATTCTGAACACGATGGAGTGTATACCGTCATAGGAAAGAATGGGGACGGAAGAATGGGCGGAGTCAGCATCATTACTTCCGGATATAGAATGGGAGAAAAAAGGATAGGCGCTATGGGGATCATAGGTCCTCAGAGAATGGATTATCATAGAGCGCTTCCACTTGTGGATTTTACTTCGAAGCTAGTTTCGGAGATGATCACGCGTATTAGTAAGTAGTAATGAACTATGCAAGGAAATGATAGAGAGATGAGTCAAGAAGAAGCGGTCGCAACGCCAACCGGAGAGAATTCGGATGATTCCCAAAAGCCGGAAAGCGTAGAGGAAACTTTACGTAAGGAATTGGATATTGCGAAAAAGGAGATCGAATCCCTAAAAGATTCTTGGACCAGGGAAAGAGCCGAGTTCCAGAATTATAAGAGAAGATCTGCACAAGAATTTTCTAATATTAAAAGAGAAGCGGTCAAATCTTTGGTAACGGAGTTTTTGAATCCGATCGATAATTTGGATCGTGTAGGTTCCGGTGTAAATGTTACGGAAGAAGTAAAACCTTTCGTGGACGGAGTGGCAATGATCCTGAAGGAATTTTATTCCATATTGGAGAGATCTAATGTGTTTAGACAGTATCCTCAGGGGGAAACTTTCGATCCAACTTTGATGGAAGCATTATCTTCCGAAGAAGGGGACCAGTATCAGGAAGAAACCGTGATCGAAGTCTATCAGGCCGGGTTCTATATTAAGGAAAACGAAGATAAGTTCTCCTTAAGACCCGCAAGAGTAAGGATCGGGAGACCCAAAGCTTAAGGCTTCGGCTGTTAGGCGCAATGACGCCTTGAATAGAACGAAATAAATCATGAATAACCGCCAAGGGAAGGACTCCGAGGGCGGAAGGAGAAACTAAAATGTCAAAAGAGAAGATTATCGGAATCGACTTAGGGACCACAAACTCCTGCGTTTCCGTAATGGAAGGTGGAGATCCGGTTGTAATCCAAAACTCCGAAGGTGCTAGAACTACTCCGTCTATCGTTGCTTTTACCGCTAAGGGAGAAACTTTGGTAGGCCAGTTTGCTAAGAACCAAGCAATTACTAATGCGGTGAATACTATTCGTTCCGCGAAAAGATTTATAGGACGTAGATTCAACGAGACCGAACAAGAGATGAAGCACGTTTCCTATAAAGTGATCAAAAGTGGAAACGACGGATTAAAATTCGAAACTGCTACTGGAGAGTTCACCGCTCAAGAGATATCTGCTCGTGTTCTTCAGAAAATGAAACAAACTGCAGAAGATTATCTTGGTCAAAAAGTAACAAAGGCAGTGATCACAGTTCCTGCTTATTTCAATGACGAACAACGTCAGGCTACTAAAGACGCAGGTAGGATCGCAGGTTTGGAAGTGGAAAGGATCATCAACGAGCCTACCGCTGCCGCACTAGCTTACGGTTTCGATAAGAAGAAGAGTAACGCAAAAATTGCTGTTTACGACTTGGGAGGAGGAACCTTCGACGTTTCTATCCTGGAGTTGGGGGACGGAGTATTCGAAGTAAAATCCACCAACGGTGATACTCACTTAGGTGGGGACGATTTCGATATGGTCATCATGGAATGGATGATCGAAGAATTCAAAAAACAGTACGGGATCGATATCTCTCAAGATAAAAATACCGTTCAACGTTTGAAAGAAGCTGCGGAGAAGGCGAAGATAGAACTTTCCGGAACCATGTCTACTCAAGTGAACCTTCCGTTCATCACTGCTGATGCAACCGGACCAAAACACTTGGATATGAATCTTACAAGAGCTAAGTTCGATCAGTTGACCAGTCGCTTGGTGGATAGAACTCGTATTCCTTGTGAGAACGCGTTACGTGACGCCGGCTTAAAAGCTTCCGACATTGACGAAGTGATATTAGTGGGAGGATCCACTCGTATCCCTGCAGTACAGGAACTTGTAAAAGGAATTTTCGGAAAAGAACCGAATCGTTCCGTAAACCCAGACGAAGTAGTGGCAATCGGTGCTGCTATCCAAGGTGGAGTTTTAGCGGGAGAGGTTTCCGACGTTCTTCTTTTGGATGTAACTCCACTTTCACTCGGTATCGAGACTTTGGGTGGCGTGATGACCAAGTTGATCGAAAGAAACACTACGATCCCAACTAAAAAATCTCAGGTGTTCTCTACTGCTGCGGATAATCAAAATGCAGTGTCTATCCATGTTCTCCAAGGAGAAAGAGATATGGCTGCAGGTAACCGCACACTCGGAAGATTTGATCTAATCGGAATTGCACCTGCGCCTAGGGGAGTTCCACAAATCGAAGTTACATTCGATATTGATGCGAACGGTATTGTGCATGTTTCTGCAAAAGATTTAGGAACCGGCAAAGAACAAAAGATACGTATTGAATCTTCTTCTGGACTAAGCGAAGACGAGATCTCTAAAATGGTAAAAGACGCAGAAGCTCATGCTGCTGCGGACAAAGCCGCTAGAGAACTTGTAGAAGCTAAGAACGAGTTGGATACGATCACTTATTCTTTGGAAAAAGCGATTACAGATGCTGCGGACAAACTTTCTGACAGCGAAAAACAATTGGCGAATGACGAGATCAAACGTGCAAGAGAAGCGATCGAATCAGGTGATATCGGTCGTATCAACGCTGCGAAAGAGTCCATCACTAAGAGGGCTTCGGAAATAGGTACGAAAATTTATTCCCAAGGTGCTCCAGGTCAGGAAGAAGGTCCAGGACCTAACGGTGCGGGACCAGGAGAAGGCGCAGACAATTCCCAAGCTAAGGGAGAAAAGGTCGTGGACGCCGACTATACCGTAGTGGACGATGAGAAAAAGTAACTAAGACATGAGTGACAAAAGTTACTACGATATCCTCGGAGTTTCCAAATCCGCGACTGATGAAGAGATCAAGTCTGCGTATCGGAAGTTAGCTATTAAATATCACCCTGATAAGAATCAGGGTGATAAAGCAGCTGAAGATAAATTTAAGGAAGCTACCGAGGCCTACGAAGTTTTAAGAGACGCTAATAAACGTCGCATGTACGACCAGTACGGCAAAGCCGGAGTGGGTGCAGGTGCTCAAGGCGGTTTCGGCGGAGGAGCATACACTGACTTCTCCGATATCTTCGGTGATTTTGGAGATATTTTCGGCGACTTCTTCGGGGGAGGAAGAGGTGCTGGTGGCGGTGGATCGCGTAGATCCGGTCCTCAACGTGGCTCAGATCTTCGTTATAATCTAGAAGTTTCCCTCGAAGACGCTGCTCTAGGCAGGGAATATAAAATTGAGATCCCAAGATTAGAAACCTGCGTGGATTGCGGAGGCTCCGGTGCGAACAAGGGAAGTACACCTTCTACTTGCCCGGATTGTGGGGGCTCGGGACAGATCCGTAGAACTCAGGGATTCTTCTCCGTGGCGACTACATGTGGGACTTGTCGTGGAAAAGGTACAATCATCTCTAATCCATGCAAGACCTGTCATGGACAAGGCCTAGTAGAAAAAAGGCGTACCATCAATATTAAGATCCCACCTGGTATCGAATCCGGCAGCAGATTAAAAGTTTCCGGAGAAGGGGAAGCAGGGCCTAACGGCGGTCCTCATGGTGATCTATATGTGGTAACACATATTAAGAAACATGAATTATTCGAACGACAGGCAAATGACTTAATCTTAAATAAAAAGATCAGCCTAACGCAAGCAATCTTAGGCGGGGATATAGAAGTCCCAACTATAGATGGCAAAAAGGTTAAGATGAAAATTCCGGAAGGAACCGAGTCAGGCCAAGTGTTCCGTTTAAAAGGTCATGGTATTCCGTATCTAGGCGGATATGGAAAAGGGGACCAACACGTGATCGTTCGTATAGAGATCCCTAAAAAACTGACCAGGCGACAAAGAGAATTGATCGAAGAATTTGCTCGAGAGTCCGGAGAATCCGTTTCCGGTTCCAAGGGTAAGATTTTTACCAATAAGTAATATCCACAAAAAGGAAGTTTCATGACTAACAAAGTCAAGATCGGAGTAATCGGAACAGGCCATATGGGCCAATACCACGTTAACGTGGCGAAAACATTAAGCGATGCAGAGTTGATTGGTATTTACGACTCCGATTCCGAAAGAGCCTCTCAGATGGCGGAAAAACATAAAACTTCCGCCTTCTCCACTGTAGACGATCTGATCAAACATACTGATTCAGTGATCATTGCAGTGCCTACATTCTTACATCATGAAATTGGTAAGAAAGCACTTCTCGCAGGCAAACATGTTTTGGTAGAGAAACCAATCGCGGAAACTTTAGAACAAGCAAAAGAACTAGTGGACCTTGCTTCTAAAAACAATTTGGTCTTACAAGTAGGCCACGTTGAACGTTTTAACGGAGCAGTTCTTGAGCTTGGAAAGATCGTGACTGAACCTCTTTTGATAGAATCCAGAAGATTAGCCCCTTTTAATCCTAGAATTAAGGATGTGGGAGTAGTTCTGGATATGATGATTCACGATATAGATATCGTTTTGAATCTTGTAAAATCTCCCGTCAAATATCTAAGTGCAGTGGGGACCAAAGTGGTTTCCGCTCACGAAGATATTGCATCAGTTGTTCTTCATTTTGAGAACGGCGCGATCGCGAATATTTCCGCGAGTAGAAATACACAATCCAAAATTCGGACCCTGAATATCACTCAGAAAGACGTGTACATCACATTGGATTTTAGCGACCAAGAGATCGAGCTTCATAGACAAGCGACTTCGGACATTCTACTTAGGACCGGAGAGATCAAGTATCGCCAAGAATCCATTGTTGAGAAAATTTTTGTTCACAAAGATAACCCTTTAAAACAGGAACATGAACATTTTGTAAAATGTATCCTGAAGGAAACGGAACCTTTAGTGGATGGAAGATCCGATATCCAAACTTTGGAAATCGCGTACAGAATTTTGAATGAGATACATAAAAACTGATCGGGCAGCATGGAAAACGGATTCAGCGGAAAAGTATTAATCTCTAACTCATCTATCGTAACCGATTATTTCAATCGTACGGTGATTCTAATGGTGGAGCACGATCAATCAGG
This sequence comes from Leptospira neocaledonica, assembly GCF_002812205.1. Lineage (NCBI taxonomy): Bacteria > Pseudomonadati > Spirochaetota > Leptospiria > Leptospirales > Leptospiraceae > Leptospira > Leptospira neocaledonica. Next base: position 226,640 of record NZ_NPEA01000002.1, read on the forward strand.
TGCATTCGGCCTTGTGCTTAATAAAAAAATGGATGTAGCATTAAGCGATGTGATCCAAGGAATTCCGGAAGGAATAGACGGCTCTAATCCGATCTACTCTGGAGGTCCAGTTGATCCTACATTTGTCTCCATTCTTCATGATAATCCTAAATTGAAACAACCTGGGATCGAAGTTATCCCTGGTGTGTTTCTCGCCAGAAGTTTCGAAGCTTTGGTGGAATTATTAGAACATCCTGATAAAACAAAGTTTAACGTATACCAAGGATATTCCGGTTGGGGAGCCGCTCAACTAGAAGGTGAGATGGAACGCAAATCTTGGGTCGTTCACGATCCGAATGCAGAGTGGATCTTTACAGAAGATCCTGAAGCAACTTGGCAAGAAGCCTTAAAGAGTAAAGGCGGATTGTATAAGTATTTCGTGGAACATACTAAAGATCCAATGTTAAACTAGAACTATGCTTTCTTCTTTGATCGGAACGGAAATTTTAGCGGGTATGATCACTCCGGCCGTTTTGATTTCGGCCAGCGCTAGTTTAATCTTTTCTACTGCAAATCGTTTGGGTAGAATATTTGATCGTGTTAATTTACTTAAAACCGAGATAGAAGGTGTCGTGGACGGAAGACTTTCTTTTCCTGAAGAGAGACTCGCCTATCTCAGAAGACAATTAAAGGTCCAAAAGAAAAGAGCAAATCTGATCCAAAGATCCATGGCCGCACTTTACACTGCGACTTTGTTTTTTGTTTCTTCCAGTTTGAGTCTGGGGATAATTGTAGCGATATCAAGTCCTGCTTCTTGGATTGCTACAGGACTTGCTTTAATAGGCGGAATTTTTCTGTTTATCGCAAGTAGTCTTTTGCTGTACGAAAGCCGTTATAATTTGAACTTTATCCAAGGCCAAATTGAGTTTGCGGAATTTCTGGAAGATAAAGTAGAGAAGAAGACTGACAATATCCAGAAATAGATAAAAACCCGGCCTAGAGTAATATCACAGAGCCTGGGGTGAGGGTTAAGGAGTTTCATTTGAAAAAAATACTATATTCACTTTCTATCATACTCTTTTTTACATCTTTAGGATTTACCCAAAATTTATCGGCAGATGGTTGTTATCTTTGCTCCGTAAATAGTTCCGATGCTTGCAGAGATTATTGCAGATTTTCCGGATCTGATTCCTTCGATACAAGGAAACGTTGCGAAACAAAAGGATGTAAGATCACTGGAACGGCGGCCTGTCCGACCGCTTCCAATTATAAGGTTTGTTCTGTGAAATTGGATTCTAAGCCGGAAGATCTGCTCGCAGGCCGATTGAAATAACATTTCATTTAACAGGCGCCGCTTCTCGACTTCAGATCTTTCCTTGGTTCGACATTTCTTAGATTTATTATAAGCCCTAATTTAAATTTCTTTCAGATATAATGTAGGACTTCTTCTCCATTCGTTCCTTAATGCAGCGAAATACATTCCTACTACTGCTAAGTTTAAAGAGATGTAGAAGATCCCTATCTCCAGCCAAGGGACACTTGCTTGTATCTCGAATATAATCTCAGACATATAAGAGGAAACTCCCAAAACTAGAATGAATGCCAATACGAAGGACAAATTTGCCAAAAGTAGAGACTCCACCAAAAAGTATTTTCGTAAGAAGGTTTTGGTTCCGCCGATTATTCTAAGAAGGGAAGTCTCTTCCAATCTTTCCTTTCTACTCAATTCCAAAGAAGAGAGTATCAATAGTAAAGAGGATAAAACGATCAGTCCTGTCATCCAACGGATCGCAAACGACATCTTTTCTAAAATTCCTAAGAAAGATTGAACTGCTTTTTCAGTATCTACGATCGTAAGATTTGGAAATTCATTCGATAATTCTTTTTGGAGAGAATATCTGGAATCGGAAGATTCTAATAAAAATGAACTCAAATAGAACTTAGGGGCCTTCTCTAAGATCCCTTTAGAAAATAGAACTACGAAGTTCGGTCTCATGTCAGACCAGTTGACTGTCCTGAAATTTCGGATTGTCCCGGTGACTTCTACCCCGCCTATGGAGAAGGAGAGTTTATCTCCTAAATCTACTTTTAAGTTTTTGGAAAATTCCTTTTCGACGGAGATTTGGTCTTCTTCTCCTTTTCTCCAAAAATCTCCATCAGTGACTTTTTCAGTAGGGTATAAATTCTCTCTATAAGATAAGAAATATTCTCTGGTCCTCGCTGTGGATCTCCAGTCTCTTCTGAGGGCGGAAAGTTCCATATCTTCTTTTTTAACAAGTTCACCGTTTACATGAGTGAGTCTTGCTCCGATCACGGGTGAAGTTAAAAGTTTTTCTACCTGATACTTCTCCGCTGTTTGTTGGAAACTTTCCAGTTGTTCTGGTCGTATATCCAACACGAACATATTCGGTCTTCTTTCCTTATCCTTTGCTCCGCTGTATTCCAGTAAACTATCACTTAAAAAAATACTGAGGAGTAGAACAAAAACTGAAGAACCGAGGCCTACAGAAACCCAAGAAAGTCCCGTTCTAGGTCTATCTAGTTTTCGTAATGCCATTCTTATACTTGCAGAAAATTCAAATCTTTGTAATAAAAATCTGATCGCAAAACGAATTCCTAAAATTCCAAGATAGACTACCACCGGTAAGAAGAGTAAAGTAGCACATAGGATCAATCCTTTGATCCAGTCTCCAGTTTCCCACCAAGCTAGTAAGAAGAATAATCCGAAAACCGCGATAAATGAAATGGTTTGTTTTAATTTCAGTTTCGGAACGGAAGAAAGTTCATTTGCAAAATCCGATTTAAGAGCGTACATCGGGCTTAAATTTCGAGTAGTGGAAAGACTTTCCCAAGCGGAAACTAATGGGACTACCCAAGCCAACACGAATGCCCACAAAAATGCTTTTAGATCAGGGATCAGCTTCGGTTCGAAAAGAAATTCTTTATCAGCCATATTCGGGATCTGTGTTTGCAAAAAACTTCCGAATAAAAATCCTAATATAGCACCAATTGTTGATAATATTAGAAGTTCAGAAAGTACAAGACCTAAAACTAGGTTTGGTCCTGCTCCTAAACATTTATAAACGGCGAATGTATTTGATTTGGCTCTTACAACGGCTCTGCTTGTGAGAAGAATGGAGATCCCTCCCAAGAAGAATGCACATAATGCCAATAAGGAAAAGAAATCCAACGTATTTGTAAGGAATTTTTGAGATCCAGAATTCGCTTCCGTGCTCTCGTATAAAATCAGATCGTTTTTGGCAAATTCGGAAAATTTACTTTTTTTGAATTCGTTTGCATCGGTTCCGTTAGGAAGAAGGATAGGTACCTGGTAACTAATCCGTGAACCTCTTTGTTCCAGCCCTGTTTCTGCTAAAGATTCTTTTCTAATGATGGAGCTTGGAGCCATAGAGAGAAAGTTGCCCGCCATTCCAGGTTCCTTTATTACACTTCCCTTTAAGATGAAGTTACTTTCTCCTAATTGAACCTTAGAGCCTATTTTAAGTTTTAAATTTTTGATCAGCCCGCTTTCTAAGAGGATTTCTCCCTGCTTTAATTTGCGAAAAAGACCTTTTGGCTCCGTTTCTAATTCTCCAAAATAAGGATAATCTCCTTGGATCGCCTTGATCAAAGATAAGCTGGAATCCTGAGAATTCGGATTACGGAGCATGGAGGGGAACTGCACTAGTTCGGATAATTTGCTCCCTTTTGGCAATTCCTTCGAAAGAAACGCTGTTTGTTCAGAAGTCAGAGGAGAAGGACTGGTAACAACCAGATCCGCACCCATTATGTTTTTGGCCTCTCTGATGATAGAACTCGTAAATTGATCTCTATATGAATGAACAGCAAGAACTGCACCCGTTCCAATCGTGATTGCTAAAATGATCTGTAAGGAAGAAGTCTTTTTGGAGAAAATCTCCCGGAACATTACCCTTAGAAAGAATCTAATATTCATTTTTTCTTCCTGGATATGGTCTTCTTAACAGAAACTTTAGGCTTTGCTCCGTTTAAGACCACTCCATCTCTCATTTCTAAGATCCTATCTGCCATAGATGCCACTTTAGGATCATGGGTAACAACTAACAAAGTGGATTTACGATCCCTATTGAGTTGTTTGAGTAGAGACATGATGTTCTCACCGTTCTTCTTATCTAAGTTGGCAGTAGGCTCATCGGCGAAAAGAAGTTTAGGTTCATGTATAAAAGAACGTGCTATCGCTACTCTTTGTTCCTCTCCGCCTGAAAGTTGGCTTGGAAAGTTATGTGCTCTATGTGCGATTCCAACTTTCTCCAACCAATACATAGCTTTTTCATGTATCACCTTTTCTGAAAGGTTTGTTGTCAAAGCAAGAGGAAGGGACACGTTCTCTAAGGCGTTTAACGTCTTGATCAGTTGAAAGTTTTGGAATACAAATCCTATTTGTTCTCCTCTGATCTTCGCTAATTCGTCTTCAGACTTGTCAAATAGGGATATTCCATCTAATGATACTGTTCCTGAATCAGCTTTATCTAATCCTGCTGAAACTGCGAGTAATGTGGACTTTCCTGAACCGGAAGGGCCGATCACAGCGACGAACTCTCCGGACTTTACCTGGAATGAAACATCTTTTAATACGTTAAATGTTTGGTCTGCAACCGTGTAAGACTTGTTTAAGCCTGATATAGATAACAAATGATCACCTTCCTTTTGTTTTGACTGACCTAAACTCGGCACTTGATAGGAAATTTATTTTTACCTGAAAAAAACCGCACTTGAAAATCTATTCCAAATAAAACCGCGCTCAGAATTTTTTTTTAAAAAAATTGCAGTCATTTTCACAAACTTCCAACCTAATTTTTTTTGACTCTAGAGTGAGCCGATTTTATAAAGTAACTCTCGACGTACGGAGAGAAGTTCCGAAAACACTTATCAATCTTCGGACTTATTTACACTCCGTAAATAAAAAGACATTCAGTGGAATTTTCTGGGAGCAAAATGCAATTATTAGCAGTGACGGATTTGAACGAAGAAGAAGCGGAACTTACACAAGCGCAAAGTAAGCAATATACATGCAAAGGATGCGGTAAAGAAACACCGAATCTCTTTCAGTACGACCTATGTCGAGATTGTTTGAACCAAACATTTCGTCGACTTATCAAGGTTATTGACTCAGTACGTAAATAAGTCAGATTCTCATCCAAAATTTCTGTCCGTTTTCTAAGCAAGAGCTTAGAATTTCACTCCCAGAGAAAGCCGGTTTCCCTCCGGCTTTCTTCATTTCGGACCCGAATTCAACTCATAGGTTCCCTAGAATTTAAAAACACTTCTTCTAGTAACAATTTCTAATGACTTTTTTCTTCCTAAAAGGAAAGAAACCTTTCTAATTCTAGATTTTTCACCTTTATATCAACATCTTGTATAACAAAAAAGAATTGGATTCTAGGCCGGAGGAAAAAACTTCACGGTATGGACTATCCGTTTCGGAAAATTGAATCAAAATGGCAAGACTACTGGGAAAAGAATTCTTCCTTTCGAACGGATCTGCGCTCTTCTAAACCGAAGTTCTATTGTTTAGATATGTTCCCTTATCCCTCAGGAGCGGGATTGCACGTCGGTCACCCTGAAGGTTATACCGCTACAGACATTATTTCTCGCTACAAGAGAATGAAGGGTTTTGAAGTTTTACATCCAATGGGTTGGGATGCATTTGGTCTTCCTGCAGAAAGATATGCAATGCAAACTGGGATCCATCCTGCCATCACTACAAAGCAAAATGTGGACAATTTCAGAAGACAGATCAAATTGATCGGTCTTTCCTATGATTGGGACAGGGAAATATCCACCACAGACCCGAAATACTACAGATTTACCCAATGGATCTTCTTGAAATTATACGATTCTTGGTATGATTTCAAGGCTTCTAAGGCAAAACCAATCTCCGAATTGGTCCAAAAGCTCGAATCTAAGGGTTCAGAAGGGTTTGAGGATCTCGAAACCTTCTCCGCAAAAGATTGGAAAGAATTTTCTAATGAAAAGAAAGAAACCATTCTCTCCGGATTCCGCTTAGTATATCAGGCAGAAATCCCGGTAAACTGGTGCCCAGGTCTCGGAACAGTTTTAGCAAACGAAGAAGTAGAAGAATGGGTTGGAAAAGGTTACGAAGTTGTTCGTAAACCGATGAGACAGTACATGATGCGTATCACTGCATATGCAGAAAGACTGTTAGAGGATTTATCTTTAGTTACTTGGCCAGGCTCTACTCTTGAAATGCAGAAAAACTGGATCGGAAAGAGCGAAGGTTTAGAGCTTATATTTCCTTTTGATACTTCTTCTCCGCAAAATGGGATCAAGGTATATACCACGCGTCCTGATACCGTATTTGGGGTAAGTTATATGGTGCTTGCTCCGGAGCATCCTTTGGTGGACTCGATTACTTCTGAAGAACAATGGGAGAAGGTACAGGAATACAAAAAGGTCTCCGCTCTGAAGAGTGATCTGGATAGAACTGAACTTTCTAAAGAGAAGTCCGGTGTGTTCACGGGAGCTTATGTTATAAATCCTGCAGATCCTTCTAAAAAGATCCCGGTATGGATCGGTGATTATGTTCTGTATGGTTATGGAACAGGTGCGATCATGGCGGTGCCTGCTCATGACCAAAGAGACTATGAGTTTGCAAATGCTTTCGGGTTGGATATCCTACCTGTAATCGAAGGGGATCTTTCTCAGGGAGCTTTCGACTCTAAAGAATCTGTTTGTATCAATTCTTCTTCTTCCGAAGTTTCTATCAACGGTCTGAGGTATAAGGAAGCGTTTTCCAAAACTGCTGATTGGGCGGAGAAGAAAGGGATCGGAAGAAGAAAAACCCAATTCAAACTCAGAGATTGGTTGTTTGCTCGCCAAAGATACTGGGGAGAACCTATTCCTTTAGTTCATTATCCTTCCGGAGTTACAAAGGCGATTCCTGAGTCCGAACTTCCATTAGAACTTCCTAATTTATCTGAATTTAAACCTTCCGGAACCGGAGAATCTCCTCTTGCATTAGCAGGGGACTGGTTGAAATACAAAGATCCTGAAACAGGAGAGATCGGAACCAGAGAAACGAATACTATGCCTCAATGGGCTGGTTCTTGTTGGTATTACCTACGTTATATAGATCCTGAAAATCCGGACAAGTTTGTAGATCCAAATTTAGAAAAAGCATGGATGCCTGTGGATCTATATGTGGGTGGGGCAGAACATGCGGTTCTTCACTTACTCTATTCACGTTTTTGGCATAAGGTATTATTCGATTTAGGTTATGTGACCACTCCTGAACCTTTCAAAAAATTGGTTCACCAAGGTTTGATCTTAGGCGAAGACAAAAGAAAAATGTCCAAGTCTTTAGGGAATGTGATCAATCCGGACGAAGTTGTTACGAATTTCGGAGCAGATAGTTTACGTCTTTTTGAAATGTTCATGGGACCATTCGAAATGGTAAAACCTTGGAGCACTAGAGGTGTAGAAGGTGTATTCCGTTTCTTAAATCGTGTTTGGAGATTATATCATTCAGGTGCAGAAGAATCTTTCCGTTTGGAAGATATCGAACCTAATGAAGACGAATTAAAGATACTTCATAGAACCATCAAAAAGGTGGATGATGATATTAATAATTTTTCATTTAACACAGCTATCTCTCAGTTGATGATCTTTGTGAATGAGTTAACTCCAAGCCAACGTAGACCTCGCAAGATCCTAGAGCCGTTCTTACTTTTGATTGCTCCATTTGCTCCTCACTTAGCTGAAGAACTTTGGTCCTTAGCAGGAAAGTCTGATTCTTTAACTTACCAAGGTTTTCCGGGTTATGAGGAGAAGTATCTGACTGACGACGAGATAATGATCGTGGTCCAGGTAAACGGGAAGTTAAGAGCGGAATTCAAGGCGGCAAAAGAGATCGCAGGCGACGAAGCGATCCAAATCGCAAAATCCTTGGACAAGGTCCAGGTCTTCTTGGATGGAAAACAAATCCGTAAAGAGATCTATGTTCCTGGCAAATTGGTGAACCTAGTAGTCGGGTGATGGGATCTGAACTTTTTTATAATCGTGAAGTTCAAAGATTGGATCGCAAATTATATCCACGAAAAGAGATTATAAACAGGGTAATCGGATCCAAACAATTTATGGACCAAAACTTCCATACAAAATTGGATCTGGATTCTGTCGTAGGAAAAACATTTCTATCTAAGTTCCATTATATCCGATTGTTTAAATCCTGTTACGGAATAACACCTCACCAATATCTGATTTCCGTTCGAGTGAAGAATGCAAAAGAATTACTTTTGAAAGATGTTTCGGTTTCAGAGGTTTGCGAAGGAGTAGGTTTTGAAAGTCATAGTTCTTTTGCCGGATTATTCAAAAAATACGCAGGCATGAGCCCTTCTTCCTTTCAATCCAAATATAAAAAAGCAATTTTGGAGAAGTGAACCTTCTTCATAAAAATTGACCTAATTTCCGATATATCCTTAAGATATGCAGAATGAAGGCTTTTAAAATTACAATTTTCTCTCTCGTTGGACTTGTTTCCGTATTACTTATTGTAGCGGCTTTTGCCTCAAAAGATTTTCAAATACAAGAAGAGATCGTGATCGAAAAACCGAAACAGGTAGTTTTCGATTATATTAAAATTCTAAATAACCAAACTAATTACGCTAAGTGGTTTATGTTAGATCCTGAAACTGAGTTCTCTTCCAAAGGTTTGGATGGAGAAGTCGGTTTTATCCATTCTTGGAAAAGTAAGAATGAGAATGTGGGGATTGGAGAACAAGAGATCACGAAAAAAATAGAAGGCGAATATCTGGAAGTGCAGATCAGATTTGAAAGGCCCTTTGCCTCCAAGGATTCTGCTTTTACTAAACTGGAAACTATTTCTGAAAATAAAACCAAACTCATTAATAGATTTAATGGTAAGATGGTTTATCCGATGAATCTAATGATCCCGATCATCTGCGGCGATCTGGGAAAGGATATGAAAGATAATATGGTTCGTTTGAAAGCTATATTAGAAAAGTAAAAATATCTAGAATAATTTCTGCTAAAGAGAGAAATATGAAAATTACAGTAATGAGCGTGATGGTAGACGACCAAGAAAAGGCTCTTAAATTTTATACGCAAGTTTTAGGATTCGAAAAGAAAACTGATATTCCAATGGGAGAAGGAAGATGGCTGACACTTGTTTCTCCGGAGCAAAGAGATGGAGTAGAGTTATTACTGGAGCCAATGGGTTTTGCTCCGGCTAAAGTTTTTCAAAAAGAATTATCTGAAGCAGGTATTCCTTGGACTTCTTTTAGTGTAGATGATGTAGACAAAGAATACGAAAGGCTTACAAAATTAAATGTGGAATTTACGATGAAACCAACACAAATGGGGCCAGTTAAATTAGCTGTTTTAAAAGATACCTGTGGAAATCTTATACAGATCGCTCAACTTCTTTGAGAGATTTTATTTCAAAAGAATAAAAGCAAGTAATCCGACTAGCAACACTACTCCAACCAAAATTGCATAGTTGAGAGTGTTGCTTCCTTCGGATTGTTTTGAACCCATTCCCGCAGGACGAGGAGCGTTCGCAGCAGTTTTAGGTCTGGCTAAACGAACCGGTCTTTCTTCGAATGCTTGTAAGAGAACTCCTGCGGGACCTTTTGCAAATATATGATATTCGTTTTTGCCGGACGCGATCGCTACAAAAGAACCGACCACAGGTTTTACGTTCCCATCCTTGTCCATTGCTCCCAAAGTTTTTGCTAGAGCCTTCTCCTCAGGAGAAACAGAAGGAAGTTGTAATAGGATCTTATCACCTTCGTTCAGATCGTCGAAGTCTATTCCGTTTACCGGAGATAAGATTGTTTTGGCTTGCACCACTCTTCCGAAACCTTTTCGAATAGTTTCGATTTGGCGCATTACCGCGGCTTTTTCCGGATCTAAATTTTCTGCAGGAGCGGCTCCCTCTGCGGGTTCTTCAGGAGGTTTAGGAATGGATTGGATGATACCTGCAAAAAAACTTTTGCCTCTACATTTCAAACTGGATACATATTCCACATCCGCTTGTACTCGTATCATATTGATCTTCATACTACTCTTGATCTGGTTTTCCAGCATATTGACTAGAGCAGCAGTATCATTACGATCCCACATAGGATAATATTGTTCTAATATTTGTTTTGTTAATTTAGTATGAAGAATTCTTCCTACTGCGTCGGATAAACCTGGATCCGGAGCTTCTTGTCTAGCGGCTTCTGCGATATCATGTGAGATCTGACCGAAATCTTCGAAAGTTCTGATCTTTCGGATCATAGAAGAGTTGGAGAATAAGGAATATAATTCCAGAAATTCGTTTTTATATCTGGATAATAATCCTAAAACTACGCCCGCTTTGTTTTCAACATCGACTCTTAATTTTAAAAGATAAGCGTCTTTGATTTTTCCTTGGATAAGTTCGATCGCTTGCTCTTCTGTATGAACGGATTCCAAGGCAAGATTCATTTGATTTGCCTGTTCTTGGAGTTTACTTGTCTGAGGATTCTGTTCCATATTTCTAAAGACCTAACTATCGTAAGGAGAACTTTAGGTCATGTTAAGCCGCTAGCCTTTTCTTGTAACCATTTTTGGTATCTTTGCCTTCTGGGCACATAATTCTGATCTAATGGGATCTCGACTCTGGCAACAGTCTTATTCTCCGATTGGCGACTATAGATCGTAAACAAATGGCGGTCATAGCCGCTTTGGGCTACCAGAATTTCCACCATTGTGATACCCATACCTGCACCTTCCGTGGTATCACCGTATTTCATATAGTATTCAAACAGATTGTCAAATTCTTTAGAGTGAACGAACTTTTCTCGGATCCGCTTCTCCTCTCTGACGGCAAGAGTGAAATTATTTTGTACGAATAGAATGATCCGATCCGAACTGAAACTCAGGGTAACTTTTACAAATAGACCATGCTCTTTCATCTTCCTACGATAGTAGGGAAACTTCCGGCTGACTAGATTTTCCTTAAAAGATTCCATTCCCAAATCGTACTGGGAAGGGTCTGCGATATTCAGCCCTAGTTCCTTAAATAGAACCCGTTTAATTGCTGCTTTGGTCGCGTTTACGATCAGTTCTTTTGCTGATGTAAATATAAGTTCGGTCAGATCCTCTCTTTTGTATTTGGAAAGGACTGTTTGGATGATATGTTTGAGCTTATTTTCGCCCCGGGTACTCAGGACGTAGGTAATGATAGAAATTGGCTCTTCTTTTTTTACGGCCGTCTCGACCTCGAAGAGGAATTCTTGGGGGAGTTCCTCGATTCCCTCGTACATTTGGATTCTCGATTATATGGACCCCGGCACGCTTACGAGAAAAAAACGAAAAACGCCCGGGAAAAAAGAACGGGAATTTCGAGTCGAAAATGAGAAATTTTAATCTTTCAATTGTAGGAAACCGCTGATTTCGTCCATAACAGCCCCCACCTCCGGTTTGCAGGATCGAATAACGTTAACCAATTTCGGGTCCGTCCCTGGGATTTTTCCCTCATGGAATTTGAGTTTAAATTCTGTAAATTTTAAACCGTGGGCGGTGGAGATTACGACCACCTGATCACCTTTGGAGATGGTTCCCTTGCCCATCAGTTTGTATAATGCGGCAAGTGCCACACCAGTATGTGGATCATTGTACAATCCGAATAGATCCGTCTTAGCAGAAGCTTCCGAAAGTTCCGCTTCGCTTGCCTGTTCCACGATTCCATTGAATTTTTTTAATGTACGAATTGCTTTTTGGACAGAGACAGGATTTCCGATTTGGATTGCAGAAGCAAGGGTAGGCTTCGCGTCCACCGGATTGAATTCCTCAAAATTTTTCAGATAGGAAAGATAGAGCGGATTTGCGTTCTCTGCTTGGGCCAAAACGATCCTTGGTAGCTTATCGATCAGACCTAATTCTTTTGCCATCTCGAAACCTGCTCCGAGTGCAGAGACATTTCCTAAATTTCCGCCAGGAATGATTACCCAATCAGGGACCTTCCATTCCAATTGTTGAACGATTTCAGGTGCGATCGTTTTTTGACCTTCGATACGAAGACTGTTCATTGAATTTGCAAGATAGATTCCTGCTTCTTTCGTAACTTCTTTAACGATCTTCATACAACCGTCAAAGTCTGTTTCGAGTGCGATTACTTTCGCACCGTTAGAAACCGGTTGTATCAATTGTGCTTGGGAAACTTTTCCTGCAGGAAGAAAAATAATTGCTGGGATGCCGGCCTTAGCAGCGTAAGAAGCTAAAGCTGCAGAAGTATCTCCTGAACTTGCGCAGGCTACCGCTCTGATCTTAGCTCCATTGTTTAACATATGTTTTACTTGGGAAAGCAGAACGGTCATGCCTAGGTCCTTAAATGAACCTGTGTGGGAGATCCCACATTGTTTGATCCAAAGACCGCCTAGGCCAAAATGTTTTGTAAGCCTTTCGGAATTGAATAAATGAGAAAGACCTTCTCCTGAACTTACGATCTCAGAGTCTTCTACATGAGGAAGAACCCATTCTCTTTTATTCCAGATACCTGAGCTGTTCGGAAATTTTACCGAACCCAATCTGGAATCGAATAGGTCCTTCCATTCCTTCCCCGACTTTTCTTTTAGAGCTCCCATATCGTGAGAAACCTGAAGAAGGCTCCCACATTTACGACATTCGTATACGATATCGTTTAGATCGTAAGTTGCTCCGCAAGAATCGTTGATACAGCGGAATTCCGCTTTCAACTTGGTAAAGGTAAGGCTCATACTTTAGATAGAATTTAGAATGTCCTTTTTTTTGGCATCAAATTCTTCCTGAGAAATCAGGCCTTGGTCCAGCATACTCTTGAGTTTTGTGAGTCTTGCTGTCGCATCGTTCTGGTTGGAATTCCCACCGGCATTGTTCTGTCCCATCATCCCGGCCATCATATTACCCATATTCATTCCCATTCCAAGTCCCATACCTGCTGACATACCTTGGCCGGCATTTCCACCTTCGTTCTTCGCTGCGGCTTCTCCAATATCCAACATCCTTTTTTGCTGGTACATTCCACCCAGAGCGTCGATCTCGAATTTGTCTGCCAGAACCTTTTGGATCTTTTGGAAGTTCGGATCGTTCTGATCGAAGTTGATGGATTGAACAAAAAAATCTAAAACTTCTATCCCGTATTTAGAGAAGTCAGGTTGAATCTTTGTTTTTCCTGCAGAAGAAGCTTCTTCCAAATGTTGGTTCAATCGAGTGATTGGCTCTCCCGATTTTAAAACGACTTCTGCTAGAAAATCACTTAGCCTAGTGACGATCATCGGTCTTAAAAAATTATCCACCTCGTCTTGTGAATAAGCCCCTCTTGCACCGACAACTCCTACTGCAAATGCTTTAGAGTCCACGATCTTAATATTATAAGAACCGTTTGCCCTGACTCCCAGTGTGATCGTGTATTTAGGATCTTCTACTTGGATGGGCGCGGGAGTTCCCCATTTTAATTGGATCAGAGCTTTATTTACATAAACAACTTCTGCAGTAAATGGAGTTTGTCCTCCGAAAGGAAGGTTCACTAATTTTTCTAAAATTGGAACGTTTCCTGTTTTTAAAGTATGAGTTCCAGGTCCGAAAATATCCAGAGCCTTACCTTCTTTAAAGAAGATAACCTCTTGGCTTTCGTTCACTACCAATTGTCCGAAGGTACTGATATCGTTACGCGGAAACTTCCACACGATCTCTCCCGGTTTTCCTTCGTATTTTATTACGTCTATTAATGCCATAAGAACTCCTTGGAAATATATTATTCACTACTTAACTTCAGGCAAATCAAAAATAAGACTATTGTTTTAAGAAGACATCCTTTCTACCCTTTAGAGCAGAATCGAATTCATCTAGCTCAGATCTAAAACTACTGACCCAGTCCCTTATTGTGTCTACTGAAACATCGGGCGGAAAGTTAGGAGATTTAACCTTGGTGGATAATTCTTCCGCATGATGGATCAAAGAATAATCCCATTCTGCCAAAGCTTCCAACTCCGACTCCGTTGCCTTAAATCCAGTACCCAACCCGTTCAGACCGTAACTTGCTCCAATAATTTCGTTTTTGAGTCTTTCTATGATGGAAAGTAAGACCTCCGTGGAGCCGATTAGATCCATTCTTCTTTCTCGGACGAAATTTTCTTCGATCCTACGGATCGGTTCCTTGAGAGAATCCAATTTTTTGGATAATTCATTTCGAGCAATCCTATCAGCTTCGTAATATTGATGGTTCTTTAAAACTTCTCCATAAAAAGGAAACACTGAAAGGAAGGATAAGATCTTTCCCTTCTCCGCTTTGAATCTGGAAACATATTGTGAGATCGGGCTGTTAGAAGTCATGTATAGAAGAATGATCCGGAATTTCTTCGCAAGCAAGACAAATACTTATCTTTTAGCATCATATCCATGAAATCGTAACTTAGGTCTTGAGGTTCCCTGGATTTATTTCTTGCTAGAAGATCCCAGGAAAGTTTTTAATTCAATTCTGGAAATAGAATCTCTGCGTTATGAAATCCTATATACTGTCCATCTTTGCGTCCAAAAAAGGAGAAATAGAATCATTAAACGGGATTAGGGCAATCGCAATTTTGATGGTAATGGCTAACCATCTTTGGGTTTTCGAACAAAGAATTATGGGAGAGATGCCTCGCTGGCTATCTTGGTTTGTGGAAAATCAAACCACCATTGTGGATGTGTTCTTTGTTTTAGGGGGATTTCTAAATTATGGAGGTGTGCTTCAATCTTATAAAAGAGAAAACAGTTTTCCTTTTTCTAAATTTGTCGTAAACCGTTCTTTGCGAATACTTCCGGCTTATTATGCTGCATTAGCTTTTTCTTATCATTATTTTTATAAACAAGGACAAAAACTCAAGTATATACAGAATCCGAGCCGTGATTTGCTTTGGTTGATAAACAAAGGTCAAAAGGCTTTGGATTATGTTTGGGCGGATGGAATCTTTTTATCCAACTTTTTTCCTAGAGTTTTAGATGTGGGCTGGTATATTTCTTTAGAGCAGCAGATCTATTTCTTGATGGTGGTTCTCGGTCCTTTTTTCTTATTCTCTAAAACTAAAAAAACCAGAGTAATTATATTATCAATCCTATATATTATCCCTTTTTTATCTAGATGTTACCTTTATTCCAAGGGCCAGATGAATGCCGACGCTCTTTTTTGGACCCAGAACAGATTCGATTCTATGATTGCCGGAATGCTTTTGGCGGAATATGTGGATTATAAACCAGTCGGAGAAAGTTTAGGAAAATTGAAATATTATCTGATAGGAATCATCGCAATTTCCTTCATTTTGATCTCTTATTCATTCGGTTGGAAACATTTCATTCGATTGACCCTAGCAAATAATTTTTATAATATTGCCTTGGCTTTAATCATCTACCTGGCAATTCAGAAAGAAGGAATATTTAAAACTATCCTAGCGTTACCGATATTTCGTCCTTTGTCCAGAATTACGTTTACTGTTTATCTATGGAATATACCTTTGATGGGAATAGCAACCAAATGGGCCCTCGAAGGAGAAAAGATAGTTACTTTGAGTGTTTTACCTAAACTCTACCTGATCTGTTTTGGATTTACGATTTTGGCTTCTTGGCCTATTTTCTTACTGATAGAACAACCTTTTATCTGGTGGAAAGAAAAATCGAAAGTTTTAGAAAATAAGAACCAGACTGAGACCGCATAGTCTCGTCCAATGAATACGAAACCATAATATGAAATTTGATTCGGAAATAATTCGTACGATCAGGCGTTCTACATTTCGTTGGATTAAACTTTCTTTTCCGATCTTATTTGCGATATTCTTCATTTTATATTTTAGGATCTTTGTGATCCAGTTTTATCTAATCAGCGGCACGAGTATGATGCCTAGCTATAAAGAAAACGATTGGGTCTTGGTCAAAAAATGGGGTTTCCCGGCACAGATCGGTCCTTGGGTTTTGTATATCTTAGAGCCTGATGTAGATAGATTCGACGTATTGGTTTTAGATGGGATCGGCGCAGAACTAAGTTTAAAAAGAGTGGTCGGACTTCCCGGAGACTTTTTTAGATTTTCGGAAGGAAGAATACTGATAAACGATTCTTCCTTAGAGGAACCTTTTTTGAATTCTGGTTATAAGACCCAAGCTCCTTCCGCATCGATTCTACCCGTTATCGGAGTTTCCGGAAATATAGGCATCGGAGATTCGGGAAGGATCCCGCCAGGGTATGTTTTAGTTTTGGGAGATAATCGAGAATTTTCCACAGATTCCAGAAATTACGGCCTGATTCCTTTCAAAAAATTGAGAGGAAAGGTAATCGCCAGCTTTTAAACCATTATTCCAACTCGGATTTCACTTGTACTAGAAAAGCTCTTTAATCATTCTGAAAAAGACCGAAATATATAAAAGCGGTTCGCTTATCGATGGATTATAACCCTCTCAATCGAAAAAGATTCACGATCTTATTCATACTATTATGTGTATTCTTCTCGGGACTTTTGGTTCGAGTCGGTTATCTAGTATTTTTTAACGATAGAGAGATCGCATTTAAGAATGGAGAAAGGATCGGAAGAGGAGCGATCTACGATAGAAGAGGAATAGAATTAGCATTGTCCATAGATTCTTCCACGATTGGAATCTATCCGGGAAATGTTTACGATCCGAATTTCACAGCAGTACAAATTTCTCCTTATCTGGATATTCCTCCTGAAAAGATAGAATCATTGATCCGAGAAAAAAGTAGATATTTCCTTTTGAAAAGGGAGATAGACGATACTACTGCAAGTCGTATTATGGAAATGGCTCTTCCAGGCGTTAGAAGAGAAAGAGAGTTCAAGAGAGTTTATCCTCATGGAAGTCTGGCCGCCAGTTTAGTCGGCTTTACAGGGATGGATGATGATAAGGCGCTTTCCGGTTTAGAATATTATTATAATCAAGAATTGATGACGCCTACGGAAGTGGACTCAGCTAGAGGTGCGAATGTTCATTTAACCTTGGATGGACTCATTCAATTCAAATTAGAAAAAGCCCTAGGAAAAAGATTCGAAGAAACCGGTGCTAAAAGGGCAGTAGGGGTTTTAATGGAGATCCATACGGGAAGAATATTGGCAATGGCCAGCTTCCCTTCGTTCGATCCAAACCGTTATTCCGCTTTTGACGAATACACGCATACGAATTGGGCGATCCGGCATGTGTACGAGCCTGGATCCACCATGAAAATTTTCCTAGCAAGTATACTTCTTAATGAAAATTTAATACATCCGAATGAAAAGTTTGATTGTCCTGGATATGTGGACTACGGAAAGACCAGGATCAAATGTACACATGTTCACGGAAAAGTGAATCTGGAAGAGATCTTACAATATTCCTGTAACGCAGGGATTATTAAAGCTGCTGCAAAAATCCCGAACGATGTACTTTATGAATATATGAAACGATTCCGTTTCGGAGATAGAGCGGGACTTCTGCCCAATGAATCCGTGGGATATATGCCGATCTTGAACAAATGGACCCCGACCACTCCGATGTTCATGGCAATTGGCCAAGGAATTTCAGTAACTCCTATACAATTAGTCGCATCCGCGGCTTCTATCGTAAACGGAGGAAGATTTATCACACCTAGAGTTGTCTCTCATATCACCGATTCCTACGGAGAAGTCCTACAAGAATTCCAATCGGAAGAAACTCCTGTAGGTATCAAAGAATATTCCACCGAAAAATTATTAAAAGCGATGACTAGAGTTGTCCAAGCAGGGACAGGAAAGAACGCATACATACAAGAATATTCTATTGCAGGAAAGACAGGAACAGGTCAAAAGGCAGTATCTGGCCGTGGTTACCAAGACGGATTATGGTCTGCGTCGTTTTTAGGGTTTTTTCCTGCGGACAAACCGAAAGTTGTCGGTTTGATTCTTTTTGATGAACCAAGGGGGGATAGTCATACAGGTGGAGGACTTGCAGCCCCAGTATTTAGAGAAGTGGTGGAGAATATCATTCCGATCATAGAACAGGGAGAAAGAACGGTTAACGTAAAACTTCCCAAATTAGAGAGAAAGCCACTTACAGGAAAATCGGAACGTATTCCTGACCTGATCGGAAGAAGTAAAAGAGAAGTTGTAGAATTATTAGCTCCGTTGGGGGTTCCTTACAAACTTCACGGAAGCGGATTCTGTTATGAACAGGATCCCTCTCCAGGTTCTTCTTATGAAGGAAAAAGGATAAACGTATTCTTCCAATGAAAGAATTCAGGTCGGATTTACTCGAAAAAAATTTGGCCTCACTTCGCAGTTTCGCGCCGGAAGCCTCCGAAAGAATAGGGTCTTCTCAAATTAATTTCGAGATCGTTCCTACAAAAACGGAAGATCCCAGTTTAAAGATCGGTACTGTTCTTTTACATAGCTCCATGGATCCTCGCAAGGAAGCGGAAAGGCAACTTGCGGATCTAAAAAAAGGGGACGAAGAAAGGGCATTTCTGTTTTTCGGAGCAGGCCTCGGATATTCCATACAATATACATTAGAATTTGATAAAATAATCTGCGTATGGATGGAGCCCTTTCCCGAGATCATCAAGGCGGCATTTTCACTTTTTGACTTTTCTCCCATGATACTTTCCGGGAAATTAAGGATATTCCTTCCGCCTTATGAAGAATCCGCATTTTATGAAGGCTTTAAAGGAATTTCTGGATACGCGGTAAGTTTTATTCCTCATAGAGGAAGTTTACAATGGAAAAAAGAAGAATACCAAGAACTTAGATTTTTAGCCGAAACATTCTTCCATAAAAAGGACGTAAACACGGCTACATTGACCAGATTTGAGAAGGTCTGGACCGGTAATTTTATTCGAAATCTTCCGGAACTTGTGGATATGAGCCCGATAAACGAATTATTCGGTTTATGCAAATCCAAAGTGGATGTGGTTGTTTGCGGGGCAGGTCCTTCTCTTTATCTTTCCTTACAGGAACTGAAAGAATATAGAGAAAACTTTATACTGATAGCAGTGGACACCGCACTTCTTATCCTTCAAAAGGCAGGAATAGATCCTGACCTAGTATTCAGTGTAGATCCCCAGCCTTTAAATTCTAAATACTTAGAGGGATATTTCGGAAAAGCAAAGTTTATATTCGATCCAACCACCTCTTATCATTCATTAAGAATGCCTTATATAGGTAAAAATCACTTTCTAACTTCTTCTCCTTTTCCTTGGATTAAATTATTGGAGAATGCTTCTGAAAACGGGTTGGGAGCGGTGGACTTTGGAGGATCCGTTTCTACAAATGCTGCAAGTCTTGCCGAGAAAATGGATGCAAGATCTATTTTACTTTTAGGGCAAGATCTATCTTTTCCAGGTTTTCAGGCTCATTGTAAGGGAGCGATCTTAGAAGAAAGATTGAATTTTTTGGAATCTAGGACGCATAGAAGAGAACATCATAATTATAAACAGATGACCGCTTTGCCACCTAAATGGATCGAATCTATAGAAGGAACAAAACTTAGGACCAACGAAAAACTTTTAATCTTCAAAAAATGGTTCGAAGAAAGACAAAAGGATCGCCCTTGGGTCAATCTAGGAAAAGACGGCGCAAGATTAGAAGGGATCCGGAATATTACGTTTAAAGAATGGTTTAAACAAAACCTATCGAATACTAAAGAGGTGTCTGAGATTAAAGAAAAGATCCGGACCCTTCTTCCTTTAAAGATCAATGGAAAAAAAGTATCAGACGAGTTAATTAAGATCCGCAACGAGCTAAAAGAATTTGGAGTTCAAGTTTCTACAGGAGAAGTTCTTTCCGAAAAAATTTATAATCTTATTCAAGACGGAGAAAAAGACAAAGAGTCCATTCGAAAAGCATTACATGATATTTCTATAATAGATGATCGTATCAGTTCTAAAAAAGGGCTCACAGAATTTTTGGGGATCAGTTTGCAAAGAGTGATTTTGGCAATCACAGAAGGATATGATACAGAACTTACATTAGAAGAGAAGAAGAATGAAAGGCTTGCAGTTGCTAAGAAGAGTCTTTTGCTTTATTCCGGATTAAAAAAAAGTACCGAAATGAATCTCCAGCTTTTAAATAAGGCGGTGAAACGGTTTTCTTCTTAAAAAATTCAGATTTTTCTTTCTTTAGAAGACTTTGATTGTGCATAACTTGTAAATAAATAGCGCCGGATTCCTCGAAAAGTTTCCCATATGTACAAATTTCGGTAAAATCCTGCCATAATAGCGTCGCATACCTCCTCAAAACTAAAAATTCATCTTTGAAACTTTTTTTCGTTTTTTGGTTGACTCCGATTGTGCTACGCACTACAAATGGATTGTGCGCCGCACAACGGTGCACCGAGGAGCTAAAAATGGAAAAACAAATTCTAGATGTACTGAACGCAGGTCTTGGTTTGGTTAAAAGTGGACAAGAAGGTCTGGATAAAGCGAAAGCAGAATTTACTAAGAGTTTTCAAGAACTTGCAGCTAAAGGCGCTTCCGACAATTCCGAAGCATCTGTTCGTGTTCGCGAGTTTGTAGACAAATTCTTAAACGAAGCTAAAGAATTATCTACTGCTGCTACTAAAACTTACGAAGATTCTCGCGCTAAGGCCCTTGAAATCTATAGCCAAATTGCTGAAGAAGCTAAGAAATTAGTTCCGGCTGAGCAAATCGAAGCTATCAAGGCTAAATTTAGCGAAGTTACGGAGACAGTTAAAAAAACCGCTGCTCCAACTAAAAAAACTGCTTAATAAAAGCCTTTTGAACCTCCCAATATCGGCGGGAGATTCCTCCCGCCGAAAATTTTTTTTCTTCTTTCTTTCTGATCCTGATTAACGATTCAAAACCATTTCCTCATAAACTGCAAATAATCTTTCTATTCCTAGTTTTGTTTCTTCTTCCGAGGCATTAGAGAAGTTCCAGCGCAGATGATTTGTTTCCGGTTTGCCGACGAAGAAAGAAGATCCTGGAACTGCAGCGAGTCCCTTCTCCAGACATTTTTGGAAAAGAAGATCAGTATCGATCTCTTTTGGAAATTCCAGCCAATAGAATAGCCCTCCTTTAGAAATTTGTAAAGGAAGAGAGGTTCCGAAATTTTTACTCAAGCAAGTAAACGTATACTCTGATTTCTTGTGATAAGCCTTTCGAATCAAAGAAAGATGTTCTTCATATTTGGAAGAAGATACGAATCCATACACTAATTCTTGGTTTAGAGTAGGGGAATGTAAGTCCATGGATTGTTTTTGCACGATCAGATCTTTTAGGATTTTTTTTGGGGCCTTGATCCATCCTACTCTTAATCCCGGAGAAAGTGTTTTGGAGAATGTTCCTATAGAGATCGTATGTTCTGGACCTAGTTCGCATAATGAAACCGGAAGCTGATCTTGAAAATACAACTCTCTATAAGCGGTATCTTCTAAAATAGGAACTTTATTTTCTAAAAGTAATTTAGAAAGTGAATTTCTGATTTCTAAAGAATACGAATGCGAAGAAGGATTTTGAAAATCAGGAATGCAGTAAAAGAATTTAGGTTTTTCGGAAGAATCCTCCAATGCGTACTTTAATTCTTCAATATCCGGACCTTCTTCTCCATAATTTATTCCTATGAAGGTTGGTGCATAAGAAGAGAATACCTGGATGGCTCCCAGATAACTTGGTCTTTCTAAAAGAATGGGAGAACCTTCTTCTATAAAATATCGACCTAGTAGATCCAGTGCTTGTTGGGACCCGGAAGTCAAAAGAATTTCTTCCCCAGAAGAATCGGGATAATATCGATCCGCGATCCAGGCACGTAAGTCGGAATGTCCCTGTGTATCCGAGTATTGGAATAGTTTTGCACCTTTTTTAGAAACCGAACTTTCGAATATGTTTCTTAACTCTTGGATAGGAAACAAAGTATCATCCGGAAGTCCCCCAGCAAACGAGATCATCCCGGGTGTATCGATCACCTTTAATATATCTCTGGTAACCGATGCAGGAGTTCTGGCTGGTCTTGCAGAAGGTCTAAAAATTTCTGATCTATTTTCTAGAATTAACTTGCCCATCTTCTTATTTGGTTTATACATTAAATTAGGAATACCATACAGATACAGAAATTGTTTTTATGACCGATACAGATAGACTTCTTACTAAATATTCTAAGATCGCGAATTCTTTGATAGGTAGAATAGAATCGGGAGAATTTCCTCCAGGTTCCAAATTACCTTCACTTAGAAAGATTTGTTTATTCGAAGAATGTAATCTTTCTACCGCTGTGGAAGCTTTCGGTATTCTGCAAGAAAGAGGTTTTATCAGCGGGAGAGAAAGATCCGGCTATTTCGTTCTTCCCCGGCCCGAATTGTATCCCAAATATAAATTAGAAAAACCTGTACGAGTGCCGAATCCCTCTGTTCCGGAAGAGGTAAGTTCTCTTATGTCTGAACTTGCGGATCCAGGATTTATTCCTTTCGGCGCTGCGGTCCCTGATCCTCAGTTTTTACCATATTCTTCTTTGCAAAAAGCATATAAGAAATCTTTAAAGGATTCTCAGGTTTATAAATATTCGGATGCTGCAGGTATTTTGGAACTTAGAAAAAAGATCGCGATCCGTTCTTCCGGTAAGGAGAGAAGGGTTCGTCCCGAAGAAGTTTTTATCACCTTAGGTTGTTCAGAAGCTGCGTTTTTGGCTTTGAGTCTTTCTACTAAACCCGGTGATAAGGTTGCGGTGGAAAGTCCTCTTCATTTTGTTTTGTACCAAATTCTTTCCGAACTAAAATTAAAAGCGATCGAGATCCCTACAGATCCATTTACCGGTTTGGATCTTCAATCTTATATTTCCGTAATTAAGAAAGAATCACCTAAGTTTCTGATCACCATTCCTACATTTTCGAATCCTACCGGAAGTCTTATGCCTTTAGGATCTAAAAAGGAACTTCTGAAAATTTCCTCTAAGTATGGTGTAAAAATCCTTGAGGACGATATTTATGGAGACTTGCAGCATAACGGAGGCATTCGTCCTTCTTCTCTTTTGTCTTTAGATGCAGAAGGAATTGTGACCCATGTTTCTTCTCTTTCTAAATCCGTAAACCCTGGCCTTAGGATTGGTTGGATGATCAGCGAGCAAATAAAAGTGGAGAATGCTAGACGTCTTCGTTTGGCGGAAACAATCTCTTTACCTGCGATTCCTCAACTTGCGGCTTCTTATTTTATGGGATCTCTTGCTCATGAAAGACATTTGAGAGAATTTAGACGAAGGTTGGGAGGTTTGGTACTTTCGTATGCGGATTCTTTTTTGGAATATTTTCCGAAGGGGACCAAGGTCGCCATTCCGAAAGGAGGTTTTCTTCTTTGGATTGAACTTCCTAGAGGAAAAGATTCCAGAGTTCTGAGATTCCAAGCTGCTAAGAAGAAAATCAGTCTTGTTCCGGGGAATCTTTTCTCTCTTTCCGGAAAGTACGTAAACAATTTTAGAATTAATGCGGGAGTTCTTATGGGACCCAAGGTCATCTCTGCCATCCAAACTCTAGGAAAAATTGCAAAAGAAATTTAGATTGTGGGTCCGTACAGGCTCGAAGTATTGTCCAATGCGAGCATGAATTTAGAAACAGAAATCCAACAACCTACCATTTTATGTGATCCTTCCGGTAAAGTGAATCGGAATGCGATCGGCTGGTCTAAAACTCCCTTACATAGATGTAATGTAAAAGGCCACTGGCTTCGTAAGAAAAAATGGAATTACTGGTGTTTTTACGATCAAAACTTTTTGGCTTCTTTCACTGTTTCGGATATTGATTACGCAGGTGTGATCTTTTGTTATTGGTTGGATAGAAGGACCGGAGAATTCCAAGAAGCCACCGTTATCACTCCTTTTGGAAAAGGTACTTTATTAGGACAAACCGTTTCTAGTAATGCTCGTTACGAAGGTAAAGAAGGGTTTCTGGATTTCCATATCGACGAAGATGGAAGTTACAGGATCAAAGTAGATTTTCTGAGAGGAACCCGTAAGTCTATCCAAGCAGATCTTACATTAGATATTCCTAATCAATGGGAAAGTTTGAACGTTGTGGTTCCTTGGAATCGAAATCGTTTCCAATTCACTCATAAATTATTCGGATTAGGAGCAAAAGGAAAGGTTACGACCGCTTCTAAATCTTATGAGTTCAATCCTAAGGATTCTTTCGGAGTTTTGGATTATGGAAGAGGTGTTTGGCCTTATTTCAGCAAATGGAACTGGGCTTCCATGTCTTACCGTCCCGGCGGAAACGAACTTTATGGAATGAATTTGGGTGGCGGTTGGACTGACGGAACAGGAACCACCGAGAATGCTCTTTTGATCAATGGTAGAATTTATAAGATCCCTTCCGTGATCGCTTTTGAATTCGATAAAAAAGACCCTAAAAAACCCTGGATGATCTATTCTAAAGAAAGTAAAGCAGTGGAGCTTGTATTCACTCCTGATTTTCACAGAAAGGCTTATTCCAATATGGGTTTAATTGCTTCTAAAGTGAATCAGATGATCGGAAGTTTTGACGGTGTTTTCCGGATCGGTAAAAGTGAATTTAGGATTGAAAGTGGGCAAGGCTGGGCAGAAGATCATATCGCTCGCTGGTAATAAAGAATGACTGAACTTTCCGAATATTCCACAGAACCAGACGCGGATCTTTCCAAAGAAAAAGCGGAGGAACTTCGTCTCAAGGAATTGGAAAGGATCGAAGAATTACAGATCCGTCTTTTTGCGGGCAAAAAGAAATCATTGCTGATCATTCTTCAGGGAGTGGATGCATCCGGAAAAGATGGAACTGTTAAAAAACTTTTTTCAGCCTTAAATCCGTTGGGTTGCACATGCAAGGCCTGGAAAGCTCCCACACAAGAAGAATTGAGCCGGGACTTTCTTTGGAGAATCCATAAAGAACTTCCCGGGAAAGGTTGGATCCAAATTTTCAATCGTTCTCATTATGAGGACATTCTAGTTCCTTTCGTTTCCGAAAGTTTATCCAAGGACAAGCTCAAAGAGAGATTGGAGTTTATAGATTCTTTCGAGGAATTTGTCTCAAAGGAAAATCATACTCATATCCTGAAATTCTTCCTACATATCTCCCAAGAAGAACAGATTAAAAGGATAGAGGAAAGATTATCCAATCCTGAAAAAAATTGGAAGTTCGATCCAAGCGATCTAGAAGCTCATAAAAATTTCAAAAAGTATCGAAACGCTTATGAGTGGATATTCTCTTATTCTAAGGATCGTTTTCCTTGGGTGATTGTTCCTTCTGACAAAAAATGGTATAGGGATTATCTGATCGCTAAGTCAGTCCGCAAGGAATTGGAAGGTATGGATCTCAAATATCCAAAGCTGGAAGTCCAACCAGGCCAGATCTGACCTAGTTTTCTTTTTCATTTTTTTCTGAATTTTTGTAATTTAGAGGTTGACCTCTTTGGTGCGGTGCAATATGAATGGATTGTGCGCTGCACCAAAAGTGCGGCGAAAAAGGAGAGAAAAATGGAAAAACAACTGTTGGACATTCTTAATGCCGGAATCGGACTTTTGAAATCTGGACAAGAAGGATTAGACAAAGCGAAAGTAGATTTGGAAAAAACCTACGGAGAGCTAGTAGCTAAAGGTGCTGCAGACAATTCTGAAGGTTCTGTAAAAATTCGCGAATCTGTAGATAAACTTTTGAATGAAATCAAAGAAGTTTCTACTGTTGCTGGCAAAAACTACGAAGAAACTCGTGGTAAGATCGTTGAGAAGTACAATCAAATCTCCGAAGAGATCAAAAAACGCGTTCCAGAAGGACAATTAGACGCTGTTAAAGCTAAATTGACCGAAGTTGCTGAGACTATCAAAGCTACTGCAAAAGGAAAAGCTTAATTTCCGATCGAGCGGGCGAAGGGAAACCTCGCCTGCTAATTTCTTCCTCCTCCTCATTTTCCACTGCTTGACATTTTCCTGTTTCGGGTGTCTTTGCTAGGGATGTTCTCCCGTCCAAAATCGGCTTCACCGCTTTTTTCGATCTTAACCATTCTACTTCTATTTATTCTATCTTCCCAGGTTTGGGCCCAAACTACGGAACCTTCTCCGGATAAAACGATAGAACAAAAGCCTAGTCCTATGAATGGTCTTCCCCCTGAAAAAACTTCAACCGGACCTAGTCAGGCGGAACTCAGGGAAAAGTTTAAGAACCAGATAGCCGGTTTTGCATTTGAAAGATATTCTTCTTTTCAGGTTGCGAGAATGTTGGATTCCCAATGGGCAATTGGGTTCAACGCTTATACGAACTCTTATGTGAATCGTTTCGATAACGATATTGCTTATTCTTATTTTCTTCCCCCACATGATTTTTACGGAAGATTGAGAAATTACCAAGAGAGGTATTGGGGAGGAGCATTCTTCGTCCAAAGGTTTGTGGCAGATTCTCCTTTTTTTGTTTCTCTTTGGTTAGGAAGGGAGCATTACCAAAAAAGCCAAAGTGCTTTTTACTGGGAATCTGCAGGTAATACCTATCGTTTTGAAAAAGATTCTTATAGTTCAGGGCCAAGGAACTACGCAGGTTTTGGAGTAGGTTTCAGATTCCAAACTTCTTCCGGTCTTTTTTTCGGTTGGGAAGGTGTCTGGAGTTGGTATTCTCCCTATCATAATTCATTCTCTGTCTCGGATCTTTATTATTCGGATAGGACTGCAAGTGTAGGAGATCTATTATATAGAAAGTATGCTTACCAGAATTCGGAAAGATTACCAGGCTCTAGCTTCGGTTTGAATCTTTTTGTGGGCTGGGCTTTCTAATGAATTCGGATCCTTTCCTTCTTCCTAAACCTTGGGTTATTGCTCATAGGGGAGACAGCGGAGAATATCCTGAAAACACAATGAGTTCTTTTCAAAATGCCTGGGAACTAGGCGCGGATTGGATAGAGCTGGATATCATTCATTCTTCTGACGGAAAAATAGTGGTCATTCATGATGATACCTTGGATAGAACTACGGATCAAAAAGGGGAAGTGAAACATCTTCCTTTCCATTTTATTCGTAAGGCAGACGCAGGCTCTTGGAAAGATCCGAAGTTTAAAGGGGAGAAGGTTCCGGATCTTTGGGAAGTCTGGGACTATTTAAAGTCCAAAAATATCGGCTTGAATGTGGAGATCAAATCAGGAGCTTATGAAGAGATTCCGATCGAAACTCCTATCGAACAAGAGCTGATAGATTATACGAAACAAAATTCTCTATTTCATAAAACGTTATTTTCTTCTTTTTGTTGGGATTCTTTGGTGCGCATTAGAGAGTTATCCGTAGAGGCAAAGCTTGGGATCTTGATCGGAGAAGAAACCTCTTCTTGGACGGAAGCCTTGGAATTAGGCTTTAGATTGAACGCATTCAGTTTGAATTTTTCTTCAAAGGGATTGGATAAAGAAACTGTTTCCAAGATCCAAAAGGAAGGCTTTAAGGTTTTAGTTTATACTTTGAATACGGAAGAAGAGTTGAAGTTCGGAATAGAATTGGGGGTAGATGGAATCTTTACGAACTATCCTAAAAGAATGAAATCTCTTCTTACTTAATCTCCACTCTTGCAAATTGGTCCAGCTCTACCTGCCAATGATCTATCATACTTTTTAGGACTGTTACCACTTTTTCGGATGGTACATCGTAATTGTCAGAAGAGAATGCATCATTTTCTTTGAAGCCGACAACATTCTTTAAATCTTCTCCCTCTGCTCTGAATCTATAGATTTCGAATTCTTCTGCGCCTCTTGCTTCTCCGTTCTTAATAAAGAAAGGTTTAATGAGGCTCATTCTATATTTTCCGAAACGAAATCCCTGTAAAGATTGCAGGAATTTATAAGTACCAAGAGCTAATTCTAATTTCATTTGTTCCGCATATTTTTCTGAGCCTAAGAATGTTAGTGCAGAAGTTCCTCCGAATCCTAAATAGACTTCGAACTTAGCCCCTTTCTCGTCTTGGGTTTTGACTAAATCTATCTCCTTCAGTCTTTCGCCGAATAACGCGAATGCGGCCATTTTGATCTTTTCTTCTTCGTTTAATTGTGCGTCTGAAAGTATCGTTCTTACTTTTTCTTGAGGTGATTTGGAGCAAGAGCCTAATAGGAAGAAGGCCAGAAAGATTAATAATATGTGAACAGTTGTTTTCATAAATATTCTAAAACCGAAAACTGATCTGCCATACAATATGACTTAATTTCTGAAAAAAATCTATCGTTAAAAATGCAATTTTGGCGTTCAAGCCTTCAAGTAACGATTTTTTTAATCGGGAATAATACCGTGCCCCTATCCCTTAAGGCTCGGCTTTTCATCGTTAGTTTAAATCGTTTTGTTTTGCTATAATCGCCTAATGTATTCTCCGTTATATGTCAGAGCTATGGAAATAAATTTCCATATTTATTGAGAATTGATGTAAAACGACTTAACGTTGCCTCTGGCGAAATAATCGATTAGTTTAATCGTTAATCGTTAGCCGAAACAGGGAGCTCCTCTGACGAAGAAATTTATTAAAAAAACAGTAACCTAATACTAGTTTTGTCAAAAAATTTTATGTAGTGTTATGCGGAAAATTAAAAACACTTTACTACTTTTGTAAGAATATAACTGTTGTTACGTCAGTTAACATTTATGAAACCAAAGAAAGTCACTAACGATGATTTGGAAAAGATCATCGCCGGGGTAAAAACTCAAGCTGTTGAAGCTATAGGTAATTACCTCTACAAAGGATTTCGGATTCAGGTTAGTAAGTACAACCTGTCTGGGGCGGAGAGGGTTCAGCTCCTTTATCAAAGGAGAAGAAAAGAAGGTCTTTGTATCGTCTGCGGCACTAAAGTAGGTAAAAAAAATCCGTCTACTGGCAGGTTGTATCGCCTCTGCGAATTCCACCGGAAGAAAATAGATAAAAAAAAGTAATTCATAAAATCCGGAAAACGACTGATAATCTATATAGAGCGTCGCTCTGGTAGGTAACTCTTGTTTTCCGGATTTTATTTTAAGGGCATACGTTTTCCTTTTTTTTCGAACTCATCTTCAAAGGCATTTGGCCTCTCTCGAATTCTAGTCTTCTTCCTTTTACTTTTTTCATTCTCCTTCTCCACATTTGGCCAAGGTGAAAATCCTTCCAAACAAGGACCTTCTGACCCTGATATTCTGTTTAGGATCGCCGAAGAAGCATATAAGGACCGTCGCTTTTACAAGGCAGCGGAAAGTCTTCGGAACTTCCTGGTTCTCTATCCGGGAAATTCTAAAAAAAACAGGGTGCTTAGCCTTCTCAAAGATTGTTTTCTGAAGTTGGATCGTCCTGAGAAAGCTTTAGAAGTCAGTCTGGACCTTTATAAAATGGAACCAACAGGTGAATTCGGGTTAGAATCCTACTTGGAAGCCGGGCGCCTACTGGCCAAGATGGGAGAAATCGACCAGGCGAAGCAGATTTTCTCCTCTATTTGCAGACAATCTTACTCCAGAGCAATGGCAGAAAAAGCCGCCCTGGAATTTTCCGGTATCGATCTACTTTCGGATGGGGAAGAATCTTCTCCGGAAGGGGAATCTTGTCGCGAAAAATAAGGAAAACCTCGGATTTCGGTCCGAATTCCCTGATTGTGAGCCGATACTAGTTTATAGTTGAATTCCCACGGAAGAAATTTTTAATCTCTGGTAAGTATGTCCAACGGCTTCTTTCAAATCGTGAATTACCCGAAAGGGTCCTATGTCATCGTCGAAGGCAAGAAAGAAGCTCATAATTTCTTCATCATCCGACAAGGCAAGGTCAGGGTCACCCGCGAAAACCAAGTAGTAGGCGAGGATCCGAACCAACTTTTGGGCCCGGGAGATTTTTTCGGAGTGGTTGCTGCGATGAGCCAGCACGCTCAGATCGAATCTGCGATTGCTTTAACTGATGTTTCCTTAATTCAGGTTAGCTATGATCAGTTCGGAACCCTGATCCAAAAAAATACTCCGGTAGCGATGAAGATCATTCGCTACTTCTCCATGAAACTCAGACAGTTCGACTCTACGATCACTCGTCTGTCTTTCCGTACCGCAGTAGAAGAAGATCCGAACCAGTTATTCGCGATCGGTGAGTATTACTTTAATCAAAAGAACACTCTTCACGCTGCTTACGCTTTCCAAAAATATCTGCAATATCTTCCGAATGGTCAATTTGCCACTCAGGCAAAACTGAAGTTACAGACTGTTAACCAACCGGTTGCTCCTCCTCCGATCGATTATACAAAGTTTAACCGTTCTTATGGCGATAACGAGATGATCTTTTGCGAGCACGAACCGGGTAGAGAATTGTATATCATCCAACATGGACGGGTTAAGATCACTAAGATCGTGGATTCTAACGAAGTACTTCTCGCAGTTTTGCAAAGTGGGGACATTTTCGGAGAAATGGCGCTCTTAGATAATAAACCTAGATCTGCTTCTGCAATCGCTTGGGGTGAAGTGCAGTTGCTTGCGATTAACAAGGCAAACTTCGAAGGAATGGTTAAGGCTCAGCCTCAATTAGCGACTAGGCTGATTACTCTTCTTTCGGAAAGGATCTGGACCGCTTACAAACAGCTTGCTAACTTGTTAATTTCAGATCCTCAAGGAAGGGTGGCAGATACATTACTCACTCTTGTGGAGAAAAACAGGGTCAAAGTTATTCCTAAGTCCACCTACAATTTTGAGATCGGTACCAAAGATTTGATCAAGATGGTGGGATTGACTTATCCTAAGGATGAGAATCTTGTCCTGGATTTGATCTCTAAAAACAAATTTATCAAATTGGATCAGGGAAAAATTTCCTGCACGGATCTTGTAGAATTGGAAAAATTAGTACAAGCATTCCGCAAAAAATCCCAGATCGACGCTAAGATTAAAAAGCGTGCCTAGTACTTTCGAGACTCGCTTGTAGTAAGCGGTCCTTAGATATTGATCCCGTAAGCCTTACAATCCGCCTTGATCATTATCTCTACTAGTTCTTTGAACTTGACCTTCGGTTCCCAACCAAGTTTTGCTTTTGCCTTAGCAGGATCTCCGATCAGAAGATCCACTTCGGTTGGTCTGTAAAAAGAAGGATTTACTTCGATCAAAAGTTTTCCGTCCTTCTTATTATAACCCTTCTCTTGGTCTCCTTTTCCTTTCCATTCTACTTGAATGTCCAGATGTCTGAAGGATTCTTCTATAAATTCTCTGACTGTATGTGTTTCGTTGGTTGCTACGACATAATCGTCCGGTTCTGATTGTTGCAGCATCATCCACATCATGTTTACATAATCAGGTGCGTATCCCCAGTCTCTTTTTGCGTCTATGTTCCCTAAATGAATAGGCCCGCCTTTTCCGGAAACGAGTCCTGCGACTCCCAGGGTGATCTTTCTGGTTACGAAACCTTCTCCCCTTCTTGGAGATTCATGGTTGAATAAAATTCCGTTAGAAGCATGTAATCCAAATGCTTCTCTATAATTTACTACTGCCCAGTATGCGTATAATTTTGCGACTGCATAAGGTGATCTTGGATAGAATGGAGTTTTTTCATCCTGAGGAACTGCCTGCACTTTTCCATATAATTCGGAAGTAGAAGCTTGGTAGAATCTGGACTTCACTCCTGTTTGTTTGATCGCATCTAAAATTCTTAAAGTTCCGACTGCATCCACTTCTGCAGTGTATTCAGGAACTTCAAAAGATACTCCTACGTGAGATTGAGCGGCTAGATTGTAAATTTCATCCGGTTGGACTTTTTCCAAAACCCTGTTTAGGTTACTGGAATCGGTTAAGTCTCCATAATGTAGAAAAAGGTGAGGATTTCCTCTTAGATGTTCGATCCGATCCCGGTTTAAGGAACTGGTTCTACGAACGATCCCGTGTACTTCGTATTTTTTTTCCAAAAGAAGTTCGGTAAGATAGGATCCATCCTGTCCAGTGATCCCTGTAATAAGCGCCTTTTTCATTCTGGAACCAAAAACCCCGGCTTTGTTATTGGGGCAAGAAGGATTAGATTACAAAACTGGCCTGAAATTCCACCTTTTGTGGGACTTTCAACAAGCAGGCTTAAACTATCCCTTTCACCCAATTTTTCTTTCTAAATTCGTAGATGAAAATTAAGGAAAGTGATGCGATCCAAACGAAAATGGCTGCCCATAGCCCAAGAGTTCCACCTTTCCATACGATCCCGAAAAGATAAGACAAAGGAAGCATTACTGCGTAGGTTAGAAGAATATAGATCCTAAAGACATAGTTCTGCAAACCGGCTCCTCTTAAGGCGGCACCGATCACCATATGATACGCATCTCCGATCTGTATGACTCCTAATAATAGAAGTACTGGATAACATTCTTCCACTAAGGCCTGGTCTCTGGTCATCGCATACACGATTGTTTTTCCTAGGAAGATAAAACATAAACCTATGAATCCCATTACGTGCGCGGAAATGAATGCGGAGCGAAATGCGGAATGATATGCCAGTTTGTATTTTTTAGCTCCCATTGCTTGTCCTAGGATCGTAGTAGCTGCTACTCCGAATGCGTATCCAGGCAAGAATGCAAAACTTAAGGTAGAAAATAGGACATTGGAAGCTGCAACTGCAAGTACTGAGATAAATCCTTGGATCTTAGAGAAGATTACAAATGCAACATTGACTAATCCTTCTTCGAAACCTGGAGGGATTCCTACTTTGAAAATTTCTATTATATGTTCTTTGCTTGGTAGAAGGTTCACTCCTTCGAAATATTTTCCTAGTTTATAATAAAAAAAGAATATAGGAAATACTAATAGCCCTGCAAATCCAGATATAGAAGATGCAAGTCCTGCACCTCCGATTCCCATAGGAGAAAACCCTAGGTTACCATAGATAAATATCCAATTTAAGATTATGTTTGCAATAGTGGTTACCGCCATAGAAACAAAACCTGCCTTGGTTAATCCAAGACCATCCATGAATCCTCTGAAACAAAACCCTAAAAAATAAAATCCGCTGCCTATAAATCTAAAATATAAATATTTGGTTCCGAGTGCATTGACGGTTTTTTCGGGTCCGATCCAAAACATGATCCATTCTGAAAACCAAGGACCGGATATTGATAAAATACATCCTAAAAATATGGAAAGATAAAGTGTAGAAACTCCTACCTTTCCGATCTCGGATCTTTTACCTTCTCCAAATCTTCTCGCGACTATGATCTGCACTCCCATTGAAAATCCGATGAGGAATGCAACGAGAGTGTAATAACAGGTTCCGCCTATACCTATTGCCGCAATTGCATTTTGGCCTAAATATCCAACCATAACAGTGTCCGTAATCCAAACCAAAGATTGGCTAAGCATTCCGAAAACAACAGGCAGCGCTAAAGAAAGGATTTTAACGTTTAATCTGCTTGGACGATAGAGTCTGAGTATTTTTTTATATAAATGATCCAAGTAGTTTCCAGCTTTGAGAGGAGGGTTGTGCAAACAACTTTTTTTCCATGAAAAACGGTTTATCTCGTTAACGAGAGAGTTAAGGTGACGTAAAGCGTAGAAGAATACATGGATTCGAATCTAGGATTTGCAGATCTTCATAATCATCTATACGGCAGTCTCAAACCTGAACTTCTTAGGCAGATGGGATTAAACAATCCTTCTCCTAGATGGGAAATTTTTACAAAACCTTTCCAAGAACTTTATGGAAGGTCCATCAACACAGGAACTTTCTTCGAAGATTATAAATCTTTGGAAGATTTTAAAAAGATCTATTTATTCAATCACCAAGGTCCTTTTCCTGAATTCCAAGCAAAGTTCAATCTGATCATTGCACTTTCTAAATTCGATCCTCAAGAGATCAAATTTGTATCTAAACATATCACCAAGGATCAATACGAAGAAGGTGTTGTCTTCGGAGAATATCGTATCATGTATTCTCCACTCGATACTTACGAAGGTATTTATTCTAAAACTTTAGCTGCTTGCGAAGGTTTCGAAGAAGCAGAATCCGAACTTTTAGGAAAGGTTGGATCTCGTTTGGTAGTCTCCTTACATAGAGATGGAGAGTTTTTTAAAGAATACGAAATGTTAAAAGAGATGATGGAAAAAAATTCCCTCATTAAAAAGTATCTAGTCGGATTAGATTTTTGTTATATTGAAGAAGGTTTTCCGCCCAAAGGTAAAAGGGAATTTTTAAAAGAAATACAAAAAGATAATCTTGCGGAACCTTCTACTGCGCTTACAGTTCTCTATCATGTAGGAGAATCTTTTTTGGATAAAACTCTTCTCTCTGCATCTCGCTGGGTATTGGAGGCAGCAGAATGGGGGGCACATAGGCTCGGGCATGCGATCGCAGTAGGTTTGGATCCGAATGCATATCTTGGAAAAAAAGTTTTAGAGCCTGTATCAGAAAGAGAAGACACGCTCAAATTCCAATTAGATCATTGGGATGAAATTTCTAAATACGGAGAATTACCTGCTAAAAAAAGATTGGAATCAGAATTGGATTCGATCCGACATAAGGAGAAGGTAGAAATTTCCGTTACTGAAAACCTGGTCTCTGAAACAAAGGCATTTCAAGAGTATTGTATGGATCGGATCAAAAATACGAATGCGATCATAGAGTCCTGTCCTAGTTCCAATGAATATATTGGAATGGTGAAAGATAAGGCTCATCATCCTTTAGTCAGATTCGCTCATAATGATCTGAAATTTACCATTTCCACTGATGATCCTGGAATTTTCGGGACCAATATTAAAGAAGAATATGATAAGGCCCAAAGTTTAGGACTGGATACTGAATATTTGGAAAAGATCAGAAAGAACTCTTTTCAATATACATCTGAAATTCTTTCCGGAAGGATAGAATCCGAACAAGGAGCAATTCTCGAAAGATGAGATCTTTTTATAGATTAAACAAGTTAATTGCTCTTTGTATTATCTTGGCGTTTTCTTTTTCGGCGTTTCCCCAGAATCAAAGTGATTTCTCTGATCCGTACGATTATAATTTAAGAAATTATAAAGATGAAAAATCTTCAGACGGATTTAAAGAATATTCTCTTCCTCCGAAAATGGATAAGCCGATTTTGGTGAATCCTCGAAATGTGCAGATTCCTTTTCAAACAGGTTTGCCTACTTCTTCAGGAAGCCAAGGGACCAGGAGAACAACAAATCCGGTCCAGGGAAGGGCCGATGATGGACTCTTCAATCCAGTTACTGGAGAAGTGAATACGGAAGCTTTGCAAAGACAGCAAGAGCAAGCAAGAGATCGCAAAAGAAAATTGGAAGAATTCGGGAGCGATCCTCAACCTTATACCGAATCCAGACTTCGCCGTTTTTCGATTATATTTTTTATGACACTTCCAATCGCCGCAGGTGTAGCATACGGTTCTTTGTCCGCTGTAAATCCAGGTTATCAAAAAACATTCGAAGGAGGATGGATCGTATTCGGTGTGGCTTCTACTCTAGCTTTAGCTAATGCTTGGTTGGATTTGAGAGATTATGATCGTATGAAGTTGGAAAACCAACCGCAAAGTCCTACTCCGAATCCGACTGTGCCAGATAAACTTTCTGAAACGATTCACCCCAAAATGATCCCAGGATACGGATTATATTCCAGAAATTTCGAATATAGAATGGAATTCGAAATTTTCGGCACTCGTTTCTGATAGAACATGAGTCCTCTTTTAGATCCCAACTTACGGACAAAATTAGTTTCCGATTGGGGAGGGATTTCAGTTTTATTTGAAGAGAATATCAAACCGATCTTAAGATTTATATTCGGAGTTTTAGGAGTTATTTCTCTTTTTATACTGATCTTTTTATACGGATTTTATTATCCTCCGGAATGGATCCACTCGCTTCGTTTGATTACTGTGACCATAGTTTGGTATTTAGTAATTTACGAATTCTTAAGTTTTCTATTCACATTAACTCAATATCGTATTTATTTAAAACTGCATAAGATAGAAACATTTGTAGTTTTACTAGTGATCTTACAATTTTTCTTTGAGGAAAAAATAGAATCCATTCTTTCCCAACAAAGAACAGAAGAAGTTGTACTTTTGTTTTTATCGTTAAGCCAATTGACTTTGGCATTCGGAGGGTTTGCACATTTTCTAAGAAGAGCTAGACTTTCTCTCGGAAAAATTTCCCCTTCTCTTGTGATGACCGGAAGTTTTGCGATCCTTATCCTCTTGGGAACTGCTGCGTTATGCCTTCCTAGGGCAGAAGCAAGGCCGATCCAATTGGTGGACCTTTTTTTTACAGCGGTGAGTGCCGTATGCGTGACCGGTCTTAGTACGATCGATATTTCTCAAGACCTGACTGGAACGGGACAAGTGATTTTAATGGTGCTTGTCCAACTAGGCGGTTTGGGACTGATGACTCTGACAGTATTCTTTGCTTTGGTTTTAGAAGGACAGGTTTCCGTTACTGAAAAACTGATCGTCAAAGATCTATTTAGCCAGGAATCCATAGGAAGAGCAGGTTCCATCTTAAAACAAGTAGCTTACCAAACATTCGCTATAGAAGCTATAGGTTCCGTTTTTCTATACGTAACATTTCCCAAGGAGTTAGGATTTTCTCAGAAAGAACTTATCTTTCAATCCGTCTTTCATTCTATAACAGGATTTTGTAATGCAGGTTTCGCTCTTTTCCCTAGAGGACTCGCAGAGCCATATTTTAAGGAATCTTATACATTTCTTTCTACATTGATGATTTTGATCATATTCGGTGGCTTAGGTTTTCCTACTGTAAATCAGCTCCTAAAGAAGATCAGATTCGACGGGGAATCGTTTAGGCATCGTTTTTCCTTGGGCTCTAAACTGATATTGATCACCACATTATTCTTATTATTTTTTGGTTGGATATCCTACTGGGTCTTAGAAAGAAATTTTAGTTTGAAAGATTTGAACTGGTATGACCAGGCATTTCATTCTTTATTCTATTCTGTAACAACAAGGACTGCAGGATTTAATACTTTGGACATTTCTTCTATGGGGATTCCTATGGTGTTCGTAAGTTTATTTCTGATGTGGGTGGGCGCTTCTCCTAATTCTACCGGTGGAGGGATTAAAACTTCTACATTGGCGCTCGCGGTTTTGCAGTTTTATCAATTCTTTACAGGAAAGGAAAGAGTGGATGTTTTCGGGAGAACAGTCGCTGAAAATTCTCTTTCGAGAGCATCTGTCGCAATAGTACTTTCTATGTTTATAATATTCTTGGGGATCTTATTTTTGATCTGTTTCGAGAAACCTTTGCCTTTCTTGGATATTTGTTACGAAGTTGTCTCCGCCTACGGGACAACAGGTCTTTCTAGGGGGATTACTTCTAAATTTGAGACTCCTGGAAAATTACTTTTATGTTTTGTAATGTTTGTGGGAAGGGTTGGAGTGTTGACAGTGTTATTGGCTTTTGTACCGAAACGAAAACCGAGAAGATACTGGTATCCTGAAGAATATGTTGTGGTCGGTTAAAGGAAGGTTCGAATGAGAAAGAAAAGGATCGCAGTTATTGGCCTCGGAGATTTCGGAATCGAACTCGTAAAAAGACTTTATGAAGACGGACAAGAAGTCACTGCAATCGATCAGGACAAAAACAAGATAGATCGTATCAGAGAATTTTCCACTTATTGTGTGGCGATCGATTCCACAGATGAATCGGAATTGAAAGAACATGGTTTGGACGAAATGGACGCCGTAGTTTTAGCGATCGGAGATAATTTCGAAAATCTGATCGTGACAGCGGATGCTTTAAAAAAGATAGGAGCAATTAATATATTCGCTCGTTACCAATCCGATCTGAATAAAAGAGTTTTGCAGATGTTGGGAATCGAGAGCTTATTTAATCCTGAAGAACAAGCTGCCCAGTCTATGGCGGAACAACTTGCAAACAGCAGCGTAAAAGGTGTAACCTTACTCGGGCAGGATTATAGAATTTTAGAAACAGTCGTCCCTAAACATATGCAAGGTAAAACAGTCCAAGGAGCCAAACTGAGAGAAGATTGGAACTTAAATCTGATCACAGTCAAAAGACCGAAAAAAACCAGGAGAAAATCGGATCGAAAGGATGAAGAGGTTTTGGGAATTCCTTCTCCGAATCTTGTATTGTCCGAAGGGGATATTTTAGTTCTATTCGGTAAAAGTGAAGATCTGGAACAAATGATCGGAAAACGTTAAAAAGTTTCATAAAACTTTTCAGCAAAACCATCGAATTTTAAATGAAAACGATCCGATTTGGGAGTAAAATCGAATTCGGTCCGGTCGAAAGAATATAATGCCATGAGAGTTTTGATCCTTTTGCTATTATTAGGATGCAATTTTTGCTCCCCTCTCCAGGTAAAATCCCAGGTAGAGGTAGAAAGATCAGATCATATCCGCTACTACGAAAAAACATATGCATTCCTTCCCTTTTTTGGCCAAGCGCCTCCCATTATTATCCGTGAAAATGAAGACTTGATCCGCGAAAAATTTGCGGAGAAGGGCTACAAAGAAGTGGATATATCCAGAGCCGATCAATTAGTACATTACGATATATTAATTTTCCCAAGAGGAAGTGTAATCGATCGTAAAACAGACTTAGGCGCATTTGGTGGATGGACTAGCGCAAGAGGGATGAGATACCACTCTTACGGTGGTACTTCCAGCAGATTAGCGGCGGTACCTATTTTAGGAAGTGTAGGAGGATATTCTCCTTTTGCATTTATGGGAAATTTCGGTAATTCTAGGATCTCCGGCGCTAGTCCATATTACGAAAACTTTTATGATGTGATCTTCAAACT
Source organism: Leptospira neocaledonica (assembly GCF_002812205.1). Lineage (NCBI taxonomy): Bacteria > Pseudomonadati > Spirochaetota > Leptospiria > Leptospirales > Leptospiraceae > Leptospira > Leptospira neocaledonica. Next base: position 265,295 of record NZ_NPEA01000002.1, read on the forward strand.
AGTGATCTATGATGGAAAACGTTATAGAGGTCTTCCTTCCAGCGTACTTTTAAAAGCAAACGTGGAAGGAGAAGGTAGGTCCGGACCGATGTTCGATGTGATCCCTTATTTGATCACCGGCTTTTTTAAATCATTTCCTAATTTCGTAGGAGAAAAACACGAAGTTATCTCCGAAGAAGAAGTTTGGAGAGGGCATTGATTATCCCATAGGATATGGTATTTTTTTAGAAACCGCGTCTATCTTTTTCAAAATATCGTCCGAAAGTATCAAGTCTGCGGCCTTTAAACTTTCTTCCAATTGTTCCACAGTATTGGCTCCAATAATGGTAGAAGCCACATAGTCGTGTTGTTTGGACCATGCGACTGAAAGAGTGGTCACACTGATTCCAGCTTCCTTTGCTACTTCCATCAATTCTTTTGTAGAAGCAAGAGTGCCTTCGTTTAGAAAACGATTTGCCATTCTTCTTTGTCTTTCTGTGGGGAGTTTTGCATAACGTGTGAATCTTGCGTTTTCCGGAGGGTTGGGCCCGTTATATTTTCCTGTCAATACTCCTCCCGCTAAAGGAGAGTAAGGAAGAAGACTTATCTGTTCTCTTCTGCAGATATCGGAGAGAGCATCTTCGAATCTTCTGTTCAAAATACTGAAATTGTTCTGTATGGATTCGTATCTTGCAAGTTTGTTTGTTCGGGAAACCTCCAAACTTTTCATGGTTCCCCAGGCGGTTTCATTACTACTTCCTATATATCTGACTTTACCTTCGTCTATCAATTCGGTCAAAGCTTCTAATGTTTCTTCGAATCCAAAATCATGATCAGGCCAATGGGTTTGGTATAAGTCTATATAATCGGTTCCGAGTCTTTTTAAACTACCTTCAATCGCTACTTTGATATTTCTGCGATCTAGTGCCGTCTTACCTTCTCTCACAGGAGGAGTGAACCAACCATGACCGGGACCGCAAACCTTGGTAGCGATCAGAATAGATTCTCTCTTTTTAGTCTTCAGCCAATTTCCGAAAATTTTTTCAGTAGCATGAACATACTCCGCTTCCGGAGGGACGGGATAGATCTCCGCAGTATCATAAAAATCTATATCCGAATCGAAGGCCTTGTCCAAAATCCGATGTGCTTCTTTTTCATCACAACTGGAACCGAATGTCATGGTTCCCATACAAATTTCGGAAACCACCATCCCTGTTTTTCCAAGCCTTCTTTTTTTCATTCTTACCTCTTTTTATTTTCCTTCTGCCCAGGATTCTTTTCTAGGATCGGCGCCGCCATATAAAATTCCGGTTTTAGGATCTTTTAAAGAAATACAAGGAGCCCCGAAATCGTATTCCCATTTTTCTCTTTCTTTGACTTCATAGCCAAGTGTTTCGAGAGCTTTTCCTGCTTTTTTATAGATCTCTTCTTCTAATTCTATTCTTCCAGGATAATATTTATGAGGGGAGAATGCATCGGGCCAGTTTAAAGAACGGAAGCGAGGAGCGCTGACTGCCTCTTGCGGATCCATCCCGAAAACTACTAAATTTAAGAATACTTGGACCACTGCTTGGGTTTGCATATCCCCGCCAGGCGTTCCAAAACTCATCCAGAATTTTCCATCCTTGAATACCATAGACGCGTTAGGCGTAATTGTCGGTCTTTTTCCTGGTACCAAGGCGGATGGATGGTTCGGATCTAAACGGAATTGGGTCATTCTGATTCCTAACGTAATATCACCTTCAATGATTGGAGATTGAGGGAAGTCGCTAGGAGTTAATGATAAAGAATTTCCTTTAGAATCGATAATACTCAGATAAGTCGTGTCTCTTCCAATTTTTCCGGATTCAGTTCTTTCCCAAAAACTTGGAGTAAGATCAAAAAGAGGTTCCTGGTTTAAAACGATCCGATCTTCCTTTTGATACGCGATCTTTTTGGAACTTACAGGAGATTCGAATAGGAAAGGATCTCCTGGTGGAGGAGTTTTTCCGAATGCTTTGGATTGTAATAATTTTCTTCTTTCGGCGGCATATTCTTTACTGAGTAGTCCCTTCTCCGGAACGGAAACATAAGCAGGATCTCCAAAATATTTTTCTCGATCCGCCATCGCTAACTCGATTGCTTGCGTTATAGTGTGAACATACTCTGTGGAGTTATGCCCCATAGATTTTAAATCTATTCCTTCTAAAATTTGAAGAACGATTGGAACAACTGCTCCTTGGTTCCAAGTACGATTGGAGAAGATAGTATAAGGCCCATAATTTCCTTGTAAGGGAATTTCCCAGTCTGCACTGTATCTTGCCAAATCGGATTTCAACATGGTGCCGTCATGTTCTGTATGAGCTTTGGCGATTTTGTCAGCGATCGGTCCCTTATAAAAATAATCTCGAATTGCCTCCAAGGACTCTGCACGGTTTTTTCCGGAAGAAGAAGCGACCTTTTCTGCTTCCACCAACTCCTTCAGAGTTGCGGATAACGCAGGCCTCTTAAATTTTTCTCCCTGATGAAGAGGTTTCCACCATTTGTCTCCCACATAAATTTTTGCGTTATAAGGGAGTAGAAACTTTAGACCTAATCTTTTGAAAACGCCTATATTCAAATTCCTCATTAGAATTCTGTGAACTGGAAAACCTTCTTCTGCGATTTGAATTGCGGGCTTACTCACTTCTTCAAAAGATTTCGTACCGTATTTTTTTAGTAATGCAACAATCACATCGGGAGAAGCAGGAACCAGCTGAGAGGAATATTTTAACATCGGAATGGACTCATGTCCTCTAGACTTAAAATATTCTATCGTAGCCTTTGCAGGTGCCGTCCCAACTCCGATATAACTATGAACTTTTTTATCTGCTTGGTCGTAGTAAAGTAGAGGAGCTACTCCAGGAAAAGAAGCCTCTTCTCCCTGGGTCACGTTTAGGACTAAAAGAGCAGCCACTCCCGCGTCCGCAGCATTCCCCCCTTTCTCTAAAATTTCCAAAGCTGCTTTGGTAGCTAAAGGATGACCGCTTGCAACCATGAGCTTGGAGCCTTGTGCAGTAGGTCTTTCCGTATGATACGGATCTTGGAAGCTCATTGTTTCTCCCGGCTGGGAAGTTGCGTAATAAAATATTACAAGAACTAGAACGACTACTAAGATCCCTGATAGAGAATACGTTAGGACTTTTTTCATGATTTCCTCTTCACTGCGAGAGGATCTTTCTAATTCTTCCGAAAGAACGAGCAAGGTTTTTTTATATTTGAAAGCTCCGAATGGAACGAACGGATTTTGTAACTTTTAGATAATAGGATAGTCCAATCATAAATAGGGAATTCGAAAGGATCTCCCTGTCCTTATTGTAGGGGCTTAGTTTGAGTAAACGTTTTTCTTTTCATTATGCTTGGATCGTTTTGATCGTTACTTTTTTTACTCTGATTGTTGCGGCAGGAGTGCGGTCCATGCCTGGAATTCTGATTGTTCCTCTCGAAAAAGAATTTGGTTGGGATAGATCTGCCATCTCTTTTGCCATTTCCGTTAACCTTTTGTTGTATGGATTAGTCGGGCCATTCGCCGCGGGACTGATGAATCGTTTTGGTGTAAAACGAATTATGGTATTTGCGCTCGGGCTATTAATCTCCGGAATTCTACTAACAACGATTATGCGGACAAATTGGCAATTAGTAGTTCTATGGGGAGTAATGGTAGGCTTCGGTTCCGGAATGGCTGCCCTGGTTCTAGGAGCCACAGTGGTCAATCGTTGGTTTGTTTCTCATAGAGGACTTCTCATGGGAATTTTAACTGCAAGCACAGCCACGGGACAGATCATCTTTCTTCCGTTTTTAGCTTCTCTTACGGAACAAGAAGGATGGAGAAATGCAGTCTATGCAGTGGCTTCCATTTTAGGAATACTTCTTCCTACAGTATTCTTCTTGATGAAAGATTCTCCTAAACAATCCGGCCTCTTGCCTTACGGAGCAAAAAGTGAGGAAGAAGGGATCCTACCTGTTTCTGGTAATCCATTCACGGAGGCGATCAACGCACTCAAAGTTGGATTAAGATCCAGAAACTTTTGGCTTCTTGCAGGAAGTTTTTTTGTATGTGGCGCGAGCACAAACGGACTCGTGGGCACTCACTTAGTTCCTGCATGTTCGGATCATGGGATTCCAGAGGTTAGAGCCGCAGGACTCTTGGCATTGATGGGCATTTTCGATCTGATTGGAACAGTAGGTTCCGGTTGGTTATCCGATAGAGTGAATAATAAAATTCTGTTATTCATGTACTATGGATTGAGAGGGATCTCTTTATTATTATTACCTCAAGCGTTCGATCCTGAATCAAACAAACTTTCAATCTTTGCAGTATTTTACGGATTAGATTGGATCGCCACTGTTCCTCCTACTGTTGCATTGACAGCTAAAATATTCGGGAGAGAAAAAGTTGGATTGATGTTCGGTTGGGTGGTTGCGTTCCACCAGATCGGAGCTGCAGTTGCTGCATTCGGAGCCGGTTATATCCGAACAGTACAAGGAGAATACGATCTTGCATTCATATTCGCAGGAGCTTTATGTGTGATTACGGCGCTTGGAATTTTTGCGGTATCGACTGAAAAGGAAGAAGCGAAACTTTCCGAAACACCTGAATTTGCATCATAAAAAGATAATGCAACACAGGTTTCGGATTGGAATTGGGCTTATTCTAAAAGTTCTACTTTTCCGGAGATAGGAGTGATCGAGCGGATCTTATCTTTTTTATAATCTAATTCATATAGAATATAATTATTATAAGGTCTGTATTCCTGGTCCTTGGATTGTTTTACAAGTTCAGGATCTCCTAAAAAATAGATGGATCCGTTTTTGACCACAGGGAAACAACCTACAAAAGAAGAATCATATCTTTGTTTAGTTTTTAAATCCACGACTACTATGTTTCCCAATTTTCCATCCGCTCTTTCCGTGAAGGATAAGACCTTTCCGTCGGGACTAAAGCTGATGTTTACTTGTTCCTTGTTTTCTCTGGGCTCTTTGGACTGAGGATTTATAGGAAAAGGGTAGAATGGATCGGAGAACTTGACTAATTCTCCCGATAAAGAGGGAAGTTTATAAAGTCTGTTTTCCTTCTCCGTTGCTACGCGCACTAAAACCAAATCCTCTGCGATCGTGTATACATCAGTGATTTGTAATTTCCCGCTTTCTATCCAAGCCAGTGTTTTTAATTCGGAAGTTTCGAGAGAATATTTATGTATTGGAACTCTGAGAGATTCTTCTCCGTGTTCCGAGTAACGTACTTCGTTGCCTATTAATACTAGACTTTTTTGATCCGGAGAAACGAAAGGTTGGTAACCTGGAAGAGATTTTATCTCCTTCTCCTTTTCGTAATCATATAAGACGGTTTCCCATCGATCTCCATTTTTCCTGGAGAAGATCACGATGGATTTATCTTTCAGAAATCCACTATTACCGGGAAATGCTTCTCTTGTTCCTTTGATCGTCTTAACTTTGGAGTTAGTTAGGTTTAATAAATTCAGCTCTTTGGAAGTTCTGAAAAGAATATAGTTCTGTTTTCTAAAAACGGGGATCCCTTTCTCTTGGGTTCCTGTGTAAACCAGTCCTGTTTTTCCGTTGATGGAAGATATGGAGATTAATCTTAAGATTCCTTTGTCTTCCTGAACGGCATATACCGGACTCATGAAAGAAACCGGAGTAGGTGTAACGGAGAAGATAGGGTTTTGTAAGATCGATATGATAAAGATAGATCCGAGAATTCGGAAAAGGGCAAGGTTCAGAAGTTTATTTTTTGATGTATCCTTCGCTTGCATAGAGTCATTCTCCGAAAAAATCCAGGTTTCGTCAGTAAAATTTATTCGATCGAACCAGATCGGTTTCCCAAAGGGGATATTAGATCAACGTTTGATCTCGAAAGTCCTAAACGTACCTTTAGCATCTTCCCAATGGATTGTAGCTTCCGTTACTTTCGCTTTAGAGGGTCCTCTTTGAACTGCTTTGTACAAATCTTCGATAAAAACTTTGTCTCCTTCCACTACAACTTCTACTTCTCCAGTAGGAAGATTCATAGTGTAACCTTTGAGTCGGCATTCTTGTGCTCTTTGTAGCACAAAATATCTAAAACCAACTCCTTGTACGGTTCCTCGGATTCTGATTTTCGCTCTAAAATCATTTTTTGCAGCCATTCAACATTGTAACTCCTACAGCTAAATTATACTCCCTCATTCTTCAGAAGAAGCCTTATTTACCATCCAAGAGGAGAAATCCTGCAAAAACTGCCAAAGTATTTCTTTAGATTCTTCGTCTGCTTCCCAGTCTTTTATCGCCTTACGATAACAAGAAAGCCAGACCCTTCTTGCTTTTTCATCGATAGGAAATGGAAGATGTCGGGCTCTCATTTTTGGCGGCCCATATTTTTGCACATAATAGGGCGGACCTCCGAGAACCTGTACCATAAAGTCCGCTGATTTTACTTTGCTTTCTTCTAGATTTTCTGGAAACATCCAACGAATTTCGCTGACTGCTATTTGATCATAGAAAACAGAAACAAGTTCCCGAATAGGAGCTTCCCCTACCTTTGCAAATAATTCTCTGAGGCGGGGACTTGGAGGAGGAGGTCCTCCGGAAGGAGTATAAAATGTTGTACTCATGCAGAAGGTCCCTTCTTCAGAAAGTCGGAGATCTTAGGCTCGAACTCTTGGACCAATTGCTGATACACATCTTTTTTAAATGAGACCACGGTCGAAAGACATTCTTGGAAAGGGATGAATTTAACTCTTTCGAACTCTTGCTCATGAGCCGTTAGATTGCAGTCTTCTGCTTTACCATTCCAGTATAGAAGATACCATTTTTGGGTCTGGCCTCTATACTTTTTAAGATTCGAGCTTAAATGTAAGGACTCAGGAAAATCATAGTTGATCCAACTCGGATATTCATAGATGATCTCAGCGTTTTGGATGCCTACTTCTTCTAAAAGTTCTCTTTGAGCGGCTGAGTTAGGATCTTCTCCATCATCTATTCCCCCTTGCGGAAACTGCCAAGAGCCTTTAAAATTCAGTCTTTCTCCTACTAAAACCTCTCCCTTGGAATTGAAGACTACCATTCCAACGTTCTTTCTATACGGTTTGTCCATCTTAGTAGAGATTTACATCATATATTCGAGAGACAAGCCTATAAAAAAATTTGGACCTAAAGTAATACGCGTTTAGTAGAAAAATATGATAAATCAATTGCGGATGGACAAAGAGAGGCCATAAGATTCTTTGGATTAATATTCCGATCTAATAGGAGGAGATGTTTCTTACGATGTCGGTCAGATATAAAATTCGCAGACCTCGAGTATTCTCAGAGAAGGATTTCGAAATTAGGGAATCCGAGATACCCGGAATCGGAATGGGACTATTCTCCAAACAAGACTTAGTCAAAGGTGATACTATCGGATTTTATACCGGTAGGGTTCTTGACGATAAGTCTGCAAACTCTGCAAGATACTGTGAGTCCAAATATTTACTTTGGATCTGTAAAGATCATTGGATCTACGGAGAAGGTAAAGAATCTAACTATACACGCTATATCAATCATAGTACTAAACCGAATGTAAGATTAGTAGTGTCTACTCGTTGGAAGACTGCAAGATTCGAAGCAATGCGTAAGATCAGAGCTGGAGAAGAGTTATTCTTCGACTATGGAGACGAATACTGGATCCATCTAGATGTCTCACCGGTGGAACAGAATTAAGTTCCGCTTTGACGCCATCAATTTCCGTTTAACAACGAATAACCCGATTTTTTTCTTACAGGAAACAAAAAGTTTCATGGGTCCAATCATTAATTTTGACCCTATTTCCCGCAAAGAGTGGATTCCCTTTAAACGATAAGGAATATTGGAACCTGGGGCGCGGTTCTGAATTTTTTATCTGACATAAAAAACAGCGGAAGAACTCCCTATATAGAGAATAAGGCACTTCCTTATTGGACTTGGATCCTTCCGTTAATTCTATTTCATTTCGCTTCTAAGGCGTCCTTGGCTTTCCAAGTGGATACCGGAGTCTCCATATCCTATCTTCCTATTCCTGTTGGTATCATATTATGTTTTTGGTGGGGACCCGCGCGCACGTTACCCGCGATGTATGCAAACGCATTGTTCAGCGCTAACCTCTGGGGACTCCATGATGTGGATAAATATCCTATTTATTGTCTTTGGGAAGTTCTGGCAGTTGGAGTTTCCTGGTTCTTTTTTATCAAATGGAGAAAAGGAAAAGCCTGGTTACCTGATCTAAGGGAGACTGTACGATTTTTACTTTGGGTAGCTTTTCCGGCGGCGATATGTAACGGGTTTCTGGTGGCAGAAGGGCTTGTTCTATTCGGAGATCTTTCTAGAGACAAATTGCTTGTATCCTCTTTTCAGGGAATAGGTGCTACGTTATTCGATACCTTGAGTGTTTCTGTACCTATTTTATTATGGGCAACTCCTTGGATGGAGTTGCAAGGTTGGGCGAGAACAGAAGGTGCCTGGGAAACAAGAGAAACTAGTTGGGATAGAGCGAGACTCAGAAGTTTAAAACCCAGAAAGATTGCGGAGATCATATTCGTATTTTTGCTTTGTGGGATTTTCGGTGCGATCATTCCCTCCTTAGAATATTGGTTCGTATTTGCGTTATTCGTTCTTTGGGCTTCTTTGAGATACGGGATCACTATGGCGCTGATCGCAAATATCTGGGTGCAGATGGTCACCTTAGTATTTCCAGTTCTATTCGGACGTTCGGAACATTACCAATGGTTTAAGGATGATAAGGAGCTCATCTTTTTACTGAACTTGGGTGTTTTATGCGTAGTCGCTTTGATCACAGGAAGAGCGACAAGCGATTCCAGAAAGGAGCTGCAAAAAAGAAGAAGAATAGAAGGTAAACTAATCCAGAGCCGAGAACAATACCGAAAATTTTTCGAAGAAAATCTTTCCGCAAATTTTATCACAGATTCTTCCGGAAATATTTTGGCTGCCAATTCTTCGTTTTTGAAGATGTTCGGTTTTGAAACCCAAGCAGAGTCTTCTCTAAAAAATTTCGCGGACCTTTTCCCTTCTTATGATGATTATTCCTTCTTCTTACAAAAAATACAGATCAGTTCCAGATTAGAAACCCACGAAGAATTTTTTCAGGAAAAGAACGGGTTGCCCATCCATACTACCGGAAATTATTTCGCCACATTCAATAAGTCAGGAAGTATAGATTCTATCCGAGGATATCTAATGGATGATACTCTTCGACGCAAGTTGGAAGATCAACTTATAGAATCCAAAAAATTAGAAACGATTGGAACTTTGGCCGGGGGGATCGCGCACGATTTTAATAATATTCTGCAGATCATTTCAGGATATGCGACTCGAATGCAATTGGAATCCTCCAAATTCGCTTCTCTTTTGGACATGTCCCGTTCTATCAATGCCGCGGCTGCAAGAGGAGCTATTATAGTTCGTAGACTTCTTTCCTTAGCTAGAAAAGGAGGAGGCGGATTTAGAACGATCTTTGTGGACCAACTAGTAAACGAAACGGTAGATCTTTTGGTCCCCACATTCTCAGAAAAAATAAAATTCAAAAAAGAATGCAAAGAAGGACTCCCGACAATCTTAGGTGACTATTCACAATTGGAGCAGATACTAATCAATCTTTGTTTGAATGCAAGAGACGCACTTCCCGAAGGAGGAGAGATCTCAATCCGTGCCTTTGGAGTGCAAGGCGCAAATATCAGGGAATCTTTTCCACTATCAGAACCTGCCGAATATCTTTGTATAGAAATTTCGGATAACGGAGAAGGGATGAGCGAAGAAACCAGAAAAAGGATCTTCGAGCCGTTCTTCACTACAAAGACTAAGACCCAAGGAAGCGGGCTTGGAATGTCCATGGTCTATGGGATCATGCAAAACCATGAGGGAATGGTACAGGTCAGTTCCCAATTAGGAATGGGCACAAGTATTCGATTATTCTTTCCTGCGGCAAAAACTAGAACTTCTCGATTTGTAGAAAGTCCAGGGAAAGAGCCTCAAACTTCTACCGGCATAATTCTGGTGGTAGAAGAATCACCTTATTTGTCAGAAATTCTGCAAGACCAAATGTTAGCTTTAGGGTTTCGATTGATCAGTGCAGATAGTATCAAAAAGGCTCGTGAAATATTGAACAAATTCAAATCTTCCACGGTTTTGACTGTGATCGATTTGGATTTTGAAAATCTTTCCTCTCTGGAATTTTTGGAAACCATTAAGAAAGAATGTCCTGAGTTGAAAATTTTTGTTTCTGGAACGGATTTCGGAAATGAAACCAAGGAAAAACTTTCCGCACTCGGAATTAACGATCTTCTGGAAAAGCCCTATAAGATCAGGGACCTGATCGAATTCTTTTATACGAAAAGTTTTTAGAACTACGCTACCTTCTCTTTTACTCTAGCATTCTTAAAAAAGAATGCGAAACCTTGTATTAAATCATAGATCGCAGGAATTTGAGCCAAAGAGATACCTACATCCCCATGAGAGATTAAAGGTGTTAGTACTAATTTGGATTTTTTACGAGGAAGATGTTCTTTTAAAATCACTGCTTCATTTGCAGGAACTACATTATCTCCTAATCCATGAACAATAGAAACATGGCAATCCAATCTATGTAATTTATCTTTAACCTGTAATTCTTGTAAAAAGGAACTTTGAGAACCTGCGTTGGCTACGATATCTTTCCAGATCTTTTCTCTAAAACTTTTATCTTCTCTGAGTTTAGTGAATACTTCTTTACTTTCAGCGCTTATATTTTCTAAAACGGTAGGGAGTTCCAAGGTTTCTCTGGAAAAACTTCCGTCCAAAACGCAGGCTTTCAATGCAAATTCCAATTCTTGATTATCGGATTTGAGAGCATACTTTACGAAATTATAAAGAAGAATCATTCTTCCATATTCATCTCCCTCATCGGAAGTCATTACATAATCCAAAGTTGATTGAACATCGCAGTAGGCGCCAATTGTAAGAATGGAGGAGATCTTTCTTCCTACTTCAGGATCGGACGCTGCGATCAGTCCCATACTTCCGGAAAAAGAAGGAGCGATATAAGAAAGTTTTTGATCCGGGCAATATTCTTTATTGGAAGAGATATGAAGTATTAGATCCTTTATTTTTTCAACGGTCTCTTTTCTGATACGGAATTGTGTCACTTCTACTAATAAAGGAGAAATGACTGTATAACCGATTGCTGCGGCGGATTTACAAACTGCAGCGAATCTTGGGTCCTTATTTCCTAAATAAGCCAACCCGTTCACCGCTAAAATGGTTCCGCAGGATTTTCCTTTTGGAGTATAAAGAATCGCAGGAATTTCAAAATTATCCGTTCTAACTAAGATCTCTTGTTCGGAGACTTTTGGCGGAGTAGGTAATTGGCAATGAAGAGCGAATTTAGCCGCCTTCCAGAAATATTTCATATTTGTATCCAAACCCGAACTCGTTAAGATCCGATAACAATTTAATGACGATTTGAAAAGTCGGGCGACTCACTCGCTTTGCTCGTGATCGCGCTCTACGCTCCAATCCGCTACGCGGGATTTCCGCTGCGATCGCTGTCGCTTGGTAAATCAAAATTTTCCACACGGAACAAAGAATCCACATTCTGACGTATCCTTCTACCAACCGCACGGTAACCACTATTCCGCGAGCCAAGATATCGAATGGGCAAATTCTACTTTGCAGACCATTTCCAAAATCCTATTCTCCGAGAAAAAAATCACATTAGGGTATCCGAATGAAAAAAGAGAAAAGAAACAGAACCAAAATTTTACCTGAGGACGATCCAGTCTTAAGTAAGGAACAGATTCGACTTCTTCTGAACGCATCCAGAACTCACGAAAATCATTATCTATGGTTTCGAATGTTATATTCTTTCGGGCTTCAACTTTCCGAATTAGTCTCCTTAAGAGTAGAGGATTTGGATTGGTCCCACCATAAAATATTGATTCATCATTCCCAAACCTTAAACCCCAGAAATCCTTCTATTCCCCTTTCTCTAAGAAGGGATCTTTGGTTTATTTCGCAAGGAAAGCAGGATCAGGATTTTTTGTTTTCGGGTAGAACAGGCAAACTAAGTCCCAGGACTGTTCAAAAAATGTTTTCCAAGCTAGAGGAAATGACTGGGTTCCCTATTTCAGTTTTTAGGCTCAGGAGAAGTTTGGCTTCTCACCTGATCGAGGCAGGCTGGGATCTGGAAAGTATTCAGGAACAATTGGGGCTTTCTTCCCAAAAATCCCTAAAAGAATTGCTCGGGCAGAAACCGAAAAATGCTCCGCGCAAGATATTTCCATTGGAGGAAATTAACGGGTCGGCGGCATAATATTCCAAATTTAGGATTTTCCAACTATAGGAGAATAGAGGAGATGGGAAAAAATTCTTGTAAAACCCCATTTCCTCACTAATTTAGTCTACGGCGAACTTTCCGTTCCCCTTTTGTATCTAAAAAAGGAAATTTTCTTTGTCGGAATTTGATCTTATGGATCGTCGCTCGGAGCCTAGCTTGGAAATTAAAACGAAAAAAGTAGGGAAACATACCCTAGTTCAATTGGACGGCAGGCTGGATATCACACATTCGGACGAGGTAGAGGCAAAACTTCTAGACGATGTCCAAGCCGGAACTGGTGATATAGTCATTAACTTGCAAAATATTTCTTATATATCTTCTTCCGGGATCAGGATCTTTGTCGGAATGGTCCGGGAACTAGAAAAGCAGAATCGAAAACTCAAACTTTGCAATATCACTCCTAACGTGAAAAAAGTTTTTGACGTTGTGGAATTGTTGGATCTTTTCGAAGTCTACGAAACCGAACAAGAAGCATTAGCTACATTAAAATAATAAGCCGGGGGCACTTTTTATAATGGGTTCCCCCACTAGCGCAGAGGACCGATCTTCCGAAATTTACGGACTTATCGGTCTTTTCTTTTTATCAGTACTTTCCCTTTTAATTTTTAGGATCTCCGGGTTGGAGTTCCCACCCGTATGGCCTGACGAAGTTTTATTCTATTCTCCTTCCTTAGATTTTGCGAAGAATGGGCTTTTCCGAACAGAAGTGTTAGAAGGTTTAGTAAAGGGAATGGAGACCAAAACTCTTTGGATGCCTCCAGTCTTCTTTTTGTTAAATGGTTGGGTTCTGAAATTCTGGGGAGAAGGTCTCGAAGTCTTAAGATTATTCGCCGCGATCTTGTCTGTTGCGAGCGTCTGGGTATTTTGGTTCATACTAAAAACATTCGATTACTCTCCAATTGCAAGGCTTGGAGCTTCCTTACTTTTATTCACTGATCTATTATTCTTAAGAGTAGGTTGGACCGCGAGAATGGAAGCTCTTTGTTTGTTTTGGGCACTTCTATCCTTGCTAGTGCTTGCAAGAAAAGCCAGATGGAAGGGAGATATTCCTCTCCGACAATACGAAGCCTTCTTGTCCGGATTCTTTTTGGGGATCTCATTTTTATCACATCCATTTGGGGCAATCTTCGGAGTGCCCGCATTACTTTTAATCCACCAGGCAAAAGCTTGGAAGGTTTGGATGTTTTGGCTGGGCGGAGTATTACCAATACTCGTTTGGGGAATATGGATCCATCCTGACTGGGGAATTTTTTTCTACCAATTCGGAGCTCAGTTCGGACGTAAAAAAGATCTATTCCAATCCTTCTCTCCGATCACAAAGATCAAAGTATTACTAGGCGGATATGAATCTCCCGGCTTAAGATTATTCTTTTATCTGGCCTTAGCTTACGGGTTATGGGTGGTACGAGGAGAAATTAAGGACAAACCGAAATCTGCATTTTTCTTCTCTGCATGGACAGTTTCGATTCTATTCTTTTTGATCTTATCCACTGAATACTATTACGTAATGTATTTATGTATTCCTTTGTCGGCTTTGGGGGGATTCTTTTTCGAAAGGATCAGAAGTAGAAGGGTACAGTTTATCGCTGCTATATTAGTATTTTCCAATATAGCTATTCTAGTGAATGCTTATAAAAGAATAGGATTCGGAAATCCAGAATTCGACCTGAAAGATAAATTTTATGAGGTTTTGGGACCTGAACTAAGAGGTTCTAAAAAGATGTATCTACAAACAATCCCGGATCCTTATTTCCATATCCGAAAAGAATATCCGAATTTGAAAATATTGGAGTTTATCCCAGGAGAACTTCCTATTCCGAAAGAGGATTTTATCCAAACTTTGGATTCTATAGATACATTTGTATTCTCGGATCGTCAAAAAAGGAATGAATTCGTGCAGGCATACTTAGAGGAGAATTCTTCTAAGTTCAGAAAATTCAAAATTACTGCAGAACCTTCTACACTCAGAAAAGTAGCAAATGTAGAAGCGGAAGTATACCGCAGAAGATAATTAAACTTTTCCGTTGTCCTTGATCTTTTTAATAAGATTCCGATTCGCTTCCTGTCTTAGGATTGCATTTTCGTATCTTCTAATCTCTACATCCGACTCAGGTTTGATTTTGGGAATAGGGCAGGGCCTCTTATTTTCATCTAAGGCAACGAATGTGAGGTAAGCAGTCGTAGCACGGGTCACAACCCCAGTATACGGATTTTCTTTGGAAACCTGGACGCCTATTTCCAGAGAACTTCTTCCCGCATAATTGGCGGAAGCCTTTAAGATCACATGATCCCCCAGAGAGATAGGTTCCAGAAAATTCAGTTTGTCCACGCTTGCAGTAACAGCTTCTCTTCCACAATGCCTTTGAGCAACCATCACAGCGATCAAGTCGATCCAAGACATTAAGGTCCCTCCGAAGAGGGTACCATAATGGTTGGTATGGTCGGGCATAACTATATGCCTGGTTTCTGCAGCGGATTGTTTCGGTGATTTGGTAATTTCTTCCGACATCTATGACTTAGACGAATAATCCGAACATTACGTTCTTATAATTGGCATTGTAGGATAAAATCGTTGAATACCTGAGCGATATAAACTCTTTCCTTATATGTAAGTGCCGTACTTCCTGCGGAAATCAATTCACCTGAGTTGGAAAAAATTTCTTTGATAGAATCATCCGGAGAAATGGAAAATATTTTGGTAGGAGAATGAGATTCTGCGTTGCTTGCATGTCTCAGGAATTTCATCACGGAAGGATGAGTTACTGTAAAAATATTCCCTTTTTCGTCTATCTCTAGATTGTCCGGGCCGCTTCCGAGTAGGATCGATTTAGGTTCCCCCAATACAATTTTTCCGTTTTCTCTCTTGATATCGAATTTTAAAACAGTGCCTTCATTAAAGGAAGATCTGTATAATATTTCTTTTCCATCCGGTCTTTTTACATAAAGAATTCCGTTTCCTAGGGAGACAGGATTTCCTAAAGAAGCCCAGGATTTTCCATCGTAGTAAGCGATCTCGGAACGTTTCATTCTAAAAAGATCATGGAATAAATAGAGCATAAATCCTCCTTCACCATGATCGTTAGAAACAAAAATTTCGTTTTCGGAAGCGACTGAAAGATCGTTAGGACTCGTGACCAAAGGATCTTGTAGAGTTTGGACATGTTTCCATTTTCCCGCCTTAGAATTCGCGGAAGGTTTTTCAGTTCTTTCAAAAACTTCGATAGAATGTTCTTTGTACAAAGTGATATGTGAGATCACATACAATCTGTATTTTCCGTTTTGGTTTAAAAGACTCATCCCATGAGGTCTGAAATTTTTAGGATATTCTGTTTCCAGTAGTTTTGGTTCTAGCTTGGAAGAATTTAGATCCAAAAAGAAAATCTTTCCTTCTTGGTCTTTGATCCTTCTCTCATGAGAAGATACATAAAGAAGTCCGGCTTCTCTATCAATGGCCAAATCTTCCGGGCCTGGCATTCCGGAAATTTTGGAGCAGCCTTTTAAGGGGATATCTTTGATATCTCCCGAACAATTACTAAAAACTAGGCCTAAAACGGCGAATACTATGGGTAGAATGGAAACTCGCATGGGGTTCAAAGATCTGCCTTAAAACCGGCATTGGCAACCAGATTCAAAGTTTGAGACTGAATTTATTCTTGCAATTTTTGTGCAGTGCATAAAAATGGGGTTAAAAAGGAATAGCAAGGCATGGACAACCAAAAACTAAACGATTTAATCAATGCCGGGATTGGGGCCGTCCAGACTTCGAAAGAGATTTTCGATAAACTTCTCCAGGATCTAAACGATGGAAAGGAGAAGGTGGAGCAGAGATTCGACGAACTCAAAGCCCAGGGAGAAAAAGACCTGAGCGACAATGCGTTGAAATTCAAAGTTCCTCTGGCTTGGGGAATCGTTAAAATAGAAGAGATTCGTGAGAATATCTTAAAACAATTTTTAAAGAAATGATGGGCGGATTTTTCCCCTGGACTAGGAAACGATCATGTTTCGATTTTCAGAGGGAAAAAATTCTGCTCTAAGCTGCTTTTTACTCTTTCAACTATCTTCTCACTTCTTTTTTAGTCCGCTATATTCTCAAAATTTTTCTCCAAAAACCATAACACCTAACTCGGAAGAGTTGATTCTTGTGACTGAGGTAAGTTCCGGTAAGCCCAAATCCGAGAAGGTCTACGGAGCCTCCGAATTTTTGAAAAGGGAATATTCCCCCGCTTCTACCTTTAAAACTTATCTAGTTTTATCTTTGCTCGAGAATTATAGCATTGATCCGGAAGAAAAGATTGAATGTGTGGATAAACATATTCCGAATTCTCCCAGGCTTTTAAATTTAAGAGATGCATTATTTTATTCTTCTAATGAGTATTTCGAAAAAATTTTTCCCAAATTGGGAAAAGACAAACTGGATCTTACACTACGCAAAATCGGTTATTTAGAAAATTCTAAAGCGAATACAAAAATTGAAGATTGGTGGATCGATCTTGCAGGTTTGAAGCACGGAGGCAGGATCAGATTAACTCCTAAGAAAATACATTCTTCTTGGGCAAAAATTTTTGGAAACGGTTATGGGCTTTCTAAAGGAATTACGGAAGAATGGAAAAAGACTCTTTTTTGGTCCGAATGTCCCGAAAGAGAGGCTAACGTGTATGGTAAAACCGGTTCTTGGGAAGGAAGTTTTTGGTTCCAAGGTGCTTTGGTAAGATCTCAGAGCGATTATGTCATATATACCATCTTGAATAGAAGTAAATCAGGATCCAGATCAGGAACGATCATTAGATTTTATGAATTAACGGGATGTAAGATTCCAAGTTTGGAATGAAGAGATATCAGAAAGAGGACTTTCGGAGTGACTGGACTTGAACCAGCGACCCCTTCCCCCCCAGAGAAGTGCGCTACCACTGCGCTACACCCCGGTCCTCAGTAGTATAATTTTTTAAGATCGATTCCTATGTAAACAGGTTTTTGAGAACTAAGTTTGGAGAGATTAAATCAGCAAAGAAAGTCGGGAGATACAAACCAAATGATCTGTCCTCCTTGGAATTTTTCTCTAGGAATATTGACTGCAAGTGCAGAACCAGGAGTAAATAGAAAAGATTTTCCGACTCCAGAGATCCCCAAAAGAGTTTCGGCAAACGAACTTACATCAGGGCTGTGACCTACCAATAAGATTGCATCCGAATTGGAATTATCTTTTAGAAGAGGACAAATCCGAAAGTAATCTTCGCCAGGAAGAAGATATTCAGCGGATTCAGTTTCTAATTCAGGCTTTAGGATTTTGGTATAAATTTCCGCACTTGCTTTGGTGCGAACATAAGGACTGTGATAGATCTTTTTGATCTTAAATCCGGTTTGAAAAAACCGGGCCATCTTTTCGATATCTGTGATTCCCTTAGGAGTGAGCACCCTGGAGGAATCTTTTCCGTCTTCGGAATGGGGGTCGGCTTCCCCATGTCTGGCTATGATAATCTTCATAGAATAAATGTAGAATTGTGCGTACGTGTTCTAATAAAAAGGATTGCTTCGAGAAGCAATGGAACTATCGTCTCCGGCACTTGGTCTAAGGATTTTTGAATGCCTCAATTTGCAATTGAAATAGAGCACCTACGCAAATTTTATCCGAAAGTAAAAGCATTACAAGGTATTGATCTAAAAATTCCGCAAGGTGGGATTTTTGGTCTACTCGGACAGAACGGAGCCGGTAAAACTACTTTGGTTCGTATTTTACTCGGCTTCTCCAAACAGACCGAAGGTTACTGCAAAGTTTTGGGTTTGGAACCTTCTCCGCTTGCTAGAACTAAGATAGGTTATCTTCCGGAAAGAATGGCGGTCCCTACTTATTTGAGTGGGAGAGAATTTTTAGAAGCAAGTTTTAAACTAGCATTGGTACCTTCTTCCATTGCAAAAAAGAAAAGTAATGAGTTCCTAGAAAAGTTGGGACTAACAGACGCCGCGGATCGTAAAATTTCCACCTACTCCAAAGGTATGCTCCAAAGATTGGGGCTTGCAAATGCTCTCGGTGCTGAGCCTGAACTTTTACTTTTAGATGAACCAGGCACAGGTTTGGATCCTGCAGGTTATAAAGAATTTAGAGAATTAATTTTAGAAGAGAACAAGAAGAGAGGAGTTACAATTCTAATCAACTCTCATCGTTTATTGGAAGTGGAACAGATTTGTACTGAAATTGCGATCCTTCATAAAGGGAGTCTAATGGCCCAGGGCAAACTAGATGAATTAAAACAAGGTAAGGATAGGATCCGCATTCGTTTGGAATCCGCGCCCGAATCTTATTTGGAAGAAATCTCTTTGGAACATAAGATAGATGGAAAGACCTGGGAAATACGTCCTAAGTCCGAGGTGGATCTGAAAAAACTTCCTGCAATTTTAGTGGAGAAGGGTGCGGAAATTTTTCTCTACGAAAGAAAGACAGAATCTTTGGAAGATGTATTCTTCAGACTTACCCAAGGTCCTGGTGAAAATGGAGGATCAAATTGAGCTCTCAGACTGATTTCAAATTTTTTATCTCCTCCGCGTTTCGCCAGATGGGAACTCTGCTTCGGCTAACGTTCATTCAGGTTCTAAGACGTAAGGCAATCTTCTTTTATTTTTCTCTGCTCGGCTTTTTTCTATTGGGAGAATGGACCTGTACCACTTCCGTCGGAGGTGAGACCAGCCACGGCGTTTCCTCCTATATGTATTTTATCCTGACTTCTTTTTGGAGTCTGGTCTTTCTGGTGATCTTAACTTCGGACCTTCTCCGCCAAGACATGGATTCTCAGGTCCATACTTTATGGTTGAGTCGTCCAGTGGATCCGTTTGCTTACGTAGGAAGTAAGGGGCTCGCGTTACTAATCTGTGTAGTAATTTTTGTACTTCTAGCCTTAGGGATCAGCTCTTGGTTCTCTTTGGAAATTCCTTGGGAATTCCTTTGGTATCAGGGAACCATGATGTTGGTGTATTCGTTTTTTGTTTTATTGGTTCTCCTGGTAACTCTATTCTCGAACCAGTCCCTTGCAATTGTGAGTTCTCTTGGTCTCATCCTTTTGAGTTGTATTCTGGATTTTGTAGCGTATAACCAAAATATAGATATGTCAGAGGAAGCGAGTGATATCAAAAAATTCGTTCTAAAAACGATCTACTGGGTTCTGCCTCAGGTCGGGACGGTTTTTTATCATTCTTTTGCACTTTTTCTGGGAAAGGCAGATCCTAAAAATTTCTATGGACCTTATTCTTTCGTCCAAGTAGGAGCATGGATCGTCATTTTAAAATCCACTCTTTGGTGGAGCACTCGGCACAAAGAGATTTAGCCCTTCAGGGGTTAGGGGAATTTAATCTAGGGTTGACAAAACCTGCTCAGCAGTAGGATATAGCAGGCCCTTCCGCCGAGCGAAAATGAATATAAATTGGTACCATTTCGAAAAGGAAGGATACTATCTGAGCGTTCGGAACGTAAACGAACGCATTGAAAAGCTAAATCCTCTCTATATCCGTTTCACCACCTTGAACAAAAGTGTGGATAAATTAATAAGCGTTCTTTTGGACAGGTACCTGGTCTACTTGGATGCGATCTCCCTCAAAGAATCCGTTTTTTCTATCTTAAGAGAAAGTGCGATGAACGCCGTTAAGGCAAATTCCAAACGTATCTTTTTCGCCGAAAACAATCTGAACATTTCCAATCCGGACGATTACGTACGAGGGATGGCGAATTTCAAAAAGGAAATGATCAAGGACAAGGAAAGATATGCTGCCTTGTTGGAAAAAGTTAAATTTCATTGTTTGATTACTTTAGCTTTTAATCGAACCAGCTTCTTGATGAGGGTCTCGAATAACGCTCCTATCATTCCGGAAGAATTAAAACGTGTAGAGAACAGAATCGGTAAGAGTAAGGAATACAACGACTTGGGAGAGGTTTTCGCAGACCACGCGGATGACTCCGAAGGAGCAGGTCTTGGACTTGCAATGTCCCTTCTGATGTTAAAGAACGAAGGGATAGCTGCTGATTCTTATAAGCTAAAGGCAGAAGGCGGGATCACTTCGGCTTATATCAAAATTCCTTTGGATTACAAACATCGAAATGTTTCCTACCAACGTACTGTGGAAATTATCGCTGAGATAGATAAACTTCCTACATTCCCTGAAAACTTAAATCAGATCATGAGTCTGATCAATAAACCTGATTCTTCCATCCAGCAGATCACCGAACAAGTCGGAAGGGACGTTTCTTTATCTACTAATATTCTGAAACTCGCCAATTCTGCTTCCTTTGCTCAAGGAAGAAAGGTGGAAACATTAGAAGATGCGATCAAGTTGATCGGTCTATCAGAATTAAATAATATTCTTTTGAGCCTCGGAACCAAAAAGATCCTGGAAGAAAGATACAAAGAGTTCGAACATATCTGGGAGATGTCCAGTCTTTCCGCTTATATTTGCAGAAGATTAGGAGAAAGAATGGGGTGGAAGAAAACATTCCTGACAAATCTGGTTTGCGCGGCACTTCTTCATAATATAGGGCTTGTACTTTTACTTTCTTTAGAAGGGGAGACGATCGAAAAGTTAACCGATATCTCCGGCAAAAAACTTTTACCTTCTACCTTAGGTCTCGAAGAAGCAGCACTAGGTATTACTCATACTTCTTTAGGAGGTATGATCTGTGAAAAATGGAATTTCTCTGATACAATCAAGGTCGCTGCGGAATACCATCATAGACCATTGATGGCCAAAAAGGAATCCAGGGACGTTGTATTTGCTGTCTACTTATCCGATTGGATCATAGAATGTCTGGATGGAAAAGCGGATCCTGCTGCAATTCACTGGGAAGTCCTACAACATTTCGGTTTTAAAAAAGACGAAGAATGGTTGGAGTTCGGTAAGAAGGTTATAGAAGAATACAAAGCCTTCCAAAAATATTCGACCTGATCCTTTTCATCTCAAAAAAAACTTTACAACCCTTATTACACCCGTAAGTCTAATATTAAGTTTGCATATGATTGCCTGATTGTTTACAACCTTTTCCCCAAAGGCCCCTCGTATCACGGGGGAGTTACATGAAATAGTCTGATTGACTGCCTATGTATATAGGTTTGGGCAAAATAAATGGATCAAAAACCATCTTTGAATTTATCCGTATGGGATGCGGATAGAGAAAAAGAATTTATCAAAATTTCAGAGGACCTCGGTGTTTCCGATCCGATCTCTGCAAGGATTATCGGAGAACAAGGCCAAGAGTTTCGACTCGAACTAGGAAGTATAAAAGAAGAAGGTACTGGAATTTTAACCGGGGCACTTCGTTTTAATGCAAACTCTAGTTTGGATCTACCGGTTGCAGGAGATTGGGTCCTCGTCACAAAATTAAGCGGAGAAGAATATCTTATCCACAAGGTTCTTCCTAGAAGAAGTCTACTTGTTCGAAAAGTTAAGGGAGAAATTTTAAAACCGGACCCTATCTGTGCGAACATGGATCGGATTTTTCTATTACAAGGTTTAGATGGAGATTTTCAGCCAAGAAGATTAGAAAGAACTTTAGTCCAGATCTGGGAAAGTAAGGCGACACCTGTTGTTGTGCTTACCAAGAAAGATTTGTATTCAGATAGACAAGAAGAACTTCAAGAAAAGATCGATATAGTTCGAAAATCTTGTCCCGGTGTGGAAGTATTTTCCGTTTCCAATCATAAACAAGAAGGTTTGGAAGAACTGGCAATGTTTTGGAAAGACGGATCTATATCCGCTTTTATAGGATCTTCCGGCGTTGGTAAGTCTTCTCTTCTCAATTTATTGATCGGAGAAAGGATCAGATCCGTAAACGAAGTCAGAGAATCGGATTCCAAAGGAAGACATACCACTACGAATCGATGGATGTTTCGTTTGGATTCCGGTGCTTGGATCTTGGATACTCCAGGTATGAGGGAGATCCAACTTTGGTCCGATGGTTCTGGATTGGAAGAAACCTTTCCTGAAATTTTCGAAGCTGCTTCTAATTGTAGATTCCAAGATTGTTCGCATATAAGCGAGCCTGATTGTGGAGTAAAAGACGCGATAGAGTCGGGCAAAATTTCGGACGAAAGATGGACAAGTTATAGGAAACTCAAAAGAGAATTGGAAAGAACTGCAAATTTGAGTTCTCCTAACTCGGTTGAATTCAGGGAACAAAAAGCGAAGTGGAGATCTATCCACAAAGAACAAAAAAGAATGCAACAACAACGAGATCGAGAAAGGTATCGTTAGAGATTTTTCTAAGCATGGTTATATATTTTCATATAACCATGCTTAAGCAGTTTGCTGGAGAGATTTACGTCTATCTAAAATGATGGAACGAATAGGCACCTCTTTTAACTTGATTGTAGGGAATTCGCTAAAGGTTTTTCCTAATAAAGTACGGCCTGTTAGATGTTTTCTTACTCCTCCCCATTGTTTAAAAAAGAATGGAACTTTATTATTTTTACATTGCTTGTAGATAGAAAGTACCCAATCTTTTTCTATTGGTCTGCTTCTTGGCCCGCTTTCTCCTCCAACGATTACCCAGTCGATTTTTTTTAAATTAATAAATCCAAGGTCTTCTAATAAAGGTTCTATGGATAAGAATTTTGTAGAAATGTTCGTATTTTGAAGTAAAGAGATTCGAGGGATTCCATGCTTTCTATTTTCAACACTTACTCCCAGCCATATATGTTTAAAATCAGAAAATTCTTTTAAGACAGTATCGAAGAGTCTTTTCATTCTTTCTGGCCTTTTGGTTAAGACTTGATATATGTGCCAATCAGCTAAACGCATTACAGAAAAAACTCTATATATATATTCATCAGGAATATCTTCATGAAAAAGATCACTCATTGAGTTTACAAAAATTTTTTTAGGTGTTTGCCATTTTAATGGTTCTTCCAGTTTCTCTGGAACCAGCTTAAGGTCGAAACCGAACTCGAAAGGATGTCCAGGGACGCCCCTAAATCTTTCCGAGAATGTCTCTGCATAGCAATTCTTACAGCCTGCACTGATTTTAGTGCAACCTCTTGTAGGGTTCCATGTTGCATCGGTCCATTCAATATTGCTGTAACTGCTCATAAATCAATTCTTCCTAATAATCATTATATCGGTTGATATAGACAAATACTCTACTAGTATAAAACAATTTCCCAGCTTCGTATCTTTCCTTTTTGCCACGCTTGAAAACTGACCGCTATTGTTCCGGAAAATTTTATTTTTCCCTCTCCTTTCAAATTCTTTAATACTTCCCTCGAATGCTCAGGTAAATGTCCAGCTTTCAAAGTAAATTCATATAGTTCCAAATTGTTCTTTATGTTTCTGTTTATGATTTCTTTTCGCACATTTTCTTGAAATAATTCTTTCTTGGATTTGGCCTTGTGCTCAGGAAATAGTTCCTCTTCTTGCTTTTCTATATCTTTATCGATATCAAAATTTGCCTCGCCATTGATTGGATTTTCTTTCCAAGCTCGATGTAAAAATTTATCGCAAGCTCGTAAACTAGAAGCGCCAAAAATTAAACCATGGACATTCAATCCTTTTTTAAGAGAGAAAGGGAAAAGTATGGTTTCATTTCCGTCTGGGATTAGCTTTTTGTAATGATTTAAAATGACTCTATGAATGAATTCATGCGGAGCTTTTTCAATATCATTTGCATTTATTCCTAAATGCTTTAAGAAGGTAGGTTCTTTGTGAAAGCGCGCAATATGGCCAGAAGAAACAAAAAAAAGAAAATCAGTTATTTTTATCGATATTAATTCTTTAAATCTATTGTCGCTTACCCATTTAACTCCGTTTTGATCTAAGAAAACCAAATTAGGAATTTTCTTTTTGAGTATAACTTCTATAGAGGAGAAATGTTTTTCGAAATCTAAATTGCTTGTGTTGACGTTAATATAGTTCTCTAATTCAGGATATTTTTTAAGAAAAATGCCTACATTTTCTGCTAGTTTTTCAAATTTTTCTAAATTATACTCATTCAAATATATATTAATTTTTGTAGGGTTTTTTCTGAGATGAGGAAGGAATTCATTAATGGTCTTCAAGATTAGCATTGGACTTCCTGGTTTTTTAGCAATATCGTAACCTGGACCAGCAAAAGAATCAAAAATATTAATCTCAGTTATTTGCTTTGGCATAATAAAGGTAGGAAGCCAGTCTTTTAAATATTTTTGAAATAAGGATAATTTTACTAGTGTCGCTTCATCAAAAGCGTCTTCGTGCAAGTCTTTTATTGTCATTAGCTTTGTTTGAGTCCTTCGAAAAATGCCATCTTGCATTTATAGTCGATATTATAATCAAACTTCTTAATGCTTTTTTGCGTTAGTCAATCTTTAAAGAAATACGGAATGAGTATTCCGAGTTTACATGTTTAGACCGGAAAAAGATCAACAACTTTATAAAAATCTTCTGCATTTAACTCTTCCGGTCTTTTATCTAAAGAAATTCCCGCAGACTCTATACATTCTTTCAATCTAGATCTTAAATTCTCTTCGGAGATCGGAAGAGGCAAGCCGTTCGGATAAAAAGAATCCAAAGGAGCTTCTTTGATAGAAGAACCTATTTTTTTTCTTTTCCCCCAAAATAAGGTTCTGCATAAAATTTCTAAAACCTGGTAGGATTCTTTCTTTGGGAATCTTTTGTTTGAAACAAATATAAGAACACTGGAATCCACATTAGGAGAAGGATAAAAACACCCTGCCTTGATCGTTTTTTTACTTTGGAATTTTCCGTAAGCTCCTGCGTAGATAGAGAGAGAAGAAATTTCCTTTGTGACCCTTTGTGCGAATTCTTTTTGGACTAAAAAAACTGCTCCCTGCAAATTCGGAAGTTTTTCTAAAGAAAGAAGGATGAGCTCGGAGGTGATATAATAAGGTAGATTACCGAATAAAAAACAGGTGCTATTCTCTTTATCGGATAGAGTATCTCTTGCGTCTCCTAAAATGATCTCTGTCCCTGGAAGGAACTCATTTAACCATTTATAATATACTGGGTCAATCTCGTATAATCTAAGTTTTTTTCCGAGCCCGTATAGAATATGGGAAAGTGCACCCAGGCCAGGGCCGATTTCCAAGATGAGTTCCGATTTTTCTAAAAGTTCTGGTGCCGCGCTGGAAAATAAAGTTTTTACTGCGTTTGGGTCTATTAGAAAGTTTTGTCCCCATTTTTTGAGAGGGGCAGACGATCTTTCGGATAAGAATTCCCGGATGACATTGGGTTTATAAAACGGGTATTCCGGGGAGCTCATCACCTCCAATAAACTTCCAACCGGGAGCGATTCCAAGCTGTTTTCTGAATCGATTCCATTCTCTCGGATCTTCCTTGATCCGAAATCTTGGCAAAATCAGTATGATCCCTTCTCCGTTTTTTGTCTGGTTTGTCAATTTCAAAAGTGAATCTTTCCCTACCTCGAATCGTATCAGCCTTTGGCCTGGATCAGGTAAATGAAATTCTCTTAGCTTAGGAATTAAGATCCAATTTTCGAAACCCGCAATCTTTGGTTTTTCTTTCCCTCCATATTTGAGAGATACATTTTGATTTCTTTTCAAACATTCGGAGATCCAGTCCAAGCAGGATTCATGCTCTATATAGATCTCCCTTAAGGTTTCGGAATTTCCACAGAATCGTTCTGGATCTTTTCCCAAGGACTTATGTAGAATTTTGGAACTATACTTACATTTTCCTGCAATGACTAATCTGCTTTTCTCTTGAACGAGGAAGGTGAAACGATCTCCAAAAAATACATCAGGGAGTCGGATCCATGTGGAAGAATTTGCTAATAAAAATTGGAAACCACAGCAGATTGTAAATCCGAGGATCCAGATCTTTTTGAAAAGCGCCGCTCTAACGGTTTTTTTCTTTAAAGAATTAGAAAGATCCAATTTGGAATTTTCTATTTTACCGGCAGGAAGTAGTTTCCAAAGAAATAAGAAAAATAAGAATAAAAACCAGATCCCTAATCCGAAAAACTTTGTTTCACCTCTGTAATGATGTACCCAATTCCAATTTGATTTTCCCCAATAAACGGTAGTAATTTCTAAAATTTCCAAGAGGAATAAGACGATTTTCCAGATGGGTTCGGCGAGAATAGAAAGATATATCGATTCCAATACTAAAGAAAAATATAATAAAGGAAGTAATATCCCGCAAATTGGGACTAAGATCAGATTTAATCCGAGTGACCCGAAACTATAACTTCCGAAAAAGTAAATTAAAGAAGGTAAGGTTCCGATCCCTGCGGATAAAGAAACCAAAAGATTTTCTCTCCAAAATCCTATAAATCGATTTAGGATTGTTTTATCTTCCGGGAGCGGAGGTAAACATTTTTGGAAAATTGGAAGCAAAAGTAAAATGCCTGAAACCGCTCCGAAAGAGAGTAAAAAAGAAACTCCAAAAGAACGAACAGGATCCCAAAGATAAACTAGTCCGGCAGAAGAGACCAATAGATCCGCAGGTTTTGACTTTCGGAAGAACAAAGATTGTAAAAGTATCCAGGCGGAAAATATCCAAGCTCTTGCAAGCGAGATTGGAAAACCTAAGCAGGCCAAGTATAATAGTCCGAATAATACGGGGAGTATTCTAGGAATATAATAACCTAAAAAAGGAATTCGTTTTAAGATCGCGAACATACATCCGATTAAAATTCCTAAATGCAAGCCGGAGGCAGCGAATAAATGTAAAATCCCTCCTTCTCTTGCATTCTTTTTAAATTCTTTGTCTAAACCTTTTGCATCTCCTAAAACCAAACCTAAGGAAATTTCTCTGGCTCTACCTTCTATTTTTGCTTCATCTAAGGTTTGGTTGATCTTTTGGGAGAATTCTTTTTTCCAAGATATTGATTCTTCTAGAAAAGGCGCGGATCTTTTGGTATAACCACAAATTGCCAAAACAAAGAATAAAATTACGCCCCAGGAAAAGCAGGAGATCTTTTTACCAAAGAACAAGAGAGAAAAGAGTATTATATTAATTGAATGTGCTGCTGCCCAAATTAGGACCAGATCCGGAAAGAAAATATCTATAAATAAAGAAGATAGAAGTCCGAGAACTAGATAGGAAAATAATGAGGAAGGAATCCAATCCTGGTAATTTTGTTCCAAGTATTCGCCCATACGAATTCATGTTTGGGAGAATCGGAATTGTGAGCGGAATTCTCATTCCGCGGTACATTTTAATATTATAAGGAAACCTTTGAAATTCCGATCCCGAGTCTTCCTCTTACCTTATCTAAGATCAGAGAAGAAGCGGCTCTTGCTTTATCGGACCCTTTTTTCATAACGGATCTTACATAAGCCGGATCTGCTGCGATCTTCTCTCTTTCTTTACGGTAAGGTCCGAAATAATCCAGGACGGTTTCTAATAATGCTTTTTTGAGATCTCCGTAACCTGTCCCAGGATTCGTAAATCTGGATTGAAGATCTTTTTTACCGGATTCATCTAAGAAAAGAGAATGGATTGCGTATATTATACTTTTCTCATAATCTTTGGATTCGTCTACGCCTGCGGAATCAGTGAGGATACCCATTACGGATTTTTTCAACTTCTTCTCATCATCGAAAAAGTTAATCGTATTACCGTAAGACTTGGACATTTTTGCTCCGTCCACTCCAGGTACGATCGCAGTCTCTTCGTCTATTTCGGGTTCCGGAAGTTTGAAAGTTTCTCCGTATTGTGAGTTGAACTTCTCCGCAATATCCCGCGCGTATTCCAAATGTTGTTTTTGGTCTTTTCCAACTGGCACCTTATCGCTATTAAATGCGAGAATGTCCGCTGCCATTAATACAGGATAAAAGAAAAGTCCTCCACTTGGAACAATTCCCTTAGCGACCTTGTCCTTATAAGAATGAGCCAATTCCAATTTAGGAACAGTGATGGACATGCTTAAATACCAAGTGAGTTCCGTAACTTCCGGAACTTCTGATTGGATCCAGAAAGCACATTTGTCCGGATTAATTCCTAAGGCCAAAAAATCACAAACAGCATCATACGTATTTTCTGTTTGGTTTTTTGCGGAGCTAAAAGTAGTTAATGCGTGTAGATCGGCAACAAAGCAAAATAGGTCAGACTTGTTTTGATAATCGACTAACTTGCGTATAACGGAGAAGTAATTTCCTAAATGTAATTTACCAGAAGGCTGTACTCCGGTCAATATCCTCATTGGTCCTCCGAGGGAGAGAATCGGTTTTGTGGATCGTCGAAAGTTTTTCCGGAAAGACGTTCATACTCCGCTTTTAATGCGCTGAGTTCTGCATCTAACTTTCTATGAGCGGTTAGTTTGTTTACAGTAAACTTGTCTTTATATATGACCGCGTAGTTAAAAAGTAATTGGGCCATATCTACAAAAACATATTCCAAGGTTTTACTGTTCAAACGGTTTCCGGAAACCATCGTAGAATCGTAATATGGTATAAATCTGTGAAGAACTTTTACTTCTTCGAGGACCTTTTCCTTAGAGGCGAGAACTCTTTCGTTCAACTGTCCTTTGGATTCGTAATCTTTTGCCAATAAATGGTTTTCTACTAATACGTTGATCTTCTCGGCAAATTTTCCCATGAAAGCAGAAGCCTCTGCGAGTAATCTTAATAAGTTTACCGTGATCTGATCTTCTACGGATCCACCCGAAGTGTTTTGGTTAAAATTGGAGAAGGTATACTGGAAGCTAGGATACTTCTTATTGAATGCATCTAATTGCCTCAAAAGATTATTGATCTCTTCTATCTCAGCTTTGAATAAACCTGGTTGGGTTACTAACACGTCCCGGTTATGGTTTTTGGTCCCGATCTTGACTGTTCCTTCTAGAATAGGAGTATAACAGGATTGAAAATCGCGGAGAAGGATGTGGATCAACTTATGAGGCATTCCTTTGTAAGAGGATTTGAATGCAGCTGAGTTCATATTTTCCGGCATATGATGGGCAAAATAATCGTCTACAACACCGTTCAAGAAGTCGAATGAGATCTTTCCGTTATCGTCTATTTTGAAATAACGTTGTCTCAGACCGTGTAATTCTTCTTTTTTGTTCATCCTGGTCAGAATATCATCCGACAGTTTGATCAACGTTGTTTCTACTTCTTTGGTGATATCCGGAGATCCCTGGAATTTGGTCTCGTTAATCGGAGGAACATTCAAAGAATCTAATATTTCTTCCCAACTGATGACTTTTTTATTGGAAACCACATAGAATGCTCGGATCGCATCCGTAAGTTTTGGTCTTCCGTTTTCCAGATTTAACCCGTAATTTAATCCGGAGATGATAGAAGGAAGTTTTACGGACAATTTTTCGTCCTTCTTCACAAGTTCGGGAACATGACCTAAGATGATGTCTCTGGCATCATTCCTGGAAAGATGGCGAGCGTAATACATCTGCATTTTCAAAGATCTGTTTAGAAAGATTTCCGGAGAAATTTCATCTATGAATAGTGAATCTAAAGAGATGAAATTATTGAAAAATTTATTAAAATTCAGGACAACATTATAAACCAAAGGTCTCCAATGTCTCCAGCCTTGGCTTTCAGCAAGTCGGAGCGCCTGCAATGTAGAAATGATCTGATCTTCTTTTAAAGCTTTGAATAATCTTTCAACAGAAGGAGCGATCTTGGAATTTCTTCCTAAGAAACCTACCTCTACGGTTCCGGTGTCTTTTGCAAATTTTGTAATATTCGCATTTCCACCAAAAAGGTTAGCGAGGAATCCTAAACCTGGCCCGGCATCTTGTGTTTTCTTTACAGGTTTAGGTGCTGTCTTGGAAGAAGCAGAAGAAGATTGAGATGATTTGGAGGATTTGTCTTCTTCTTCCGGTCTTTTGCCTGATTCTTCTTTTTTCTTCTGCTCGAACTCTTCGTCGACTTTTTTCATCAAGTCGATACGAATGAATATGTCGTTTGATTTTTGTATGACTTCGTCTATCTTCTGTTGGTGTTCCGGAGAACGTGTCTTTCGATAGAGGTCTGCGAAGACCTTATGAGCGTCTGTGCGAGAAGTAGACAAACTTATTCCCTCTCGTTAAGCGGATTCTCCACAATTTGCGCGTTGGAAGGTGCTCCGAAATTGAAGAGAGACGCAGGTAAACCTATACCGGTTTGGACTCCGGAAAAACTTACGGAGGTGTATTCTCCGGTGGATCTACTCTTCATTCTAAGGGAACGAGGAGTATTGTCTGGACCTAAGGTGACTACGATTTCTTCGTAAGTCCTTGTCGCAGATTTTAGACGAAGTGAACCTCCCACTGGAGTTACTTCTTCGTATCCTGAGAGAAGGCCGGCCATTCCTCCGGTCATACCCTTTACGTCTTGTTTTCCTACAATTCCTCTGGAAGGGGAATAAAACCAAAGATAACGTCCGTTGGAAGCAATTACCCGCCCATCGGAAAATTTCACATGGATATGATTTGGTTTTTGATAAGAGAGAGTTCCGGTGAGTTCGTTATTAATCGTAATACTCGCCCGAAAACTGGAAATTTCGGCCATCTTTCCGATGACACCGCTTAACCTTTCCTTGCCAGGATCGGATAAAATAGAAGTGCCGCAGACCAGTAGAGCTGCGGCACCCAAAAAGGATAATATACCCTTGGATGAAGCCATAATCGTTCCTACTATGGCTTCATTAGACGAAATTATCCAAGTACTTTTTTAAACTCGTCGGTCAGAGCCGGCACGACTTCGAAAAGATCGCCTACGACTCCGTAGGTAGCTACTTTGAAGATCGGAGCGTCTCCGTCCTTATTGATAGCCACGATATACTTGGAGGAACCCATTCCGGCCAAATGCTGGATCGCTCCGGAAATTCCGCATGCGATATAGCAGTTCGGGGAAACAGTTTTACCAGTTTGACCCACTTGATGGCTATGTGCAATCCAGCCAGCGTCGACCGCTGCACGGGAAGCTCCCAAAGCTGCACCTAAAACGTCTGCCAAACCTTGGAGAATCGGCCAGTTTTCTGGTCCTTTAATTCCACGTCCGCCGGATACGATGATAGAAGCTTCTGCCAATTGAACTTTGTTCCCGCCGCTTAGATCGGAAGAAACGATTTTAACTTTCGCGTCTCCTGCGGATGGACTTGCAGCTTCAGCAGCTCCTGCTCCAGCTTTTTGAACTACTTCTTGAGAGTTCGGACGAACGGTGAAGATAGCGATGTCGCTGGTAACTTTGAAATTACCGTATGCTTTTCCGGAGTAGATTGGCTTCTTAGCTACTACTTTTCCGCCATCTACAGAAAGGCCTACTGCATCTGCTACGATCCCTGCTCCTACTTTTACAGCTACTCTTGGAGAATAATCTTTTCCTTGAGAAGTGTGAGGAACTAAAACTACGGAAGGTTTTTTGTCCTGAATAACTCCGGCTACTAAATTCGCCCAAGTTTCCGCGTTGAAGTCTCCTGCATTTACAGTAACTATGCTGTCTGCTCCGACTGCTCCCAGGTCTCCTGCGAATTTTTCAACTCCGGATCCGATGAGAAGAGCGGTTACTTTTCCTCCGAGTGCGTCCGCAATTTTGCGGCCAGCGGAAGTGATTTCTTTGGAGATCTTTTTGAGTTCTCCGTTTTTGAGTTCGCCTACGATTAAAACGTTGCTCACGGGTGTTCTCCTTAGATAACCTTAGCTTCTTCGCGAAGAGCTTTTACTAATTGTTCAGCGTAACCTTTCGCATCAGCCGCTTCTAACTTGCGACCAGGAATACGAGGTGGAGGGGGCTCCAGGCTCACTACTTCAATCTTGCTTGTAGGATTTCCTAAATCAGCAGGCGTTTTGGTTTCGATTGGCTTCTTCTTAGCAGCCATCAAACCTTTAAGGTTAGGGTAACGAGGTTCGTTTAATCCTTTTTGAGCAGTGATTGCTACTGGTAGGCTGGTTTCCACAACTTGTGTTCCACCTTCTACCTCTTTAGTAGCTTTTACGGAAGTTCCGCTGATCTCTAAACTAACTGCGAAAGAAATATGAGCGATTCCTAGTCCTTCTGCAACTTGGATCACTACTTGGGAACTATCGCTATCGATAGATTGGCGTCCGCCGATGATGATGTCTGCATTTTCAGCTTTCGCGAAATTTGCGATCAGTTCTGCGGTTAAAACGGTGTCGAATGGAACGTAATTGTCCACTTTGATTTGAACGGCACGGTCCGCTCCCATTGCGTATGCTTGGCGTAAAGACTCTTGAACGCGATCCGGTCCTAGAGAGACTGCAATAACCTCTCCACCGTTTTTCTCACGTAATCTGAGTCCCTCTTCAATTGCGAATTCGTCGTACGGAGAGATAATCCATTTAATTCCGGCTTCATTGATGGACTTGTCCCCGACTTTGATATTCGTTTCGGTGTCAGGCACCTGTTTCACTAAAACGATGATCTTCATGAACTTTCGTTCTCCAAATAAATAGGGCTATAAAACACGAAATTTCTGAAAAGCTTGAATGCAAACTACTTTTTTGCACGTATTTCGGGAAATCGCGCTTATCGAAACAGAATGAGTGTTCTGCTCCAAAAATAGATCCAAAATAATCCTAAAACGATAACCAATACATTTGCATCCGACTGAAGGAAGAAGGTTAATCCCCAGAAAAACGGTAAAAGGAAAAAGCTGATCAGAAATAAGAACCATATCCAAGACTTTCCGCTAAAAGGGGTAGCGAATGAAGTCTCGATTTCTAGGCGGATCTCTTCTAAACTTTTGGGAAATTTTCCTAGATTGCGGATCCCGAGAACCAAAGCGAGAAGGCAAATCAAAGTTAATACGACAGAATACAGCATAATTATTCTCCGTTCAGGGGATTATAGATAATTGCAGTGATTTTAGAACTGCTTGTCTGTCCTTTCTAGTAAATAAATTTCTAGAAATATTCCAGCCGGGAATTGGGCTGAATGTAAGATCGATCTTACGAAATAATATCGTATCCTCGATTTGTAAAGCTTGTATTTGTAGATCAAGATTTAGGTCTTCATGGTAGAATGAGATCCGTAACTCGGTTGCAATTTGCGGTGGGTCCAAAATACTTAAGTTGAAACTGAATAGGGCATTAGAATGAAGGGAATCCAAGAAAAAAAAATAGATCTATATAATCCGACTGATGATCATCTTTCTTTGCGAGAGAATGTACAAGCTTTCGCAAAAGAAAATCTAGATTTACAGGCTAAGGATCATGATGACGAAGAATCCTTTAATAAGGATCTGTTTCGTAGATTGGGAGCTGAATTGGGAATATTCGGGGTCACTGTTCCGCAAGAAGATGGAGGAATGGGATTGGATCCTGTAGCAAGTGTGATCATACATGAGGAATTCTCCGCTTATGATCCTGGATTTACTCTATCATATTTAGCTCATGAAGTACTTTTCGTAAATAATTTCTATCATAGTGGGAATCCTTCTCAAAGAGCAAAATATATGCCTAAGGTTCTCTCGGGAGAATGGATCGGCGGAATGGGAATGACCGAACCTGGAGCAGGCACGGACGTTCTTGGAATGGAAACTGTCGCGACCCGTAGGGGCGATAAATTTGTGTTAAATGGTAGAAAACAGTTTATCACAAATGGGATTGTGGGCCAGGTCTTCTTGGTATATGCAAAGACTAGCAAGGACTCTCGTAGAACCACTTCGTTTATCGTAGAAAGCTCTTCTCCTGGATTCAGTTTCGGCAAAAAAGAGGAGAAGATGGGAATGAGATCCTCTCCTACTACCCAGCTCATCTTTGAGAACTTAGAGGTGCCTGCGGAAAATTTAATAGGTGCAGAAGATGGGGCCTTAACCCATATGATGAGAAACCTGGAGATTGAAAGAGTAACTCTTGCCGCTCAATCTTTAGGGATTGCAAAACGTTGCGTCGACGTGATGTGCGAATATTCTATTCTACATAGAGAAGCCTTCGATAAAAAACTCATTGAGTTCGGACAAATCCAAAGATTGATTGCGGAATCTTATGCGGATTACCAGGCAGCAAGAGCATTGGTATATGACGTGGCTTCTAAGATTCATCCTGAAAATCGTAACTCTCTGGGAGCTGCTTCTGCGAAATTAGTTTCTACACAAATGGCCGAAAGAGTTTCTAGAAATGCAATTCAGGTATTAGGCGGTTACGGTTATTGCAGAGAATACCCTGTGGAAAGATTACACAGAGATGCGATCTTACTTTCCATCGGTGGCGGAACAAACGAAGCAATGCAAAAGAATATAGCTGCTGATTTGAAGAAGTTATACGCAAGCTCCTAAATTTAGGAAACCATTGCTCTTTATGCTTCAGAGCCCCTTTCGGCGAGGTTTTCTCGCCGATCTCTTTGAGAGACTGCTTCCGTAAAGTTCTTCCCGTATAAGAGCCCTTTAATAAGTTCTGTCTGCAAGGGGCTTGAAGCCCAGGGATGCAGGAACTTCATGAGAGAAAAAGGACCTAATGTGGTCGTTTTATACAAAA